>NZ_DBMCWA010000008.1:0-107782 GCF_056977735.1 Succiniclasticum sp.
CAGTTAAGCTCTCACGCGTCGAAAGTACTTGGCTGGAAGCGGCCCGGGAGGATAGATTGTTGCCGGTTAAGACAGAAGCCCCCGCACAACACGTGCGGGGGCTTTTTGCGTAAGTAAAAGTAAGTGAATATGTATGAATCCGTTTTATAGTTAAAAATTCAGCTTTGATCTGGAATCTTTATTTGTAGTTATTTCTTTTATCATCCAAATGTTGTATAATTATCATGTATATTTGTGTCCATTTTTCTTCTAAATTATTAAATCTATTTTGATTTTCAAAGGATTATAGTAAGTAAGCAGGTGATTTTATGCGTATTGTAGTAGTTGGTGCCGGTAAGATGGGCTATAGTATTGCCAAGCTGCTGGCTGACGGTTCGTACGATGTTGTGGTGGTGGAACAGGATGATGAGCGCCGTCAGGTAGTAAAAGACTCCTTGGACGTTCTGACTATTCAGGGTAACGGGTGTACGCCGGATATCCTTGATATGCCGGAGGTGCGAGGTGCAGATTTTTTCATTGCCGTAACTGACAGCGATGAGGTAAACCTGGTAGCCTGCCGCATGGCGAAAGCGTTTGGCGCCCGGCATACGGTTGCCCGTGTGCGTAACGAAGAGTATACGAATTCGGAGCCGCTGTTATTGAATGAAACGCTGGGCGTGGATTTGAATTTAAATCCGGAACGAATCACGGCCAATGAAATCAGTCATATATTGATGACGCCTGCTGCGTTGGATGTGGATGATTTTGCAGATGGCAAGGTAAGAATGTTCGGTGCCAGACTTCCTAATGATTTTAAGTTCCTGGGTGTTCCGTTGAAGAATGTGAGACTGCCCGGCGGCATTCTGATTGCAATGATCTTCCGCAAGAATAAGATGATTATCCCCCACGGTGACGATATCCTGGAACCGGGTGATAACGTCTATTTTGTCGGCAGCCAGGAGGTTATTAAAAAGTTTGAAGTTAATTTTGAGGCACGTTATGATAAGCTGGAGCGCGTACTTCTGATTGGTGCGGGCCGTGCCGGACGTATGTTGGCACAGTTATTGGAAAAACAGGGAGTTTTTGTAAAAGTTATTGAAAAAGATAAGGAGCGCTGCCGGGTTTTGTCGGAGCAGCTGAATAACGGCCTGGTGCTTTGCGGAGACGGAACGGATATCGATCTGCTGACGGAAGAAGGGATTACGGAGGCGGATTGTGTCGTCTGCCTGACAGATGATGATAAACTGAATTTATTACTGGCACTGCTGGCAAAACATCTGGGCGCCAAAAAGACTATTGTACGGGTGGCGCGAAACGAATACGTGGATTTAATGGCCAAAGTCGGTGTAGACATTGCGTTATCCGCACGCATGTTAAGTGCTGCAGAGGTTATGCGCTTTGTCCGTCAGGGAGGCTTAGTATCTGTAGCACTTTTAGAGGGGGCAAAAGCGGAAGCTTTGGAATTGAATGTGCAACCCGGATGTAAAGTGGACGGGAAGACACTGATCCGGGCAAAACTGCCCCGTGAATGCCTGGTTTGCGGCATCGTGCACAAAGGAGAAGCCTCGGTTCCGAATGGGCAGAGTATGCTGAATGCCGGCGACAGGGCTATCGTTTTTGCACAGACTGAAGTAGTCCAGGATGTCATGGATATGTTTGCCGGAAGCAAAACGGTCTGATACTGATGTTAAAGATTGTGAGATAACAATTCTATGGAAGAGAAATTGGTTTTGCGCATGACGGGTCTCGTGTCCCTGGGAATGGTAATAGCTATGCTGCCTTCTCTTGGCTATGCGGTGAATCAGGAACCGGAGATGGTCGCCCCGTTTTTGGGAACGATTCTGATCGGCCTTGCCTTTGGCGCCTACGCGTTACGGACGACCTTCTCGCAGCGTAAGATGCGCCTGTCGATTCGGGGCGGTGCTGTGTTTTTAGGTTTATCCTGGCTTTATACCAGCATTTTAGGAGCTGTTCCGTATATTGCTTCAGGGGATTTTTCTGTGCCAAAGGCTTTGTTTGAAAGTGCCTCTGCCCTGACTACTACTGGTGTAAGTTCTGTATTGGAAGGCGCTCCCTATCCGTCCAGCCTTTTGTTATGGCATGATATCAGCCAGTGGCTGGGCGGTATCGGGGCCATCATTATTTTTGCTGTAATTATGCCTCAGTTAGGTTCCAGTGCGGCGAACCTGTTTTCGGCGGAAGTGCAGGGAAACTCGGCGGAACGTACAATGCCTCATATCCGGGAAGCGGTCCGTGTCCTGATTTTTTTATATGTTGGCATGACTATACTGATGACTCTCATTTTGCTGCTGCTCAGGCAGCCGCTGGAAATGGCGGTAAAGTTGGCGGCTACTTCTATTTCTACCAGCGGGTATCTGCACTACCGGACCTATCTCATGGAATGCAATAATCCTACATTGGAGCTTTTTTTAATTCTGTTTATGATTTTAGGAAGCTGTAACTTTGTGCTGTATTACCGTATGATGCAGAAACGTGTGGATGTTTTCTGGCGGGATACGGAACGAAGATGGTATTTCGGACTGATTATCGGAATCGGATTGCTGGTGACCTGGAATCTCTGGAGGAGTCATTATTATGATATTTTCCAATCGTTCCGCTATGCCTTTTTCCAGGTGACAGCCGTCATGAGTACAGCTGGTCTGGCAACACAGGATTTCAGCCACTGGCCTGCATTTAGTCGTTTGCTGCTGTTTTACGCAGCGATTATCGGCGGTTGCTCCGCTTCTACTGCAGGCGGGGTAAAGGTGTCCCGTGTGGTTGTATTATTAAAGGTCTGCTGGCAGGAAATCAAACGTACCCTTCATCCCAGGATGGTCAGTGTAATCACGATGAGCGGACGTCCGGTGCCGGTGCAGGCGATTATCGGTGTAGGCCGCTACTTCTTCCTTTATTTTATTGTATTTATTGCTCTTTCCATGCTGTATTCCCTGACTGGCAGTGATATGCTGGAATCCATGGCGACCGTTGTGGTATTTTTGAGCAACGTAGGTTCTGCCTACGGTATTATGGGAGAAGGGACCACGTTTGAAGCGCTGAGCAGTTTTGGTTATCTGATTTTGTATGTAACGATGATTATGGGCCGTATTGAATTATTTGCATTTGTAATGTTCCTGCACCCTGATTTCTGGGCGAAGAAACGCGGCTGGTAAGAGGTGTCGGCTTGGATATACGCATAGTTTTTTATTTAATGGCCCGGATGGTTTTCTGTCTGGGTGCTGTTTACTTTATTCCCTGGGGGATGTCTATGTATCTGGAAGACGGATGCGCTGACGTCTTTTTCACCTGTGTTTTTCTCTGTAACTATGTTGGATATTTGCTGAACCATTATGCCCGGTTTAACAAATATACACAGACGATCACCAACCGGGAAGGGATTGCCACAGCGACTTTTTCCTGGGTTTTATGTGCGGCACTGGCTGGAATGCCATACTGGATGACCGGAGAGCTGGATTTGTTCGCCTCATTTTTTGAGGGAATGTC
Source organism: Succiniclasticum sp. (assembly GCF_056977735.1). NCBI lineage: Bacteria > Bacillati > Bacillota > Negativicutes > Acidaminococcales > Acidaminococcaceae > Succiniclasticum > Succiniclasticum sp. The sequence continues at coordinate 3,481 of NZ_DBMCWA010000008.1, forward strand.
TGCTGTGACGACGAATGGGGTTACTGTTATTGAAAGTTTACAGGCCTTGCCCCGCAGTGTTTTATTTTGGCGCGGTATTACGCATTGGCTTGGTGGTCTGGGTATCATCGTGATTTTTATCTCGCTGTTGCCCCGTATGGCCAGCGGAGCCTTCCATCTGTTTGTAGCAGAAGCAACGGGCTTTAATGAAGACCGCTTGCTGCCGCGGCTGCGCACTACGGCGCAGATTCTTTTTATCATCTATTCGTCCCTGACCCTGGTGGAAGCCTTTTTGCTCTTTGTTTGCGGCATGGATCTGTTTGACGCGGTCAATCATGCTATGGCTACCATAGCAACAGCGGGCTTTTCTACTTATGATAACGGTCTTATGCATTATAATAATCCGTTGTTGGAGTTGATTGTTTTCGTCTTTATGGTACTGGCAGGCGCGAATTTCGCCTTGTATTACAGGGTGTATCACAGGGGCTGGCGCGTGCTGTGGAACGATGAAGAATTTCGCTATTTTATCTATTTCGTTCTGGCAACCTCGTGCCTGATCACCCTGTCAGTATATGCAGGGACAGATGACACATTCGTAGAAGCCGTACGCCACAGTTTTTTTATGGTTGCGTCCTTTTCTTCTACCACCGGTTTTGTTTCAACCAACTATGAGCAGTGGCCGGCTATTGCCAAGCTGACCCTGATGTTGCTGTATTTCACCGGAGGCTGTGCGGGTTCTACGGCAGGCGGTATCAAAATAGCCCGTTTTGTAGTTTTGGTACGCATGACCATAGTAGAACTGAAGCGGGTATTGCATCCCAAGATGCTGTTTTCGGTAAAGTTTGAAGGCAAGCCGCTGACCATAGCGGTATTGGCCTCTATCAGCCGGTTCTTCTTCCTGTATGTAATCAGTGTCGTAGTGCTTTCCGTTCTGTTTGCAGCCACTGGTGTTCCCCTGACGGAAGCTATTTTCGGCGTGATGGCCTGTATCAGCAGCTGCGGCGCGGCTTTTGGCGGCATTGGGCTGGAAGGGGAATTTGTCCATATTTCAGATGCCGGGAAAATGGTACTGTCGCTGGCTATGCTTTTGGGGCGCCTGGAAATCTATACTGTTCTGGTCATGCTGCGCAAAGAATTCTGGCATATGAACAGCCGCTGGTGATATACAGCATTGGTTAATTAGTGTTTACCTTGCTTTTTTGGAGGTATTACATTGAATGGAAGAGTTGTTTTATATTTAATTGGGAAAATCCTGTGTTTTCTGGGAGTGGTCTTTGCCGTGCCCATGCTCCTCGGTTTTGGGTGCCAGGACGAAGGAGGGAAAATTTTTTCTGCCTGTATGGTGGCATCTTTTATAACCGGTTATGTTTTCCAGAAACAGGGCATAAAGATAAATGAATATTATAACCTTACGAATCGGGAAGGTATTTTAACGGTTGTATTGGCATGGATCGCTGCGGTTTGTTTTTCGTCTGTACCATTTGTGGCATCCGGCATGCTGCCTCCGACAGATGCATTCTTTGAAGCCATGTCAGGGCTTACGACCACTGGCGCTACGGTACTTCCGGATATTGAGATATGGCCCCGCAGTCTGTTGTTTTGGCGTGTCTGGATGCATTGGATCGGTGGATTGGGGATCATTGTCATCTTTATCGCGTTGCTGCCCAGGATCAGTGGGGGAGCAGCGCATCTTTTTAACGCGGAAAGCAGCGGCTTTGAGGGGGAAAGACTGTTGCCCCGTCTGCAGAAGACTGCCCAGGCCCTGTTCCAGATTTATATCTTTATTACAGGCTGCACCACCATCCTGCTGCTGTTCTGCGGTCTGGATCTGTATGACGCGGTGGTCCATGCCATTTCGGCAGTTGGCACCGGAGGATTCTCCAGCTATAATGACAGCATTGTTCATTTTAACAGTCTGCCTGTGGAATTGGTGCTGGGGGCAGCCATGTTCCTGGCGGGAGGAAACTTTTCTCTTTATTATAAAGTAAAATGTAACGGTCCCGGTGTGCTGTTAAAGGATGATGAATTCCATTGCTACTTATTAATGTACCTGACCTTGGTAATCCTTGTAACAGTATCACTGGCAACGGAAGGTTTTTCGCTCTTCAGAGGGTTTCGGGAAGCGTTTTTCCAGGTGGCATCCTTTATTTCCACTACCGGCTATGTTTCTGCAGATTTTGACCGGTGGCCGGCCTTTCCGAAACTTTGCCTGCTGTTGCTTTATTTTACCGGCGCCTGTGCGGGATCCACATCGGGTGGAATTAAGATTTCCCGGCTTATCGTTCTGGCCCGGGGTGTGAAGGAAGGCGTGGTAAAGGCACTGCACCCCCAGGAGGCCAGACCGATTCTGTTCAACGGGCATAAGATTGAAAACAGTGTGTTTGCTCTGGTTTTATCCTTTTTCTTTACGTATATCGTCATTTTCGTCCTGTTTTCTCTTGCAGTGACTGCTACGGGCGTGGATATTAAAACCGCGGTGACCGGTGTTCTCGCCTGTCTTAGTAGTATCGGCCCGGGTTTCGGTCCTGTTGTTGGGGCAACCGGAAATTTTACATCTCTTCCATCGGCCGCAAAATTGCTGCTGGCCTTTACCATGCTGCTGGGGCGGCTGGAGATGTATACCGTGTTGATCCTGTTCCACCGGAAGTTCTGGAACGGTCGCAGCCGGTGGTAACGTGGCAGATTTTATGATATAATATTTTATAATTTGTCTGTCTGATAACCATGTTTACATTGCAATCCTGAAGCTTTCGGCTGTGTCTTGCATCGCATTCTGTGCTGTAGCGTGCGTGCGGCATCAGTCGGGTACTCACAGATTTGTTTTTTACGTAACAGTATTGGAGGAAAACAACGTATGAAAACCTATGAATTTGCGTATGGCAAAGGAACACAGAAAGTTGATCTTCCGGAAGAGCATATCATTTACGATCTGCACGGGAAAGAGGTAGCTGTGGAAAAGGATATTGCAGCGGCTGCGTTTAAGGCGATGCGCAATCCCATCGACAGCAAGCCTCTGGCAAAGATTGTAAAACCCGGGGAAAAAGTTGCCATCGTGGTAAGCGATGAGACGCGCCTGTGTTATACGGATCAGTTCCTGCCGGTGATTGTAAAAGAATTAAACGAACAGGGAATCCCTGACCGTGATATTGATATTGTCATTGCCACTGGAACACATCGGGCGCAGACGCCGGAAGAGGATGTTCTGGTATTGGGAGAAGAAATGGTAAAACGGTTCCGTGTTCATCAGCATGATTGCAGGGACACGGAAAACCTTGTGTATAAAGGAACGACGTCCGGAGGTAACAAAGTTTTTATTAATAAAATCGTGGCCAATGCGGACAAGGTGATTGCTACCGGTGCTGTGACCCTGCATCCCATGGCCGGTTTTGGCGGTGGACGTAAGGCCATCGTGCCCGGTGTGGCGGGACTGGAGACAATTAATCACAATCACGTGCTGGCATTGGCGGAAAAGCCGGGAGATGGCTGTAACCCGAATGTAACTACGGCAAAACTGGAAGGGAATCCGTTCCATGAAGACCTGATGGAATGTGTGGAATTTGTGAATCCGGACTTCTTGTTAGACGTGGTTCTGACCAGTGACGGGGAACTGTATGAAGTAGTAGCCGGTAACTGGAAGTCCGCATTTTATAAAGGATGCAGGGACTTATTGGAAATCAGCGGTATTCCCATTAAAGAACTGGCGGATGTGGTCATTGCCAGCGGCGGCGGCTATCCCAAGGACATCAACCTGTACCAGGGTACCAAGAGCCATATGAACGTAGCGGACGCGGTGAAACCAGGCGGTATCGCCATCATCATGCTGGAATGCCCGGACATCAAAGAACCGGCCGTGTTTACGGACTGGCTGATCAAGAGCGATTTGAAAAAAACGGAGCAGGAAGTGCGGGACAACTTCTACATGGCTGCCTTTGTCGCCTACAAGAGCCGCTGCATCATCGAAGACCATACCGTGTATCTGGTGACCCGCAAGGAAAACTTTGATTTTGTCCGCCGGACCGGACAGATTCCGGTGGAAACCGTGGCGGAAGCCTGGAAGCTGGCACAGGAAAAACTGGAAGCAGAAGGTAAGACGAATTACACGATTACGCTGATGGGTCATGCACCTGTGACGCTGCCGGTACTGTCGGAGTAAAGGAAAGGGTGTTAACTGCATGGAATACAGAGTTCCTTACGGAAAAGGAGAACAGGTTGTTGAACTGCCAGAAGAACATGTGGCACAGATACTGCTGCCGCCTGTAATCGATAAACCGCAAACAGTAGAAAAGCTGATGGAAGAGGCTCTGTCCCATCCTATTGGTACACCAACGTTAGACAGATTGGTGAAAGCCGGGGATCAAGTGGTTCTCATTGTCAGCGATATCACCCGGGCCTGGGCCCGCTTTGATCTGTTCCTTCCGATTCTTGTTGACAAACTGAACCAGCTTGGGGTGTCAGATGGGGATATCAGCATCATCATCGCTACCGGAAAGCATCGCCTGAATTCCGATCAAGAGAAAGAAGAAATCATTGGCAGCGACCTGTTCCGTCGGATCAGAGTGTATGACCATAATCCGGCCACAGAAGCCTGCGTGTTTCTGGGTACCACAAAGCGAGGGACGCCGGTGTGGATCAACAAACAGGTGGCGGCTGCCGACAAGGTGATTCTTACCGGAGGTCTTTCTCCTCACATTTATGCCGGTTTCGGTGGCGGCCGTAAAAGCGTTTTACCCGGGGTTGCGGGAGTGGAATCTATCAATCACAACCACAATATGGCGCTCACGGATGAAATCGGTGGCGGGGTGAATCCGGATACCAGCATCATGCGGCACTTGGGAAACCGGCTCAGCGAAGACATGTGCGACGTGGCGGCTTTCCTGAACCCCTGCTTTATGGTGAACGCAATCATGGACGCAGAAGGGAACTTCTATAGGATCATGGCAGGCCACTGGTACGAGGCCTGGCTGCAGGGCACGGAAGAAGTCATGAAGCTGCAGGGCGTGGCCCTGAAAGAAAAGAGCGACGTGGTCATCGTATCCGGCGGAGGGTACCCCAGGGATATCAGTCTGTACCAGGGTATGAAATGCTACGCACCGGGGGCTGCGGCCCTGAAAGAGGGCGGTATCCTGATAGCGGTGCTGCGCTGTCAGGACATGACAGAACCGCCTGCCTTTTTTGACAGCTTCCGCTACACGGATCTGAAACAGATGGAACTGGACGTGCGGGCTGACTTTACGGTTCCGTTCTATGTAGCCTTTTACATGTGCTGCCTGGCACGGCATTTTACGATTATTCTGGTAACAGAGCCGGAAAATTTTGCCAACGCGAAGAAAACCGGGGCGATACCTGCGGCAACACTGCAAGAAGCGTGGAAACTGGCAGAAGAAAAACTGCAAGAGCAGGGCAAAACGGACTACACCGTCAACATTATGCCCTACGGAGGTGACACGTTGCCGGTGCTGACTACGGAAAAATGAGCTTTAAAGAAGAAAGTCGGAAAACATAACTGATGGGAATATAAAAAATAAGGCCGGTCAATGTGTCTAAATTACGTAAACACATTGATCGGCATTTTTGTATGAGAAGGGGATTACAGGAAAAATACATGCTGAAGGCAGCCGGGTTCTTACGACCGGCTCGCCTTCCATTCCGAGATCGTGAACACGATTAGGGCCAGCCAGATAAACCCGAAGGTGAACAGCTGAGTTGTGCCAAAAGGTTCGTTGAAAAAGAAAATTCCCAGAAGGAGAGTCATGGAAGGGCTGATGTACTGGAAGAAGCCAAGCACGTTCAGGGGCAAAAGGTTGGCACCGTAAGAAAACAGAATCAGCGGTACTGCGGTGGCAATCCCGCAGCCGGCGAGGAGCAAGCTGAGGAGTGGCGTTGCCGGGCCGAAATGGGCGGCGCCGGTAGCCGTAAGGTTTGCCACATAATAAAACGCAAAGGGAAAAAGCAACAGTGTTTCCAATGTAATACTGGTAAAGGGATTCAACTTCAGCATCTTCTTTAACGCGCCGTAGCTGCCAAAAGTGAGGGCCAAAGCTACAGATACCCAGGGCAGCTTGCCTATCTGCCAGGTCATCAGAAAAATACCGGTGGCGGCCAGGACGATGCTGAGTTTTTTAGGCGCCGACAGATTTTCGCCGAAAATCGCCACGCCGAAGAGTACGTTTACCAGCGGGTTGATATAGTACCCGATACTGGTCTCGATGACATGATTGTGATTGACGGCCCAGATATAGGTGAGCCAGTTCACGCTTATGATAACAGCGGCAGCCACCAGCAGGGTGCCGCGCTTTTTGTTCTGCCACAGTTCGCGGCAGTCCTTTTTTAACAGATCCAACCGCCGGGTTACGACCAGTACGATCAGCATAAAGACCACCGACCAGAGAACACGGTGGGCCAGTATTTCGTTGGCCTCCGCCTCTGCCAGCATGTGCCAGTACAGGGGCAGGATACCCCAGAGGGCGTAACAGCCGAAGGCCGCCAGATAACCGAAATGTTTGTTTTGCTGCATGGATATCCTTCTTTCGGATAGAGAATTCTATCTAATCATACTATCTCATTGATTTTTTTGCAATGTTTGTTGTCAATTTCTCCGGATTTATTATATAATATATTTATTATACAACGCATTCGTAGTTATACAGGCATTTGCATATTCAGAATTTACAGATTGGAGTGTTACAACTTGACAGAAGAAATAAAGCAGGAAGTACAGAAACCGGAAAAGAAAAAGAGTATCCTCAGCGGTATCCAGCCTACGGGTGTGTTTACGCTGGGCAATTATATTGGCGCGGTGCGCAATTGGCAGCAGCTGCAGGAAGATTATCAGTGTGCGTATTTTATTGCGGATCTGCATTCTTTAACAGTGCGGCAGGAAGCGGCAAAACTGCGTAAACAGAGCCTTGAAGCGTTTGCCCTGCTGCTGGCCTGCGGAATTGATCCGCAGAAGAGCCTGCTGTTCATTCAGAGCCATGTCCATAATCATGCGGAATTGGGCTGGATCCTGGCATGCAATTCCCTGTTCGGGGAACTGTCCCGTATGACCCAGTTTAAGGATAAATCAGCAAAACATGCAGACAACATTAACGCCGGGTTGTTTACGTATCCGTCGCTGATGGCTGCGGATATTCTGTTGTATCAGGCAGACTACGTACCTGTGGGAGCTGATCAGACGCAGCATCTTGAATTTACCCGTAACGTAGCCCAGCGTTTTAATAACCTGTACGGTAATACCTTTAAGCTTCCGGAAGCCTATCTGCCGCCGGAGGGGGCCAAGATTATGTCCCTGCAGGAACCGTCTAAGAAAATGTCCAAATCGGACACGAATCCGAAAGCATTCATTTCCATACTGGACGACCACGATACCATTATCCGCAAATTCCGCAGTGCCGTTACTGACAGCGAAGCCAAGGTCATGTTCAAAGAAGGGAAAGACGGGATCAATAATCTGATGACCATTTATTCTGTTGTGACCGGCAGGAGCTACGAACAGATTGAAGACGAATTCACGGGAAAAGGTTACGGTGATTTCAAACTGGCAGTTGGGGAAGCGGTATCTGAAGAACTGCGCCCGGTACGGGAAAACTTTGCCCGCCTGATGAAGGACAAGGCGTATTTGGAAGAAACCTACAAGGCCGGTGCTGAAACAGCGCAGCGCATTTCGGACCGGACCCTGACAAAGGTGAAGAAAAAAGTGGGCCTGCTGGCCAGCCCGTTTTAATAACAGTGTGAAACAAACAGGAAATTATAGATCAATCAGCGTTTCCTGTGTCTGATAAGATGAAAAACGAAAATTGAATCTTATGTACTTGAAGGAAGAGAGCAGCCTTACCAGGCTGTTCTTTTTTATGGGGGTAACCGGATTCATTAGCTTTCGGATCAGAGGAGAATATTTATAATACCTTGTAAAGAAAAAAGCAGAATGATTAAAAACCATTCTGCTTTTGGATAAAAAATGATGTACTTAACTGTTCTGACTTTTCTGTTCTGCCTTCTGACGTTTCTTCTGCAGGAAGAGTATCAGCGCCAGCACGGCGATACCGATGATGTCGGTCTCAACGCCAGGCTTCATCAGTAACAGGGCACCGGCAGCCGCAATGATCCGGAGCCAGGCTGGCATAAAGGTGAAAATGTAGCCTTCGACTGCAGTACCGATCAGGAATACGCCCACGCAGGCGGTACCGGCCGTCAGCAGGCCTTCTGCCAGGGTGGTATTAATCAACATCAGCTGTGGCGAATACACAAACATGAACGGGACGATAAACCCGGCAATGGCCAGTTTGACCGAAGCTACACCTGTCATCATGGGATTGCCTCCGGAAAGACCGGCGGCAGCGAAAGAAGCCAGAGCGACCGGCGGGGTCAGGTTGGCGAACATGGCGTAGTAGAAGGAGAACATGTGAGCAGCACCTGCCGGGATGTTCAGTTTTGCCAAAGCCGGAGCTGCAATAGTCGCTGTAATAATATAGGCCGGAATAGAGGGAAGGCCCATGCCAAGGATCATACAGGTGATCATGGTGAAAATCAGGGTAAAGAGGATGCTGGTTTTACCGAGGGAGATGATGGTGTTGGCCATGGTAAGCCCGAACCCGGTCTTGGAGCATACGCCGATGATAATGCCCACGCAGGCGCAGGCAACGGCTACAGAAACCGTCTGCTTGGCGCCGTCAGCGAGGGCGTCAAGCAAATCCTTCAGGGACATGCGGGTCTCTTTCCGGATAAAGGAAACCAGAATTGTAACCACGATGGTCAGCACCGCGGAGAAAATAACGGTCGTACCGGAAAAGAACAACATGTACAGCAGGAAGAAAACGGGAATCAGCAGATGGCTGCGCTTCGCCATAACGTCACCGGTCTTGGGCAGTTTGTCCTTGGGCAGGCCGGTAAGGCCGTCCTTACAGGCGCGCAGGTGTACCTGGATGATGATGCTCAGGTAGTACAGCAGTGCGGGGATGGCAGCCCAGGTGATGATGTTGGAGTAGGGCACGCTGATCATTTCAGCCATGATGAAGGCTGCGGCGCCCATGATAGGCGGCAACAACTGTCCACCTACGGAAGCCGAGGCTTCCACCGCACCGGCAAACTCTTTGGAGTAGCCGGTTTTTTTCATCAGCGGGATGGTGAAGGCACCGGTGGTTACCACGTTAGCTACAGCGGAACCGTTGATGGAGCCCAGAAAGCCGGAGGCGATGACCGCGACCTTAGCAGGACCGCCTTTCGTGTGTCCTGCCAGGGCCAGCGCAATATCATTGAAGAACTGGCCCATACCGCATTTGTGCATGACAGTGCCGAACAGGATGAACAGGAAAATGTAGCTGGCTGCGACGCTGACTGATGTGCCGTAGATACCTTCCGTGTTGGCGAAGAAATGATTGGACAGAGAAGGCCAGTCGTAGCCCCGGTGCATGAACATGCCGGGAAATTCACGGCCGAAGAGTCCGTATACAATAAAGACCAAGGACAGGATTGTCAGGGCATTGCCCGTGACCCGGCGTGAACATTCCAGAACCAGCACTACCAGCAACGTGGCCATGAACAAGTCTGTCTGGTTCGGGTTGCCGGCCCGTTCCACTACGCCCAGATAATCGTGCCAGATGTAAAAGGGAACAGTGAAACAAAGTAACGCCAAAATCCAGTCAATTATAGAAGGCTTGGAGTGGTCGCTGCTTTTGAAGCAGGGGTACATCAAAAAGCCCATGGCGGTAATCATCGCTACGTGAAGGGAACGGTGTACCAGCGTTACCGGAGGTCCGAAAGATGCGGTGTACAGATGGTAACCGGAAACCAGCAGGCAGAGGATGTAAAAGAATTTCGCCATCTTGCCGGTAAATTTGCGGGTGGCGGATTCCTTGTCCAGTTTCTTTACAATCTCCTGTGACTTGGCTTCCAGTTCCTGCTGGGTCTTTTTGTCTAAAAATTCATGTTCATTTGTAGTCATTTCGTTAGTATTATTGATGTTTTTCTCTTCCATCAAAATACCTCCTTTTCACGATTGCCAGATTGACCCGCGTATGCTCGGGAAGGGTTGCCCCCTGGGCGATGAGCCGGTCGTTAAGCTTAATGTCGCGGGTGGCAAAATGTGAATTGATCCAGGTAAACTCATGGAAAACCTGGTTGATATTGCCCATATAGATCATGCCGTCTTTGATCCAGACTTTGGTTCCCTTGTTCTCGGGAATGCCGGCCCCAAAGGCGGGGAAGGCGATTGTGTCCAGAATCAGATCATGGTTGGCGTCAATGTGGTAGTATTCATGCCAGGGGATTTTCTCCCACGAATGAATCCAGCCAAAGAAAAGCTTGTCGCCCTCTTTGGCTGGTACTTCAACATAAATTTCTTTGGTCTGGTAATCATAGATCCGGAGCACGGTCTGCGCCGAATATTCATTGAACACAAACAAAGAAGCGAGAACAAGAAAAAATACGGCAAGCAGCTTTATGTATTTTTTCTTCATTTCATTTATTATTTCAGGATGCCTTTATCCTTATAGAATTTCTCTGCGCCCGGATGGAGCTGTACGGAGGTGCCTTTCAGGCCGCGCAGCGCGGTATCCAGTTTGATTTCCCGTTTGGCGGTTGCATGGGATGCGCCAATGGTAGCCAGGCCTTTTTCGGAGTAGAAGCCATCCAGCAGGTCATATACTACTGCGTCCGGTAATTTCTTGGAAACCAACATGATGTTCATTACGGCTGCGGTGGTGGTGTCCGCATCAGTTCCGTAGGTAGCTTTCGGAATCTTCCATTCAACGTAGAACGGATATTTTTTGGTCAGGTTCTGTAATGCTTCGCCTTCTACCGGGACGAATACGATTTTCTTGGTGGTGCCCAGTTCTTTAATGGTAGCGTTGCCCAGACCGGAGGTTACGAACGCAACATCGCACTGGCCGTTCTTCATCTGGTCGATGGCTTCGCCGTAAGACAGGTAGTCGACTTTGGCGTCTTTGTAGGTCATGCCGTTGGCTTCAAAGATCATGCGGGCATTCAGTTCTACACCGGAATTCGGTGCGCCTACGCCGACTCTCTTGCCTTTGATATCTTTAAAGGATTTGATGCCGGAATCAGAAGTAGTAACAATCTGTACCACGTTCGGCCACAGGCCCATCATGGCACGCAGGTCGGTAGCTTTCGGTTTGCCTTCGTAAGCGCCGAAACCTTCCACGGCCTGGATAACAGAGTCAGACATGGCAATGGCCAGTTCGCCCTTGCCCGTCAGGATGGCGTTGATGTTTTCGCCGGTAGCACCGGTAGCCGTAGCGCTGGTCTTGTAGCCCATTTCACCCACAACCTTGGAGAACGCGCCGCCAATCGGGAAGTAAATACCGCTGGTAGGACCGGTCAGCACCGTGATAAACTCTTTGCTGCGGTCTACTTTAGCCGTTGCGGTAGCAGCCGGTTTCGCGCCGTCTTTCGGGGCGTCTTTCTTCTTGTCTCCGCCGCCGCAGGCTGCAACGCTTAGAGCCAGTGCTGCGATCATAGCGGCGCTCACAATTTTTTTCATCATAATTCTCTTCCCCCTTTTTGCGATAGCATAATTGTTGCTGAATCCGGAAACATTTGTTCTTTCATTGATTGTTCAGGCAATCTTACAGAACGGGTGTTTCCTTTTAATGCTATAAATAGCATATTACTGTATAAATTATATCATATTTATAACCTATTGTGTTAATCCGGGAATATTTTTTTATGTTTTTTATAAAAATGAAAAACTTTTGTTGCAGGTGAAACAAAACGGAGCAGGAACAAAATGTTCATCAGGTTCCGCGTGATAATATTTAATTGAAGTTTTCTTAATTAAACTCTCTTTTCGTGTTATAATATGCATTAACATTAATACCATACAGGAGGCAAAGAAATGCGAAAGAGAGTAAAGAGACATTTCATCCGTTTTGCAAGTTTGATTTCTGTCTGCCTGCTGTCACTGTTCCTGTTCGGCAGTTTCGGCTGCGCCCAGGATAAGTCCATTGTGTTTGATTACGCGTCCCAGCCGGAAGAGTTTGTGGTAAAACTGAAGCCGAACCGGAAATATACAATTGTAAGGGGAAAAGATTCGTTTCCTTTTTCCCTGGCTTTGAAAAATGATATAATCGGCGATCACGGAACATCCCACCTGATTTGGAATCGGATTGACAGGAAAGCGAATATGTTGCGCGCGAAAGAACGGGTACCGTACCTGATTCATGCTGACGGGAAAGACTATTTATATATCTACGGTGCCGGAAGCGGCGATTTGAATTTTATTGAGCTTTCCGATACGAACAGTGTGAAGGGAGCCGATAACGCCCAGCTGTATTTTTATGAGGAACCGAAGGATCCGAACAATCTTCCTGTCCGGATCAGCATTTCTGTGCTGGGGCCGGCAGCTTCAGAACTGCGCTATCATGTAGGGAAGCTAGGCAAGCCTACGCCCAATGAGGATCCGGAAGGGTACCGCTATTGTGTCGAAGCAGACCGGAAAGAAAAACTTGTGACGACGAAAGACGCACAGGTCCTGATTTTTGCAAATGCAGAGACAACCGAAGGGAAAGTGGAAACGCTTCCTTCCGGCAGCGTGTTTACAAGATTGCGCACCAGCAAAGGGCTCTATACAGACCTGCTGTTAGAGGATGGCCGGGTAATCCGGGTAAAAGAACGGTATCTGTTCAGCGAGCCCCATGCCATAATGGATGTAACAGATTTTGCGGACAAACCGTTTGAGTATAAGGTGCTAAAAAATAAATAAAGATGAATGCGTCGGCAAAACTCGTTTTGTGAAAAATTATTTTGTTAATATAGCGGGAACATATATAGTATCCTGAAAGTTTGGAGGCCTTTTTCTTGACGTTAGATATTACGTTTCTTCATTTGATTATCATGCTGCTGACAATAGCAGTAGTGATTTTTGGCGGTATTTATGCTGCGCGGGCGGTAAAGAGTGCGGAGGGTTACAGCCTGGGCGGCCGCAGCGCCGGGTTCCATCTGGTAGCGGGAAGCATCGCGGGGACAGTTATCGGTGGCGGTGCCACGGTGGGCACGGCCCAGATGGCTTCTACGGTGGGCCTTTCAGCCTGGTGGTTCACCCTGTCCAGCGGTATTACTTTTATTGTCATGGGATTTTTATATGCCCGCCCCCTGCGAAAAACGGGGCTTGAGACCATTTCCCAATATCTTGTGCTGAATTACGGAAAGACGACCGGCTCCATTGCCAGCTGGGTGACTACCATTGGCATATTCTTCAGTGTGGTGTCCAGTTGTTTGCCTGGTATTGGTATCATTTGTGCCGTGTTTGGAGTGTCTGTCTGGACGGCAGCTTTGATTCTGATCCTGTTAGTTGCCAGCTATGTGTTTTTTGGAGGCATGAAGAGCGCCGGGGTGGGCGGCATACTGAAGATGCTGATCCTGTTTGCCAGCCTGTTTGTGGCAGGATGGGCAGCCTTTTGGGCAATTCATACGGACCCCGCAATTAACGCAGCGTTACCGGATTTCCCCTGGTTCAGCATGGTGGGAAACGGGGTCGGCAGTGCGGCATCGAACCTGCTTTCCGTATTTGTTGGAATCATTTGCACCCAGACATATATTCAGGCTCTTTTCTCTGCTAAAGATCCGGCGACAGCTTCTTACGGGGCCTTTGCTGCGGCCTTGGTTGCCATCCCGGTAGGTCTTCCCTGCGCTATGATCGGCATGTACATGCACGCGGTGGAACCTGATGTGTTGCCGCTGCTGGTACTTCCTACGTATCTTTTGCACCATCAGCCGGCCCTTATCGGCGGCATGGCCATGGGCGGTATCATCATTTCCCTTATCAGTTCCATCGGCGGCCAGTCTCTGGGGATGGGGACCATTATTTCCAAAGATATCCTGGCGCCTCTGTTCAATATTAAGAAAGACAGCACCCTGTTAAAACTGAACCGCTTTACCTGTGTCCTGATCATGGTCATCGGATGCATTTTTTCTATTATTTACCGAGATACCCAGATTTTGTTCTGGAACTATTTATCCATGGGACTAAGGGGCGGCGGCATCTTTCTGCCTCTTACGCTGGCTGTGTTCAGACCCAGGTGCGTCAGCGGCAGATGGGTGGTCATCTCCATGGTGGCCAGTACGGCGGTTGCAATTGTTGCCACGATTATGCAAACCTCTGTTAAACCCATGTTCCTTGCGGTGGGGGTGAGCCTGCTTCTGTTGCTGCCGGGAATGGCAGGTAAGAAAGGGTGAGAGGGCATGAAAGATAAAAAGCTTTTTCCTAACATTCATTTAATAAGAACCATGGCGGTTGTGCTGCTTTTGCTTCTGTTGTGCAGTGTTACAGGCGTAACGTGGGCAAAGGTGGCTGATGAAAACAGTTTTTCCAAAGACAAAACCGGGCAGAGCGGGACTCTTAAGAATTCTGCGGTACAGCAAAAGGTTATTCAGAAAGCTGCAAAGGAAAATTCAGCAGATCATTCGGACACAACCGTCAAAACTCCTGCGGCAGTACCTGCAAAACCGCCGGTTCCCTCCATTGTGCGCAAATCCGTTAAGATTTCTGCAGTTGGAGACTGCACTATCGGCTGGGATGACCGTTATGCGCCCGGGAACCGTTTTGATGCGTATCTGGAAAGCAACGGCGGAGATTACGGATATTATCTGGCAAAGGTGCGGGATGTGTTCCGGGAAGATGATTTTACCATTGCCAATCTGGAAGGGACGTTTACTTCTTACCCCGTAAAAATGGAAAAGACGTTTAATTTTTCCGCGCCGGAGGCCTATAAAAATGTACTGATGCTGGGCTGCGTGGATGCGGTGAGCCTGGGCAACAATCACACTTATGATTTCGGTGAAAGAGGCTATCTGGATACCATGGCTGCGTTGGACAGCATTGGTATCCCGTATTTCGGTCACGAAAAGTATCTGGTAAAAGAAGTCTGCGGGGTAAAAATCGGCTTGTTCTCGTTGCTGGATTATGGCTGTCAATTTTATCACGAAATTGACAAGGCCCTTGCATATCTGAAAAGCCAGAAATGTGACTTGATCATCGCCTGCATGCACTGGGGCGTGGAGCATACCTACGAGCAGACCTGGGCCCAGGTGACCATGGCCCACTACCTCGTGGATAACGGCGCAGATCTGGTGCTGGGCAGCCATCCTCACGTATTACAGGGGATTGAAAAATATAAGGGGAAATATATCCTCTATTCCATGGGTAATTTCTGCTTTGGCGGAAATACCGATCCGGACGACAAAGACACGATGATTTTCCAGCAAACTTTTACATTTGTGAACGGCGAACTGCAGCCGGACGATTATATTAAGATCATCCCGGCTTCTGTTTCCGGCGTGAGCTATTGCAACAATTACCAGCCGGTTGTACTGGAAGGTGCGGAAAAGGAACGGGTGATGCAGAAGATCATGAGATACAGCAGCGGCTTTGCGTACAGGGAATAAAAGATAATAAAACGTTGCCTGACAAGAGGAATATCCGTGTCAGGCAGCGTTTTTTATTTGCGGCGAAGCATGTAGAAGCATGGTTAATGTTGGCCCGTTTTTTCGCGTAACCGGGACTCACCGTCCCCAAAAATTGCGGGCGAGGTTCCGGCCTCGGACAGATAAGGTGTCAGCAGCATGATGACCTCCGTTTTGCTTTTGCTGCTGTAGTGGTTTTTGAACAATGCACCTAATAAGGGAATCTTTGATAAGAAGGGAATCTGTTGCAACTGTTTTTGTTCTTCTTCGCTGATGAGACCGCCGATGACAAGTGTTTCACCATTGCGCATCCGCACGTTAGTATCGGCGGTGCGGCTGTTGATGCGGTAATTTTTTAATTCACTGATCAGGGTCGGCGTGCTGACCTCCGTGTGTACGGATGATGTGATATAACCGTCCCGGCTGACGACCGGGGTATAGGTTAATTTGATCCCTGCGTCCACATATTCAGTGGAATACGTGGATTCTCCGTTGTTATGTTTTTCGGTGACGACCGGGATATGGCTGCCGATGAAGATGCTGGCTTGTTTTCCCGGAATCGTGATTAGGGAAGGTGTGGCCAGTACTTTTGCTTTTCCGCTGGCGATCAGGGCATTCAGTGTGGCTGTGTAACAGAAACTGGCCTGAGAGCGGTTCGTCAGACGCAGATGTCCCTGATGGGAAGAGTGGGTTGAATTGCCGGTTGCTTTTGTATCAGTGTCTCTGGACTTAGGACTTGTAATATATTGAGGCAGTGTATCCCAGTTCCACTGCAGCCCCAGATTTTTTTCTTCGGACTTTTCAATGGAAAGGATTTTGGCTTCTAACGTAACCTGCTGCGTTGCGGTGTCAAGTGTTTGCAAAGCTTCCTTAATTTTACGCGTTTCTGCCGGGCTGCCGTTGAAAAGAAGACTGTTGCTGCCGGAATCTGCCGCCAGTTTTCCGCTGGTAAGAATAGCTGATAACGTTTTTTGGATGTCTTCCGCTTTGGCGTAATTCAGAGGGAAGGTGTAAAAGCCGGCGGCCAGCTTTTTTGCATTTTCTTCTCTGGTAATCAGTATAACGCCGTTCTTTTCTACATACGTGAGCCCCTGCGTAAGTGTAAGTGTGTCAAGCGCCGTAGCAAGGGAAACATTGTTAAGCTGCAGCGTTACCGGTTCGCTGAGTTTTGTGTCGGCAATGACATTCTGGCCGGACATTTTAGTCAGCGCCGCAGCTATTTCTGACAGGGTTGCGTTTTTAACGGAAAGTGAGATGGCCGGTCCGGCGCTGCAGACCGTTGTAAGTGGAATTACAAGCAATGTAGTGACGAACCAGATTGTAATAATTTGCAATATATGAATTGATTTCAAAGAACAGATACCTCCTCATTATAATGTTAACGTGATCGTATTTGAACGGCTTCCATTATGTTGCGGGCAAAGCAAAACAGATGTGGCTTTGATTTCTTTTATGTAGTATCCATTCCCCAATGGTTCGCCGGAATGGAAGATTCCCTGTATCTGCCGCCAGTGCAGCAGTACAAATTTTTCTTTTCCGTTGTCAAAGATGCCTGCGATACGGGGCTCCTGTGTATTGACAGGGTCAGCGGGTTGGTTTTGCATACCGGGTATATGCTTTTGCTGCAATTGATCTGGTATTATCTGCTGTGATGATGCTAAAAATTTCTGTCCCTGCGAAGCAGGAAGCGGTTCTTGCAGTATTGCGGGCAGGGCAAACGGATCACGTTGTGTATTCCTTTGAATTACGGCAGTGCCTTTTGTGTGGCTGGAAGAAGAGACAGGACTGCTTTTGGACAATAAAAGGCCAGAGGCATCACTTTTTAACGATGTCTCCGGCCTTTTTTGTGTTTTCCCTGATTTGAGCTCTGTAACGGTGCCTGATTCCGTGGTGTTGCGGGACAGGCTGTCTGAAGCTTTGCTGGCTGTTTCTTTTTTTACCGTGACTTGTGAGACCGGGACTGGCTCATTCCCGTTATGACATCCCGATACAAAAAAAGAAAAAGCCAGAAGGACTCTGATCTTTCCAAAAAATGATTTAGAAAACTGAAAAAAATTGTGCATGCGCATTCTCCTTAAGGTACGCACGCAATGTCTGTACAGTTATGGCTTTTCACATAACAGTAGTATTATAGCCCTGCCTTTACAAAAAGAAAAGTATTTGACAAAAAGTTCATAAATTATTTACTAAATGTCCTGTTTTTTGCGAAAACCGGGAAAAACACGTTTTTGACAGTATAAAATTCATATAAATTTCAAAAACTCCGGTAACAGACTCTTTGCTTTTTGGAAACATGGTATTACAATCTATTGACATAGTATGGAGGTGATTTCATTGTTACAGTATCAATTGAAAATGGAAGATGCGCCCATTTTGCGTCTGCTGGATTCCATCGTCACAGAAGGACTGGAAGCGGGTAGCAGCGATATCCACCTGGAGCCGGGAACAGGATTTAGCCGGATAAGATATCGGATTGACGGTGTGTTGCAGCAGGCGCAGAAGCTTCCTATGGAGCGCCATCCGGCCCTGGTTTCCTGCGTGAAGCTGATGGCAGGCATGGATATTGCGGAAAAACGGAAGCCGCAGGACGGCAGGGCGCAGGTCAGTCATGCAAATAAAATGATTGACCTGCGGGTATCTTCCCTGCCAACGGTTCTGGGTGAAAAGGTTGTTATACGTATTCTGGACCCGGATGCAAACCGGCTTCGTCTGGAAGGTATGGGATTTACGGAAAAGAACCTTGCGCTTTACCGGTCAATGTGTCAGGCGTCCTACGGGCTGATATTGGTGACCGGTCCTACCGGGAGCGGGAAGACGTCGACGTTATATGCGACGTTGCAGGAACTGAACCGGCCGGAACGGAACATCATTACGGTAGAGGATCCGGTCGAATATTCAATGGAGGGTGTAAACCAGGTGGCGGTCAATACAAGAATCGGCATGGATTTCGCCAGTGGGTTGCGTTCCATTTTACGTCAGGACAATGGTAGCTCAATTCCTATACAATAGCAATTGACGAGGGACTTTGGTGCAGTCTGGTCGACTTCGTAACCGTCGGCAGGAAAAAGGAAATCAAGGTGAGGTTTAGAGACGGGACGGAGATAATGGCGTAACAGAAAGCAAAACACCCTGTCTATCGCTAATAGTTGAAAGCGGTAGACAGGGATTTTTTAATTGTTATTTAATTGCAAAAGTGGTAAAATATAATAATAAAGTTAACCTGAAAAAGACTGTACACATATATTATATTACGGACAAAATGAAATGAAAGAGGAGGGTAATTAGTATGGGAAACAACGGCATGAATATCTTAGCGAAAGAAAGAAAACATGTATGCTTAATTTTACTATTGATACTGTGTATGCTGTTTATGGTTGGATGTGGAAAACTGGGGGAAAAAGAGGCAGAGAGTATTGTAAAAAAGGCATGTCGTATACCAGACTCTTTTGTTAAGGTCAATTATCAAGTTGATGAAAAAACTGGATTGGCGTTTTTAGATTTTAAAGCCAAGAATGCATTAGGCGTTGAAATTCCAGGTAGAGCCTATTTCAAGGTAACAAAAGACAAAGTTGAAGGTATTGATACAGAAGGCGTTCCTCCTAACGTAGTCGAAGCGTTTGCTAAAAATAATCCTAATGAGTTTGCTGAATGCGTAGCTTCTTACAAAAAATTAGAGTCTATTGTAAATAAGAGTGATTTTGACTTCAAAATGTTTCGTAGTTCATTAGATGATCTTGAGGTCAATAATAATAATTATTTCACTTGGAGTTCTTTAAAGAAGCAAACACTTGTTATTAACAGGAGAATAAAGCAATTTAATGAAGCTGCGAAAAATGCGCCTCCATCGGTTCTAAAGCATTTTGAAAAGTTCCCAAGAACATATTTTAATGTTATTCTCAATGGTGATTATATGAGTGGATGGAATGCGGAATTTAAAAAAGGTTTAACAGAGTATCCTAATAAGGATTAATAGTGAAAATGCAAATGTATTTTGCTATAAAAGCACATTACTGTCTATCACTAAGTGGTAGACAGTTTTTTGTTAAGGGTATGTAAATAATCCTGTGGTTGACCCTCTTACGGCATTGTGGTCGGACCTATAACCAGTCTGTGGTCAGCCTATAAATTATCCTGTGGTCGGGCTATAAATTATTGTGGTTTGGCTATCAATAATCCTGTGTTTTCAGAGGTAAAAAGCGAAATTTCGCTTTTTACCTCTTTTCCATTCATTCCCTAAAACTTGTATGTGTCATGTTTATTAAGGCAATATAAGATTCGGTTTCTGGTTCGTTTAAAGTTACTGAAACCGTTCCCGTTGTAAAGCAGCTTCTCTAAAATTCTGTTTTTCGACTCAATAAAACTGTTGTTAATACGGATTCCGTTAATGGTAGTGAAAGAATTTATAATCTCTGTACGCCAGTTGGTCAGCATTCCGTAAAACGGTTCAAGTTCTTCTATCCCGGCATTTGCAAAAATAGAAATGGCTTTATCGATAGCTTCTGGCGCATCCTGTATGGAACAGGTTTTGTTCAGACGAATGTAGTATTCTTTCAGCTCATACGCTGCTTGTAGCTCAGGGAAAAAGGAAAACATCATGTCCCGTAAGTTTTGGTAGTTAAGATAACGGCCCAGCCGCCGGTTGTACTTTGGCTCATTGTCCAGATACAAATTATGCTGGAAAACGAATTTGAATTTTGAAAGCAGGTATTGCAGGGTTTCATTCTCTGTTCGGTTCCGGCAATTCAGCCGGACTTTCCGGAAACAATCTGTTAGATGTTCCAGTACATGAAAGCTGTCCGCGCAGACGAGTGCTTTCGGAAAATAAATAGTTGCAATATCTCGAAAGGGTTCATGCAGATCAATGGAAACGTATTTCACCCGGTTTAATTCGCTTCTCTGAGTTGTATAATCCAGCGTATCCCGCTTTATCGAACTGAAATACTGCATCAGATACTGTTTTCGCCGGTCTGGTAATACGTCAATCACTTCGCCGTTTTGAAAATTCATAAGAAGACAGCAGTACAGGGAATCATAATCGGATTCAGGGAAATAGTGCTCGTCTATAGATAAGACTTCCGGCAAAGGCTTTCTGGGGATGGAAACGTGGGTGTCAAATAAATGCATAACTTTGGTAACAGAAAGATTATAGCGCCTGGCTACGGATGTGTACGTTGCTTCCGGATATTTTAGATCTTTCAGTACGTTCAACTTTGTTTCATACGTCAGGCATTCACTGGAATTAATGAATGGATTCGGTTCATGGAAGGTCAGTTCGCAGGCTTCACATCTGTATCTGCGCTGCTGGTAAAGGATGGTACATTTGCGATTGGCGAAGGTAGAATGTGTCAGCTTTCTGGGATAATAGCCATGAATTTTAACTATGCCTCCACAAAGAGGGCAGACCGTTGGTTTCGGCTTCAACTTCAGTTTGAATTCGATACTCTCGTCTGACTTTTCCAGAGAAACCAGCTCTTGTAAATCGCTTTCTTTCAAATTCAACAATTTCGTGATAAACTGTTCCAAAGACATTTTGTCTTACCTCCTCTTTATTATGGTTGATAGGGTATCTCCATTGTAAAGCAGGAGGTTTTCATTTTAAAAGAAATGAGCCGACCACAATATTGTTATAGGGTCGGCCACAGGATTATTTACAGGAAACCACAATCTGGTTATAGGGAATTACGACCACAGGATTGTTTATAGGGCCGACCACACCACAGAATTGTTTATGTTCCTTTTGTTAATTACTACTAAAAATGATATAATTATTCTATAGATTACTTTATAATTGGGAAGGAGTGTATAAGTTGAAATACCTGAAATCATTTTTTATGTGCGTTTCCTTTTTGGTGGCTTTTCTTTTTTTCAATTCTACTATTGCAGTTGCTCATAACTGGGAATGGTTCAATGCTGATGACGATTTTGGAAGATTTGTAGATACTCAATCTATACAAGTGACCAGATCAAAATATACAAACGAAATCGAAAGTGTTGAAGCTTGGGTTAAAATTGCATACTCTTACCATGGAGCTGTGCTCGAAGTTGATAGTTTTGAGGATGAATTAGGTAAAAGAATTGATCCAAGTAAACTATCATATAGTTTAATAAGAGTTGTGTTGAATCCAAAAAGTAACGAGTTAGTTCGTAAACAAACAGTATTTTATAGTAAAGATGGGGAATGCTTGGGATCAGCTAATAGAATATTTACAGTTTATGTTGATACCAGCCAATATTATGGAAATTTTTATTATCGAATATTGGATATCGTTACAAAACGAAATGAGTTAAAAGCCTTTACTGATGAAAGTTACTGGAGGCTTATTGGACAAAACAAGCCCGGTCAGAAAACATATAAATTGGCTCTTGATTTGTTATCAGTAAGAGATGATGGCGGTTCCTATGTAAATGTGGATAAATACTATTATAAACAGAATAGTGATGGGAGTTATTCTTTAATTATTTACCGTGAAAGTCATAATAAAGAAAAACCCGAATGGAAATCGAGACTTGTTTATAGTGGTACTACAAATGGGCAAAATAATGATGCAGGATATCAACCTGAAAAATATCATACGGCAATTCCAGGATCAGTAGGTGAATATGCACATAATTTTGTTTTAAAGTATGCAAAGGAAAATCCCGGTTTTATAAATCGTTATAAATGATTTTATCATTTTTGTTTTCTTTAATACTTATGTAGTATAAACGGGAAAAAATAGAATCAATAAATGCGTTCTGCCCGTCTGAGCAGGACGCACTTTTTTTGCCTCCGTTTACGGGAAAATCCGCATCAAATCTGGATTCCGAGGGGTGGGGTGCAAATGCACCCCGGGGGTGCATTTTTTGGAAAACTGTAAATGCTATCGTTATACCGTATCAGAATTGGAGTCAATGGCGATGTCCCCAGCACCATGACGATACTCCATAGTGGGGCGGCAATCAGCGCGAGAAACCGCTTAACACCGCAGTATATGGGCTTTCTGTAAAAATAGAACCTTTGCAGGAAGCCCAATTTTTTATGCCCGTTTTCCTGATTGGCGTATCTCCATGACATGAATGGGTGTGCTTATATAATTTTTGCACCCCTCCGTAACGATAGGTAGTCCCGTAACGACAGCAATATAGCTACCGTTACGGGGACAAATGGATATTGCTTAATTGACAAATCCTAAAGTATTGTTTTATACTGTCTATAGAGCGACCAACCGAAACTGGGCTGGTAGTTTTAATTGGTAGAAGCCTCTTGGTATCGTCCATCCGAAACTCATCCAATTGTTTATCAGCGAAAGCCTTTTGGCGCTCTTTAAAATGATTGATGCTGCTGGCCAGGCTCTGTGGGATTCGTATTTTTACGGGTTACAGCTGGGAGAGCATCAATTTTTTACCAGCATTATCTTTGCGAGCGAACGAACCCTCTGGGAATCCGGCATATTTTCCGCAGGGGTGAAAAACGCACCGTCGCCGGTGGCGGGGTCTGGGGTTTCGCTCCCAGCAAAAGATAATGCTACAACATCACCATTGGTGTACAAGCGAATGTCTCCTTTGGTGGTGTTTCCTATTAAGAGTAAGCTGAAATGGTCGTCCCTGCGGCCCGTTTATCGGTGTCCGAAAGGCGCCCATACGAGCTTTCTCTAAATACCTCTCATGGTGATTCCCTCCGGCCATGGCTGCCGGACTGGCTTGATCCATGCAGGTAATTTAAAAGAGCGATTCCTCTTGACTGTACCTGTTCTTTTTGATTAGGAGGCCAAGATATGGTTTTGCTCACCAGCATTATCTTTGCGAGCGAGCGAATCTCCTCTGGTTCCGGATTCAATGCCAGTGGGAGTGAAAAACGCACCGTCGCCGGAGACGGGTAATGGGGTTGCGCTCCCATTAAAAGATGATGCTGCAACATCACTACTGCCAGGTGCGCTTAATCGACAGTGGTGGTGTTAAACTCTTCATGGCACCCCCGGACTCGATCTCCGGTGTGGCGAGCTGTGAAGAGTTTTTTATTGAAGTGTTTTTCAGTTTTTGCTATAATTATCATAGTAAAAGAAGCTACCCAGAATCCGGTTTTGTTGCTTTTTGGCTCAACTCCCAACGTCTGGGAGTTCTTTTATCAGCATGTCGGGGCAGGATCCGTTTTGGACGTAGAGGCTGGGGATTTTGCATCAGTCGCCTGCGTGGACATGATGTTGAGAGCGCCGGAGGATTCAGAAGTGTCTATGAAGATATCCGGGTACGCCGCGACATCAAAAGTGCGACTACATCACCATTGGCAGACACGTTATTTGCCAGTGGTGATGTTTTTGTTTTATTGCATAAACGCTCTTTTGTTGATATTATGCCGGCAAGTTGTTAAGTACGCCGTTAATAGCGGTTGTGAACGTACTTTTTACCCAATAAGCGATTCCTTGCATGTGTTTGGATGCTTTGCTTCTAGACGTTGCGCCTTGATGGAATCGCTTATTTTTTGCGAGAAAAAAAGCGACTCATATCGTGGCCCCCTCCTTAAAAGGTGGTACAGACACGAGGCATCGCTTCTTATAAGTCATTTTAAGATGTAAAACGCTTTTGCAAAAATAACGAAACTGCCATGGAGTCGTACGACGCGTGTAACAAGAAACTTGTTCCGACTTCGTACCCAATGGCAGATTCTAAAATTATTATAACCGAAAGATTAAATTAATGCAAAATCTTTACATTTGCGCCCGGTACACGGCAGGTTCTATTTTTAATTTGATTTGTATTTTTAAACTTTATGATTTATAATAAATTATAGCAGAGTCGTTTCGGACGTTGGGCCGGCGGGGCACATTGTGCATCGTGGCATCTGCTTCAATAGGTGCTTGCTCCTTTACGCCCGGGTCAATAACCCGGAAACGACCGGGAGAAGTACCTAAAAAAGCCTTTCATGGCAGCCCCTGCATTGGAAGCAGGACCGCCGAGCTGTGAAGGGCTTTTTTTTTGAAAAAATTTTATAAAAAAGGTTCCGCTTTTTCATTTTTTGCCGGATTACCATATTGAGAACGAGAATTCCGAAATATGGTTATCAGGGAGGGCGATGAACATGAAAAGCAAACGCCGGCGCCGAATGCGTAAAATGACTTCTGAAAGGGTTTTAATGGATGGGTATGGTCAGGAGTACCATATCGTCGAGAAACGGCTTCCAGGACGGCATAAAAGCGTTTACGATACATATGTTGTAAGGCAAAAGAGGACGGGGAGAGATTGCCTGGTAGAAATCATGCTGCAGTGGCTGATCAGGCTGATAGCCAGTCTGCTGCCGGTGGGGGATTGGTCATTTTCGGAGTGGGGTTGCATTGATTTGTATTTCTGAAACCCAGACAGGGAGCGGAGTGGGAAAACATAAATCGCTGAAACGTAGACGCCGTGCAGGGTTTGACGGAGGGGATTTTTGGACTCGGGATGTGGTATAATTAGATTAGATAATACAGACGGTAAAGAATACCCAAGCTGAACTTGAAAAGGAATCTTGGAAGGAGGGTTTATTTATGAGTGACGCAAATGTTGTAGAAAAAAATAATAAAAGCAGATTATATATAATTGCTGGGATAGTTGTTTTAGCTGTTATTGGTTTGTTGTTTTATTTTTTATACTGGGTTAAGACGCCAGCGTATTCTCTGAATTTGATTAGAGAAGCTATTGAAAAACACGACCTTGTAAAATTTGAGAGACATGTTGATACTGAATCATTGTATAATCGTGCTTTTGATGAAGTTGTTCAGAAGAACTTGACTAATAGTGGTTATGAAAATAATCAACTTGTCATGGGTTTGATTGGAATGCTGAAGAAAACGGCAGTAGATGAGCTAATTAATCAGACCAAGAAATATGTTGAAACCGGCGATTTTGAGATCCCCGGTCAGAAAGCTGCGCCTGCAAAAACCAATCAGCCTGATGGGAAAGAAGTAGCAAACAATTTAAATAAAAATGCCGGCATTTCCTATATTCAGTTTAAAGGTGTTGAAAACACGCAAAAAGACGGGAAGATTGCTGTGGTTACAACAAAAGTTTATGACAAACGGGTTGATAAAGATTTTGTTGTAAAGCTTAAAATGAGAGAGTTGGAAAACGGAGAATGGAAGGTAGTCGAAGCTGCAAATTTGACCGAGTATTTAGAAGAACGAGAAAAGGCAATTGTGGAAAAATTAAATGCGCTAAATAAACCTATACAGGAACAAATTGACAAATTAATACAGATTGTTGGTGCTGAGGCAGAAACGATTAACGAAAACTCGTTTTTTCCTATATATCGTTTAAAATATACCGTTAGGTTTAAATTGGCACAGGCAGAAAAGAAAATCAGAAATCTTTATGGAGTGTTTTTAATTTGTGATGACAAAGGAAAAGAATTCTATGGAACAAGAGTGACCCATGATAAATTGTTAGCTATATATGAACACAAAGGATATGCGCCAGAAAAAGTATATAGGTTTACATTTTATTCTGTAGGTACTCTGAATCCATTTATTCCAAATGAAGATAAAATAATAAAACAAGGTATTAATTCTTTTAAGCAACAGTTTAAAGTGTATAAAATTGAGCTTGAAGATGGCAAGGTATTTGAATTGTTGACAGATATTCCAGAACCTAAATAACATGAAAAACCTATTCGGTTATTCCCGTGTACTCGCCGTAGGCGATATCCACGGTATGCATGAAAAATTAATAACACTGATGGAAAAAGTCCAGTTTGACCCGGAGGAAGATTTGCTGGTATTCCTTGGTGACTATATTGACCGGGGGCCGGATTCCGCCCAGTGCCTGCAGTATGTTTATGATTTGCAGCATTCGTTCCCGGATTCCGTGATATGCCTGCTGGGTAACCATGAGGTAATGATGTCATCCTACCTCATGCAGAAGCGCAGCAGCTATAATACATTGATTGCTGATTATGCGGATTCTTGGCTGGAGAACGGCGGGTTTGAAACCTTGCAACAGCTGAACGGGCTGGACAAAGATAAACGGGAAGAACTGGTCGAATGGGCGACAAACCTGCCAATCATGTTCCGGTACCAGGAATTCTTTTTCTGCCATGCCGGGGTAGACCCCGATGTGCCGTTGCCAGCGCAGACGGAGTTTGACATGCTGTGGAGGCGGCAGCAATGGTGGGAACAGTACAAGGGCGTGGAAACCATTGTGGTCGGCCATACCCCGGTACAGAAGGTGAAGAAACGGGCAAGGTTTGCGAAACCACTGTTCCTGCCGAACAATATCATTATGTGCGATACCGGCGCATACATGCCCGGCGGAAAGCTGACATGCGTGGATGTGTTAAGCCAGGAATTCTGGCAGGCATAGAAGTTAGGATCAGCATCCAGAGGTAAGTTAAATTATGGAATAGTAAAAAGACGGTACCGGGATGTGGAGTCCCGTTACCGCCTTTTCCTGTTTTAACTGTCTTGTTTTTCTTTGTAGGCTTTGGCAATTTCATGGGCGCGGGCAATCAGATTGCTTACGCGCGACGAGGAAATGCCAAGTGCGGCCGCAATTTCGTTGCCTTTATATCCGAAATGCCGCATCATAAAGGCCTTGGCGATACGGATGTCTTCGGCATCCATCAAGGTGCGGAGTTCATTCCAAACTGTCTTGGCGATGGCCTGCTCTTCTGCGGGGGTCGTTGCTTCCGGCTCGTAACCGGAAGCGAGTAACTGGTCCCAGCTGATGAAGGGCGGCTTGCGCTGGTCCTTGAAGGGGCAACACGCACAGGAGTTGGTATCGGGGCACCGTACCCATTCTTTCTGCTTCCCGGGAATCCAGCAGCGGTTGTTCCTATAACCGCGGCGATGCTGGGAATCAAGGTAGCTCCACTGGTACTCGGCGAGCTCGCGGCTATCCACCATCAAAAAGTAAACCGTTACTTTTTCGCTGCCGTGGAAGTTCAGCGTCCGGCAGGCATCCCAGCCGACCCTATAATTATTCAAGTCAGCCTGGGTTTTGATTTCCATCGGGCAGGCGTACAGGATTTCTCCATTGCTTCCGATGCTCGTGTAGTGCCTGAATTGGGCTTCAGGCGCAGCCTTTTCGATTTTTGCCATTTAGGTTGGCTCCTTTCTGACTATGCAGAACGGAGCGAACCCCTTTGGCGATATACGTTTTTCTCATTTTGGCCACTCCGTTCATGCTGGAATGGCCAGCCGCACAAGTTTGCTGGCTTTTATTAGGTTGGATCACTCGCGTCGGCCTTGTGCGCTTTGGCTCCGGAACCGCCGCGCCGCCGTGAGTGATGTTACGATAGAAGCGCACTTGTTGTTTGCTTCTGTCTACTGTTATACACCAAGTGATGCTAAAACCCTGAATCTCAGCAAGTTATAAAAAAGCCTGATTTTATGCTATTTTTGTACAAAGACGAAACATAAAATCAGGTTCTATGCAGGGAGCCTATAACTCACTGAGTTAGTAAAATTTTAAATAATTTGGAGAAACTCAAATGTAACTAAAATTACTATTACAATATTAATTGAAATAGTAATTACAATTTGATAAAATAATAATACATACCACGAACTGTTTTTGAGGAGGAATACCGATGACTGAAAATAAAAAAAGCATTAATCCAATGGAACACTATAATATGTCGGATTTTTTGCGCGGACAGGCTTCAAAAATTGTTACTGCGGTTTCTGAAGAAGATAAAACGGGGTTTATATTAAAAAATGGAAAGCCTTTAGCAATCCTCATGTCAAACGATAGGTATGAGAGACTGCTCAAAGCAGGAATTGATATCAACGAATTTTGAACAGGGGGTATGATGATATAATGGCTGGAAATAGAATCACCCAGGTGATGATGGATGACCAAGCAATTGATGCCTCAAAAGAAATAGCAATGGTTCTGTCTATAGCAAATACATTACGTGGTCCATACCGGGCAGAAAGATATAAGGATGTCATTATTCCAATGATTATCCTGCGTAGGCTGGAATGTGCTCTTGATGTTAAAGATACGAAGGGGAAGACCAGTCGTGAGAAGGTTCTGGCCGAATTAAAGAAAAACCCGAAGGCACCGGATCAAGTTTTGGTAAAGAAGTCGGGATATCCTTTTTACAACAAATGCGAATTTACGTTGGCTAACCTGCTTACCGAGGCTCCTGCTATTGTAGATAACCTGACTTTCTATATTGAATCATTTTCGGCGAATGTGCAGTCAATTTTTGAAGAGCTGAAATTCAAAGAAGAAATCAAGACACTTGATAAGCATAATCGTTTGTTAGGTGTGGTAAAGAAGTTTTCGGAATTGGATTTAAACCCCGAAACAGTGGATAATGTGAAAATGGGCTATATGTTCGAGGACATCATCCGCAGATATTCTGAGAATGCTGATGCAGGTGACCATTATACCCCACGTGAGGTAATCCGGCTTCTGACAAGTATTCTGCTTGCTGAAGGATGCAATGATGTTTTTCTTGAAGGTAAGGAAATTACCGTATTGGATATGGCCTGCGGCTCCGGTGGCATGCTTTCCTGCTGCCATGATTTCATTATGCGTATGAATCCCGATGCTAAGGTACGTCTTTTCGGTCAGGAGAACAATCCTGAATCCCATGCTATCTGCCTTGCGGATATGCTCATCAAGAATCAGGCGGCAGAAAATATACGATTTGCAGATACCATGAAGACAGACTGCTTTGAGAAAACGGATATGCGATTTGTAATTGCAAATCCGCCGTTTGGTCAACCTTGGGGTGGTAAAGACGCAGGTGATGGTGTGGAGAAAGCGGTTCGTGATGAGCACAAAAAGAAAAATGGTCGCTTTCCGGCCGGGCTTCCTGCAACAGGTGATATGCAATTGCTCTTTATGCAACATGCTGTAAGCAAACTTAAGAAGGATGTTGGTCGTGCTGCCATAATTACAAATGGTTCTCCGCTATTTTCCGGCAATACCACAAGTGGTGAAAGCCAGATTAGGCGCTGGTTGCTGGAAAATGATTATGTTGAGGCTATAATCGGCCTGCCGTCTCAGCTCTTTTATAATACCGATATTGCTATATATGCTTTTATCATTTCGAAGAACAAGGCGCAGGAGCGCAAGAACAAAGTTCAGCTCATTAACGCTACCGATGTGTGGACGCCGATAAAACGGTCACTTGGTAAAAAGCGCAGGGAGATTGATCGAAATCAGATGAGGCTGATTACTGAGGTATATTCTGACTTTAGGGAAGAAACCCGTACCCAGTGGAACGAGAAACGAAAACATAACTGTAAAATCGAGAGTCGTATTTTTGATCGTGATGAGTTCCTGTATAAAGAGTGGGCTGTTTATCAGCCGCTACAGCGCCGTGGTGTTATCAATGCAGAAGCCATTGAAAAACTTCGTACAAGCGCCTTTTTCACGGCCAATTCAAACATTTTTAGTGAGGGTACATTTGAGGAACTGGAGCAGACCAATCCACGTGACGGTAAAGCTGAAAAACAGTATCAGAAGATGCTCCGTGGACGTGAATTCACTATTGCCGTTATCAAAGAACTGAAGAAGCATGAATCTGATGAAGTTTTTATGGACTATGGTAAGTTTGAGAACAAGCTGAAAACCATCCTTTCTGAAGTCGAGGGCTATTCCGCATCTCGGCTAACAGGAATAGCTATGGCTATGACTGTAATTGACAAGAATGCTGTTATACAAAAGGATCGCAAAGGTAACATTTTAATTGATTCAACGACCAAAGATACTGAGATTATTCGACTTAATCAAGATGTAAAAGCCTACATGGACGCAGAGGTTTATCCGCATGTTCCTGATGCAATTTATCGGTACGAATATGATCCGAAGAAAGCAGACAGTTCTACTAATAAAGAAAAGCTCGGAGCGGAATTCCCGTTTACCCGGTATTTTTATGAATATCATGAGCCGGAAAGCGCAGACGCACTATTGGCACAGTTTATGGAATTGGAGAAATCTCTGACCAAAAAGATTGCTGCTTTACAGAAAGGTGCGGAATGATGGACGGAATGAAACAAACAGGTATCCGTTGGATAGGTGAAATTCCTGTTGATTGGAATATCAAACGAGTTAAATACATGGCTAACCTTAAAGGTCGTATCGGTTGGCAGGGTTTAACGTCAGAAGAGTATCAAGACGAAGGAGCTTTTCTTATAACAGGTGTCGACTTTCTGAATGGCCGTATAAACTGGGAACAGTGTGAGCATGTTCCTATGAAACGCTGGGAGGAAGCCAAGGATATTCAAATACAAAACGGTGATTTGCTTATAACTAAAGATGGTACTGTTGGCAAAGTGGCAATCGTTTCTGATTTACCAGGAGAGACATCTCTAAATAGTGGTGTGCTGCGTATCTTGCCTATTGAAGGCTACAGTAGGCGTTTTCTATATTGGGTATTACAGTCAGAAGTGTTTTGGAATTGGTTCAATTTTAGAAATGCCGGTAACAGCACTATCATTCATCTGTATCAAGGAGATTTTGCAGAGTTTATTTATGCTTTTCCTAAGTATGATGAACAAGAGAAAGTTGCGGATTTGCTGGACAATGAATGCGCCAAACTGGATGTAATAGCGAAAGATCTTGAAGAACAGATATCACTATTAGAAAAATACAAAAAATCAGTTATATATGAGGCAATTACAAAAAATTCAAATAATTGTAAATACGGACGAATCAAAGATTTAATGACACTCCAACGTGGGCAAGATCTGCCACAAGAAGATTTTATAGACGGCAATATTCCGGTATACGGCTCGAACGGAATAATAGGATTTCACAATAGAAAAACTACAGAAGCTCCATGTATTACAATAGGGCGAAGTGGAAGCGTTGGAGAGCTTAATTATATTGATAATGATTTTTGGGCTCACAATACTTCTATCTATGTGAAAAATGCCAAAGCCAATAACATGCGGTATTTGTTTTATGTTCTATCAACTATTGATATTAAAGAATTGGCAAATGGCTCAGCGGTTCCGACTTTAGATAGAAAAAATGTTGAAGCGGTGCATCTATGGTTTATTCCAGATGTTACTCTACAAAAGCATTTAGCTGAAATGCTTGATAGATTATGCGAAAAGGTAGATGTGGTAATTAAGGCTAAGAAGGACCAGATTGATATTGTTAAGCGCCAAAAGCAATCTTTTATATATGAATACGTGACAGGCAAAAAGCGCATAAGGGAGGTAAGGTAGGATGCCGATCAGAGCAGACCAACTTCAGGAAAAGAAAGACTATCAGCGGTTAATTATTGAGCGGTTGGTGCAGGATAATAAGTATCGTGAGAGACCTAACACTGTTTATCGCGCTGGTCTCGCCATGGATACGGAAATACTCATAGAATTTCTGGAAAGCACCCAGTACAGGACAATGGAACAACTCCGTCGCATGTACAATGAACGTACTGAGGAAACCGTCATCAACACCATAAACAATGAAATCAATAAGGAAAGCCGCGGACTAATTGATGTCATAAAAAACGGTGTAGAGTTTGATAATGGTGCTACTCTTAAACTTATGTACCGAAAGCCTGACAGCACTATTAATACCGAGGCCGTGGAAAATTATAAGAAAAATATTTTCACGGTCATGGAAGAAGTATGCCATAAAGCAGATGAACGTGTTGACCTTGTCCTTTTCCTAAATGGGTTAGCTCTATTTGCAGTTGAGTTGAAGTGTAATACGGCTGGTCAGAATTATGATGATGCGATTAATCAGTATAAGAACGAACGTGACCCCAACACGCGCCTTTTTAAAGCGAAGGTTGGTGTTCTGGCCGCTTTTGCCATGGATCTCCAGGAGGTCTATTTCACTACTGAACTGAAGCGCAGGGATACTTTCTTTAATCCGTTTAATATCGGTGTCGATAATGGCAAAGGTAATCCTGTAAATATAGACACAGGTATACGTGTATCCTACATGTGGGAAAAAATCTGGAAGAAGGATCAGGTTCTATTCCTGCTTGAACGCTTTATTTATATTAAAAAGAAGAGCCGCCGGGATGCTGATACCGGAAGAGAGATTAAAAGTAAAGAGCTCATATTCCCTCGCTTCCATCAATTGCGCGCCGTGGAGCGTGTGATGAATGATGTTATCAAAAACCACACGAGCTGCAATTATCTAATCGAACATTCTGCTGGTAGTGGTAAAACAGAAACCATTTCCTGGCTTGCCCATATTCTTTCGACCATACACGATGACCAAAATATTAATATTTTTGATAACATTCTGGTAATTACCGACCGTATTGTCGTTGACCGTCAGTTACAGGAAGCTATTCTCGGTATCCAACATAAGAGCGGCCAGGTCAAAGTTATGGATGACCAATGCGATTCAGAAGACCTTGCTATTGCTCTGTCTGGCAACACCAAAATTATCGTTACAACAATCCATAAGTTTTACTATATTTTAAATAACGATCTTTTGCGTAATCTGGATAATAAAAAGTTTGCTGTTCTTATTGATGAAGCACATTCATCTACAGAAGGTACCTATATGCGTTCTGTCACAAATGTCCTCGGCACTGTAGAAGTTGCTGAAGAGGGGAGTGAAGACGATCAGAAGACTGAAGAAGATCATATTTTGGAAGAAATCAGAAAAAGCGGAAAACAACCTAATGTATCTATGATAGCATTTACTGCTACTCCTAAACCAGAAACCTTACAGCTTTTTGGTACTCTCAATGCACAGGGACACAAAGAGTCCTTTGATTTATATGCTATGAAGCAGGCAATTGAGGAAAAGTACATTCTTAATGTGTTGGATAACTATGTAACCTGGAAAACCTATTGCCATATTAATAAGGCTATCCAGGATGACCCGGAACTCAAATCTATAGCGGCCAAAAGGAAAATGGCCCGTTACATAGACTTGCATGATACCAATATTGCCCAGAAGGCTGAGATTATTATTGAACACTTCCGTGCAAATGTTGCAGGTTGTCTTGGTGGCAAAGCAAAGGCGATGGTAATCACATCATCCCGGCCTGCGGCTGTAAAGTACCGTCAGGCTTTTGATGACTATATTGGCGCAAAAGGTTATACGGGAATAAGAGCTCTTGTCGCGTTCTCTGGCAAAGTAAAATTGACAAAAGATGGTGAGGAGTATACTGAAGTCAAAATGAATGGCGGAATCAAAGAAGAAGATTTACGTTATGAATTTGATCGAAGTTGTTATCAGGTTCTAATTGTAGCTGATAAATACCAAACTGGGTTTGACCAGCCAAAACTGGTGGCAATGTATGTCGATAAGCGTTTGAGAGGTGTTGCCGCAGTACAGACACTGTCGCGGCTTAACCGCGTCTGTCCGCCTTATGATAAGACTACCTTTATTCTCGATTTCAAAAACAGTTATGACGATATAAAGGCTGCATTTGAACCCTATTACAAAGAAACTATTCTGTTTGAAACCCTCGTTCCTTCGGACATTCGGGATATGGATCGAGTTATTGAAGAACACGAATTCCTTGATTATGATGATGTTGTAGAGTTTAATGGCTATTTGTATCAAGAGACGCGTTCTATCCGTGATAAACAACGCATGTGGCTCTTACTTGATAAAGCCTTGAAAAATATTACACGCCGGCCGGAAAAGGAGCAGATGGAAATCAAAAAGGATATAAAGAGTTTCTTAAAAGGCTACTGTTTCCTAATCCAGGCAACTGCATATGAAAATATTGAACTTCATAAGCGTTATAACTTCCTAACTTATCTGGTGAAGGAACTTAATCCCGGTGGCGGCGGTAATAATTTTGATATCGCCGACAAAATTACTGTTAGCGATTTCCGGCAAAAGAAACTTGATGAGCATAAGGAAGAAAAAATTGACGCCAAGCCTGAAGTAAAAATTAAGAAACCGAAGCCCGCATCTATTGAGGAACAGCAAAAGAAACTGCTTTCCCAGATTATTGATGAAGTCAATGTGCTGTATGATAAAGATTACGAGCCTGACTTTACAACGAAAGCGGCTATGCAGATTCGCGATCTTTTACTTAAGAGTGCAGATATTAAAGAGCGCTTGGAAAAGAGCGCAAAAAGCAATACTATAGATGAGTTCAAATTTACTTATGATGATTGTGTCCAGGATGCTCTTGTGGAAGGCTTCGATCAGAATGTTGATTTCTACACCTTGCTTCTTAATAATGAAGAAGTACGCGCAAAATTTGCGGCTGTATTTATGACAGAAGTATACAGAATACTGCGTGGTGAAAATAACACCAATGAATGATGGGGAAAGGAGCTTCTCCGTGAGCATCAGGAAAAATCCGTTCTTAGCGTATATTAATGATTTTGAGGCGGAAGCCGAGAACTTCCTCCGAAAATACAAATGCGAGGATGCAATTACTGATCCTCAGCCCATTCCGATTGACAAGATAGCGCTGCGATACATGTCGCTGGGAATTATCAATACGGAATGCCTTTCTCCGGATGGGAGCGTTCAGGGGGCAATTACTTTTGCTAAAGGAATTGTAGATGTTTATGACTGGAATTCTGGGGAGTATGTCGGGCTTGGTGTACCTGGACCTACAGTGTTTATTGATGCCGACATTATCAATGAGGGACGTATACGAAACACACTCGCACACGAATGCTTTCATTGGTATAAACATCGGAACTATTTCAATTACAAGCGTACTCACGAGAATGGAGTAGAATTTGGAATCCGGTGTGATAAGAAATTGCTGCAGCGCGATGGAGAGCAAAGTCAATGGACTGCTATTGAACGCATGGAATGGCAAGCGCGAACAATCGCTCCCAAAATATTAATGCCGCGGATTGCAACCAAAGAAAAAGTCCGGCAACTGCTTTTTGATATAAAACTTGAAGGCGGCTGGAAAAATCGAGAGGAAATTGCTAAAGTCTTAGTAGAAAGATTGGCAAATTTCTTCAATGTATCACGTCAAGCAGCGGTGTTAAGGTTGAAAGAGTTGGGCTACCAAGGGATAGAACTTTACTATTCCAAAGCAGTTCTGCCGGAAGTTAACCGGCAGAAAAAGTATTATTCCAAAGCAACCCGCCATCGGCAGCCCATATCTAAAATTGAAGCTTTTAATCTTTATCTTGAAAACGAGTTCTTAAGGGCCACTATAGATACAGGTGCGTTTTGTTATGCGGATGGGTATTTTACTCTCAAAACTGACAAATACGTTATTTGCGGAGATGATGGGACTTTAACACTGACTGAATACGCAAAGGCGAATCTGCATGAGTGTACCCTTGATATTTCATGTAAACTTGTATGTGAGCAGCACCAAGGTCATGATGCTGCAACTCACACTATGTTCCGCTCGGATACTGTTTTTAAAGAGAAAGCAACATTTGACAGTAACCCCCAAAACACAGAACTGTATAATAAGGCCAAGGAATTTGAACGGCAATTTGCACGCTCAAAGAAAAACCACAAATCTGCAAGTCAGATGCTCAAAGATTTGATGAAGGATGCCCATTGGAATTCTTCGACTTTCCAGCTTAAAACGGAACTCGATGCAATGACATATTCAAGAGTACAAAACGATTATGATAAATTTACGTTTAGACCTCTTGTTAATATGGGATATTGCTTGGGACTTGACGTAACGGAAATGGAAGAAGTACTTCATGCTGCGGGGCTGGCTTTTAATCCTACAGATGAAGAATCACAGGCTTATAAGTTTCTCTTTACTGCTTTTCCTAATAGGGATATAGCAGAAGCCAACGAATTTTTAGCAGCAAAGGGATTTCACCTTTTAGGCTCACAGCCAAGGAAATAGAGAGAACGAACAATTACAGGTAGTGCTTATCATTGCGATAAGCGCTGCCCGTTTTTTATTCCTTTTTATAAAACATGCACTCGAACCCGTCTGCCCGGAGTTCCAGCCCCGGCAGCCACGGAGGCGTCCTACCCATCTGCCCGGTGATGGTATCCAGCGGGGTATCTTTGCTGACTTCGATAATCAGCTCATCATGAACGTGGCCGACGATACGGCAGTGTGAGAGAGTGAGCATGGCGTAGCAGAGGATGTCCCGGCTGATTGCCTGCGTTATATTTTCTACAAATTTAGGACCGTAGCTTTCGATTCTGCTCCAGTGCTTGGTACCGTCAACGCCCATGTACGTTACGGACTCACCGCCGAACCGGTTCTCACCAATCTGCGGTTTCACGTAGGAAAGGCGCCGGCCGCTGGGCAGGTGGATGAACAGCATCCCGTTCCGGGCTTCAAAACGGACGCAACCGACCTTCGAGGGGACTTTATCCTGTACGGCTTTTTTCACGGCGGCGTCAACGTCCCACCAATACTGCACAATGTGCGGGTTTGCGCGCCGCCACATGTTGACCAGCGGTTGCAGTTCCTCTTCGGCAAGGCCCATATCCAAGGCTCCCATAGCTTTGAGCGCCCCCACAGATCCTCCGTAACCAAGGGCCAATTCACTGATTTTGCCTTTTTGCCGAAGGTGTGAGTTTTGCCCATTTTTTTCTACGATACAGCCGAACATACGGCTTGCGGTTTCACAATAAATGTCACGGCCATGGTGGAATACGTCCATGCGCCACTTTTCCCCTGCCAGGTAACTAAGAACCCGAGCTTCTATGGCGGAGAAATCACTGACCACAAATTTGTAGCCGGGAGTGGGGATAAAGGCGGTGCGGATCAGCTCTGACAGCACGTTTGGCACAGACTCATACAGCATGGACAGCATTTCGTAATCACCCCGCCGTACCAGTTCCCGTGCCTGCTCCAGATCGGGCAGGTGGTTCTGGGGTAAATTTTGCAGCTGCACTATGCGGCCTGCAAAACGCCCGGTTCTGTTTCCACCGTAAAACTGGAACATACCATGGCAACGGTCATCATTGCAGACTGCGTTTTGCATCGCGGTATATTTCTTTACGGAGCTCTTGGCCAGCTGCAGCCTGAGAGACAGAACCCGCGCCAAATCTGCCGGCGCCACATTTATCATCGTGGCTACTTCCTTTTTGCCGATGGTGTCAACGTCAATGCCGTTTTGTGCAAGGTAGGATTTTAATTGCGCCACACTGTTGGGATTGGCCAGCCCGGTGCGTTTTATCATTTCTGCAGTCAGGCTGGATTTGGAGAGCTCATCGATGCGGATGGCCTGTTCCACCAGCCGGCGGTCGATCATGATGCCGCGGTCATTGATCTCCTGGTCGAGGCGGTATTCTTCCCAAACGCTGTCCGGCACCATGTATTTTTGAAGCCGGCGCAATATCTGCAGTTCGACTTCAACGTCACGTTTGTTGTAGGCTTTGAAGGTCTCCCAGCGGTCAGGCGCATGTTCCGGGAGATTCCATTTCCTGCCTTCCGTCCGGCTGGGCGTGCAGAAGTAGCGGACGAGATCGCGGCCTTCTTTTAACTTCTGTTCCTCAAAGCCAAGCACGGCGCCAACTTTCTCCAGGCTGAGGGGAAGGCCGTTGTAGGCAGCAAGCACCATGGTGCAGCGCCAGGACTTCGGATCAAGGTAGTTTCCGTTGAACAGGGCAGGGTAGTGTTTCCGCAGCCAGCAGGAGAGACAGACCCGTTCAAAAGCACAATTGTGCGCCCACTTAACTGTATTATCCGAAACCAGTGCATGGAGCACTTCGTCTGGCAGGATTTCCCCGGATGCCAGATCAATTACTTTTACTTCGCCGTCATCGGCGGCATACCCGAACAGCAGCATTTCAAAATCAGAAGAGGAGGCGTATTTGTATACGCCTCCCTTTCTTAAATCCACACTGCTCCGGGTTTCAATGTCAATGTACAAATTTTGCATCATATCCATTCTCCCGAAGGGCGGCAGGCACAAAGCCTGCCGCTTTTTTACTTTTAGTCCAGGAAGTCGTCCCCGTCATCCGCATCAGCAAAATCATCTTCAGGGCGGGTATGGCCACCGAGGGGAGTTCCGTCTTCCAGCTTCTGAAGATTGTTTAACCCGGCGGCGATGCCGCGGTTGCCGTTGCTGTTGAAGGCATAGAGATTAATGCTGGCGCGGCCAATAATGCCGGAATACAGTTCGCTGGTGTCCAGGATGGGATTGCAGTCAGCATCGACCACACCAGGCTTGGTGGTGGAATTCGCATTGATATACCAGCAGCCCTTGTAATTGGGGTCATCTTTCTTATCACCGTCACGCAAGGGCAGTTTCAGGTCTTCCAGTTTAGGGACGGACTTGCCGGTGCCGCGGAGCTTGCCCTGGCCTTCTTCATAGGCAGCCTTGGTAGCGGCCTGGATTTTATCGTAGGTTGCCTTGTCGGACTTGGGGATCAAGAGGCTGACGCTGTACTTCGGAGTACCGCCGCCCATCGGGGCCTTCGGTTCGTTCACGTTAAGATAACTAAATACAGTCTTTCTTCCAGTAATTACTTTGCACGGATTTTTCATTGCCATAATATTATTCCTCCATAAAATCGTTTGCCGCGGAATTCATTTCCGCACGTTTGTCTGAGGCCGGTACAAGTACCGGCTTGCCCTGGGGCTTGATTACAAGCCCGCCTAACAGTTCATCAAACTTTGACTTGCCAAGCTGCCTCTGCATCGCCGTAATGCCAAGCAGCTTCTTTTCATACGGGTCGAAACCCGCCCTGATGACGGCTTCGGCTACTGCCGTCTCATCAGTGTACTTCCGGATGCTCCGGCCTTCCACCAGCTTGAACCCGGGATACCGGACGCCGGAGAGCGCCTGCTGCAATGCCCACGACTTCACGTCCTCCGCCCAGGAGACCAGGGTGTCGATCTGCGGCAGGATGGCCGCAATCTCATCCTCGTCCAGGGTGGCGGGCTCGGTGAAATCATACTTTGCCAGCTCCATGGCGTACTCGGCGCGTTTCCGGCAGGTGGCCTTGACCCGGCAGAACTGGCAGTGTTCACCGGCGCAGAACTCGCCTTCGCCGCGGTATGCCAGCTTTGCGATGGGTGCCAGGACTGCGTCCGCCCAGCGGAGCAGTTCCGCCTTGCTGGTCTCCCAGGTGTCTACGTTCTCGCGCCGGGGCTGGAAGATTGTCAGCCGGATGCGGTCAAAATCGTAGAGGTTCCCGAAAGTGTCCAGCGCGCCCAGGCCGTAGCACATGAGCTGGGAATTCTGGTTGGCTTTGACCAGGATACCGACGCCGTACTTCAGGTCGATTACATGCAGCACACCGTCGGCCACGATGACGCAGTCGCCGGTGCCGTAGCCGTGTTCAACCCATTTGGAGTAGTCCAGCGACTGCTCAACGCAGATAAACGGGTCTTTGCACAGCGCCTTTGCCGTTTCCACCTGTTCCAGGACGAAGTCCCGGTAGGCTTCTGCCGCTTCCAGCATCTCCGCATCATAATAGGTCAGGTTCTCGGTTGGATCCTGGCATTCACGCCCCAGCGCTTTCTCCACCTGGTACTGTGCCAGTTCATGCGCACAGCTGCCCTGGATGGCGTATTCACTGGTCTGGTCTCCTGCCTGGGCGCAGAGCTTTGCGCTGGGTGGGCAGGCCAGCCAGCGGTGGCTGGCGGAAGCGGAAAGGTATGCATGGTTAGCCATGGCCGATCTCCCTCGCTTCCTCCATCATCACCGCCCAGGTATCGGGGTCGTCCACTTCGGAAAGTTTCTCAACACCGTACTTTGCCAGCATCACCTTGACTTCGGCCCGGAAACCGGACCGCGCTTTTTCCGCCAGGTAACCCCTGAGTTCCTCAAAGGTTACAGGCTTTGGCGCCTCTTCCGGTACCGGTGCAGGTTCGGATGCCGGTTCCTTGGCAGGCGCTTCCTGCGCCTTTGCCTTGGAGTCTGTGCCTTCCAGCACTGCGGCCAGATCCGCAAAGTCCTTTGACAGCTTCTTCAGCCCCTCGACCAAGGCCGTTTTGTCTTTCTTTGTCATGAGGTTTTTCCTCCTTTCTTTTGGTTTCATACTCCTATGCCCACAAGTGACAGATTTTTTTAGTCGTTTTTTAAAAAAATATTGGCAAACAAAAACAGCCGCTCCCGGAAATCTTCCGGGGCGGCTTGCCTATTTTAAATAAGGAAAAGAAAATTTTTTTCTAATTTCACTAAAAAAAATGGCCGGATGTGGGCATAGGAAATCAGAACGATGAAAGGAGCTGGTTTCCTATGGACATCAAAATCAGGGATTCACCCGTCGTTTACATCTGCTCACCGTATTCCGGTGACATCCGGCGCAACACGGAGATGGCAAGGCGGTACAGCCGCCTTGCCGTGGACCGGGGCAGGGTACCCATAACGCCGCATCTGTGGCTGCCGGGTTTTATATCGGAAGAAAGTGAGCGGGAACTGGCGCTGGGCATCGGCCTGCGGCTCCTGGACCTCTGCGATGAGGTCTGGGCCTGCGGAGACACAATCAGTGAAGGCATGCGGAGGGAAATCGCCCATGCCGCTAATACCGGGATTCCGGTCAAGTATGTGAAGGAGGAAGAATTATATGTATGCGATTGAAGAAAGCGAGAGAAAGATTAACGGTGTGGAAATAGTAACGTTCCAGCGTGATGTAGTGGAGGGCGATGCCATTCTGGAGGCGGAGGCCGGCACTACAGGATTCAA
Source organism: Succiniclasticum sp. (assembly GCF_056977735.1). NCBI lineage: Bacteria > Bacillati > Bacillota > Negativicutes > Acidaminococcales > Acidaminococcaceae > Succiniclasticum > Succiniclasticum sp. Next base: position 44,325 of record NZ_DBMCWA010000008.1, read on the forward strand.
AGGAAGCGGTTGCCGGAAGGCGGGCGGCAGGACATTCCTGCAGATCGGCTGCGTAAATGGTGACATGCTGTTCAGGCCGATTTTCAATAATGAAAAGAAGTGCGTAGGCATCATCATCGCCGGCAGCGGGGACGACGCGTTGAACGCCATCCTGAAGGCCATGGGTTTCTGCCTGGCAGCGCTGGTGGACCAGTGTACCGAAGTCGATGACTGACAAGGAGGAAACGGTATGCGAAATCTGAAGCTGTCTGTCGCCAACACCCGGCTGGCGAAGTCATGGACGAACCGGGAGATATCGTGGGAGGCGTTGACACAGCGCCTCTCCACCACGCAGAAGACCGTCGAAAGCCTGGAAGAGTTCCTGGCCATGAAGAAAGGCGAGCAGGATGATATCAAGGATGTGGGCGGTTACGTCATGGGGCATCTCAGGCAGGGGTTGCGGCGCATCGGTTTCGTACTGTGCCGCAGCTGCGTCACGCTGGACATGGACTACGCTACGCCCGGCATCATGGCGTATGTAAAAGAAAAACTTCCTTATAAAGGATGTGCCTACGGTACGCATAAATATTCGCCGGACAAACCCCGCCTGCGCCTGATTTACCCCTTATCCCGTGACATCACGGAAGAAGAATACGAGCCGGTTGCCAGGATGCTGGCAAAGCAGGTGGGCATGGATTATTTTGACGATTCCACTTACGAAGCCAACCGGCTGATGTTCTGGCCGTCCACGCCGTCCAACATCGACTATTACTTCGAAGCCTGGGACGGCGGCCTCGTGGACCCGGATGCCATGCTGGCGATGTACGATGACTGGCATGATATCTCTACCTGGCCTACATCCGCCCGCCAGACCACGGTGATGAAGCAGAACGTGAAGAAACAGGCGGACCCGCTGACCAAAAAAGGCATCGTCGGCGTGTTCTGCCGTACATTCACTCCCCGTGATGCGATTGAGCGGTTCCTGCCGGATGTGTACCGTCCCAGCGTGATGGAAGGCAGGTATGATTACATCCGCGGGCAGGGATCCGCCGGCGTTGTGATTTACGATGAGAAGTTCGCGTTCAGCCACCATGCCACCGACCCGGCATACGGGAAGCTCCTGAATTCCTTTGACCTGGTGCGGGCGCACAAGTTCCCTGATACGGAAAGCGCGGAATCGTTCAAAGCCATGTCGGAGTTCGCTATGAGCCTGGATGAAATTAAGCTGGCCATCGCCGCAGAACGGGAGGCGGAGGCCAGCATGGATTTCGCGGAAGGGGACGATTGGAAGACACACCTGAAGTATGGGAAGAACAAGCAGCTGGAGAACAGCGTGTGGAACCTGCTGCTCATCCTGCGGAACGACCCTGCCTATGCCAACTTCGGCTATAACGAGATGGCGCGGATGGTGGAGGTCACCGGCCCCGTTCCCTGGGAGCGGCCGGGCGGCACCCGCTTCTGGCTGGATTCCGACAGCGACGGGCTGAAGTCCGAGCTGGACATCCATTATCTTTCCTTTTCCACCAGGAACCACGATGTGGCTTTTTCCCGAGTGGTGATGGAGCGCCAGTTCAATCCGCTGAAAAGATACCTGGACGGCCTTCCAGCATGGGACGGCGTTATCCGTATCCCCACACTGCTTATCGGCTACATGAAGGCGGACGATACAGAGTACGTCCGCACGGTGACCCGGAAGACCTTTGCCGCCGCCGTGGCGCGCGTATACCAGCCCGGTGTGAAGTTTGACTGCATGCTGGTTTTGGACGGCGATCAGGGGATAGGTAAAAGTACTCTGTTTAAGGAGCTGGTGGGGGATGAGTACTATTCCGATTCCCTCCAACTCAGCGACATGGACAGCAAGGCCGCCGCCGAAAAAATCCAGGGTTTCTGGATTTGCGAGATAGCGGAGCTGGCCGGTATGAAAAAAGCCGATATAGAAAAAGTGAAATCGTTTCTTCCCTCTTCCGACGATAAGTTCCGTCCCAGCTACGGCAAGACCGTGGAGAGCCATCCCCGGCAGGGCATCATGGTGGCCACCGTCAACGGTGACCGCGGGTACCTCCGGGACATCACGGGGAACCGCCGTTTCTGGATCGTTAAACTGCGGCAGACCAAACAGCAGAAATCATTCCATTTCACGGAAGAAGAACGTGACCAGATCTGGGCGGAGGCGAAGCATTACTGGCAGCAGGGTGAAAAGCTGTACCTGGAAGACTACCTGGTGGGAGAGGCCATGGAAGTACAGAAAGACGCCATGGAAGAAGACGAGCGCCGGGGCATGGTGGAAGTGTACTTGGAGACCCTTCTGCCCGCCAACTGGAACGAGATGGATTTGTATACCCGGAGGTCTTTCCTGCACGACGGTGATGACCCCACAATCGGCGCCGGGACTGTCCGGCGGGAAACTGTGTCCAATGCGGAAATCTGGTGCGAGTGTTTTTGCAAAAACCAGTCAGACCTACGGCCTTCCGATTCCTACGCCATCATGGCGTTGATGGAGAAAGTGGAAGGCTGGAAGCGCAGCAAGACCCGGAAGCGCATGCCAATCTACGGACAGCAGCGGATTTACGTCCGGGTTTAAACATCGGTGTCACTTAGCGGTTCATCACATGTTGTCTCCTGTCATGGGGGTTATCACAGGTAACCGTCATCGGCAAAACACCCCACGGTGGCTTTGCCGGTGGCGAGCCAGTGACAGTTAAGACAAGAATATTCTAAATAAATTGATTTTAATTTTAAAAGTACATATAGCGCATGCAAGTGCGCATAGCGCATATACGCGCGCGCGGGAGTGACCCCACTCGGGTCACGGAGGAAGAATGAAAGAAAAACAGATCGAACAGAAACTGGTACGGACCGTCATGGCAATGGGAGGCCTTTGCCCCAAGCTGGTGTCACCGGGCATGGATGGGATGCCCGACCGCCTGGTGCTGCTGCCCGGAGGCAGGATGGCCTTTGCGGAACTGAAGGCGCCGGGCAGAAAACCGAGGCCGCTGCAGTTGAGGCGCATGGCACAACTCAGCCGGCTGGGTTTCCGGGTGTTCGTCATTGACGGGCCGGAACAGATAAATGAAGTATTACAGATAATCGGAGGTACCAATGCAGTATAAACCACACAAATACCAGGAGTTTGCGAAAGAACATATCATCCGTCATGCGGTGGCAGTGCTGTTTTTAGACATGGGTCTTGGCAAGACGGTGATTACACTGACTGCCATAAAAGAGTTGATGTATGAGCGGTTTGAAATACAGAAGGTTCTGGTCATAGCCCCGTTGCGGGTCGCGCGGGATACCTGGCCTGCGGAAATCCGTAAATGGGATCATCTGGCAGGCCTGACGTATGCGGTGGCTGTAGGGACGCAGGCCGAAAGGCTGGCGGCCTTGCGGTCGAAAGCAGACATCCATATCATCAACAGGGAAAATGTCACGTGGCTCGTGGAAGAAAGCGGCCTGCCCTTTGACTATGACCTGGTGGTGATTGACGAGTTATCGTCCTTCAAATCTTACCGTGCGAAACGGTTCAAAAGCCTCCTGTCGGTAAGACGGACGGTAAAACGCATCGTGGGTCTGACCGGTACCCCGTCCAGCAACGGCCTCATGGACCTGTGGGCGCAGTTCCGCCTGCTGGACCTGGGTGAGAGGCTGGGGCGCTACATCAGCCGCTACCGCGAACGGTACTTCCTGCCGGACAAGCGCAATGCCCAGGTGGTGTTCACCTACAAACTGAAACCCGGTGCAGAGGAACAAATCTACAATGCCATATCGGATATCACGATTTCCATGAAGGCGGAAGATTACCTTGACCTGCCGCCCTGCATCCACAATGTTGTGAAGGTGGCGTTGTCCGATCGGGAACGGGAAGTGTACGAACGGTTCCGCAAAGAGATGGTCATCTCCCTGGGCGGGGAAGAAATAGATGCCATGAACGCGGCGGCGCTGTCCAACAAGCTGTTGCAGATGGCCAACGGAGCGGTTTACGATGACCGCCATACCGGCCACCAGATTCATGACCGGAAATTGGACGCCCTGGAAGATTTAATAGAAGCCGCCAACGGCAGACCCGTCATGGTGTGTTACTGGTTCCGGCATGACCTGGAACGGATCCGCCGGCGTTTTCCAATGGTACGGGAATTAAAGACCACAAAGGACATCGAGGACTGGAATGCCGGGAAGATTCCCGTGGCGCTGGTGCATCCGGCGTCAGCGGGGCATGGGTTGAACCTGCAGTATGGTGGTTGCACCTTGATTTGGTTCGGCCTGACGTGGAGCCTGGAACTATATCAGCAGACGAACAAACGGCTCCACCGGCAGGGGCAGAAAAGCACGGTGGTTATCCACCATATTGTGGCAGATGGAACGATAGATGAACTGGTACTGGCGGCGCTGCACCGGAAGGACCAGACGCAGACCGCATTGATAGATGCAGTGAAAGCTGTGCTGGAGGTTGGGGCATGAAAGATTTCGGTTATGTTGACGAAGGATACACACGGTTAGCATCCGCCATTATTATGCAGGCGCTGAAGGACTACAGGCGGATGGGAGGAACGGCTGATACCAACCCGGAAAAGGCGGAAATCATTGACTGGATACTGCACGGGTACTTTGGTGTCATCACGGACCTGGACCCGGTAGCGGTGGTGGAGCAGTTGCAGAAGGAGGACAAGAAGAAATGTCGGTTTTAGAAGTGTTATCCCAGGCGCATCTGTTAGATTTGCGAATCCGCATACGGCTGGAGCAGCTTGATTCGCTAAACTCCCTTGCTGTCAAGGCTACTACAACCTATGGCAACGAACCCGTCAGTGGTACCAGGGATATCCATAAGCGGGAAGACATCATCTGTAAAATCGTGGATTTGCAGAATGAAATCAACACCGAAATCGACCGGCTGGTGGATATGAAGCGGGAGATAAAGATAATGATAGAGACCGTACCGTTCGTTGACGGCAGAACGATTTTAGAAATGCGGTATGTTAATTTATGCAAATGGGAGGAAATCGCGGTTGGTATGCATTATGCGCTTCGCAGCGTTCATTACATCCACGATAAGGCTGTTCAGTATCTGGAAGAAAAATACGCTTCTGCCTTGACAGAATCTGAATAAGTGCTATAATTCAAAGCGTATTCCTCCGGTCATTTATATTTCGGAATACAGGAAGAAACTCAGGAGAGCCAGCCTGGGTTTCTTCTTTTTTATGTCCGTTTTTGGTATAATAGAACTACAAAAGCCGGATTAGCGGGGAAGAATCATTTATATGTTTATGTAAGGCGGTCACTATGAAAAAGATTATTGTTTTATTATTGTTAGCCTTGTCACTGTTTTCAACAGCGTTTTCTTCGGGAAAAACGTCTCAAGAAGCATCTCCGCAAACAGAAGCCTTTTTTAATGAAATGAGCCGTGTATTCCGTGAATGCCAATTAAAACCGCCGAGATGGGTGTATTTAACTACGCTGGATGAACAGGTCAACAAGATACTGTTTTATGACGAACAGTCAATTGTATCTCCATATCCATACGCCCAGGATGTGTGGGTAGGTGTTTTTTATCGTGGTAAAAGTCCATGTGCATATCCTGAATGCAAAGAAAAAGCTAAACCTCATTATCACTTGAGCCGGTGGCGACTTGATAGCAGGTTAATGCAGTTCACAGTATTATCAGTAGCTACAAGAGATGAAAATTACAATGTAGTTGATTCGGCTGATATTCCAAGTTATCTGCAAAAAGCAAAGACAATTGCGCCTGATACAGTCGGTGAGCAGTTATTAAATGAAATAAAAGGCGTTAGAAAGGAAACTTCTTCGGAAAAAGCGAATCGGTTTGATGTTCCGAGAATAGAACCTCCTACTGCTGAAAAATCTGTATATCAAATTGGGGACAAGGGTTGGAAGATAAAGCAGGCCCAACAGTACTTGTTAAAGCTTGGCTTTGATCCCGGTGAGGCAGATGGGAATTTTACAAAGTCAACCCGTATAGCCATTCGCAAATTTCAGAAAAGATATAATTTGAAGGAAACCGGTAATTTGGATAATGCTACTTATGAAGAACTGAAGTGGCAGGCTGTGGCAAAAGACTACAAGAAGAAGTAAATTTCATTAAAAGATGCCCATCTTGGAAACAAGGTGGGCATTTTTTTGTGTAACATAGGATGATGCGGCATCTTTAAAAAAAGATACCGAAAACGAGCACAACGCAACACAAGACGGTACGTTGTAAACAAGGCGGGAATTTTAGGGGTAAAGATTTATAGAGGTGGAGTCTCTTTGCACATTTTGCATGGAATTGCACATTAAACCTGTGGTAATATTATAATAGCAAAAAGCGTAAAATACAGAGCGGCCCGCGGGAGAGCGTATCTTCCGTGGGCTTTTTCTATGCCCGGAAACGTGCCGATGTTGCCAATAAGCTGGGCATAAGCAGGCATGATATCGGGCAAGAAGCTATCTTGTCAACAACGTGGGCAGGTTGTGGTATAACAACCGGCAACGTGCTACGTTGTAGATAACATAGGCAGATTACGGTACAACATCGGACAAGCTGCCACGTTGTAGATAAGATAGACGGATTGCGGCACAACATCGGACAAGAAGCTATCTTGTCAACAACATGGGCAGATTACGGTACAACATCGGATAACGTGCCACGTTGTAAACAACATTCGGAGGTGATGGCATTGCCAAGGAAGCCCAAAAGACCGTGCAGCTACCCTGGCTGCCCGAACCTGACTGAGGAACGCTACTGTGAAGAACATAAAAAGTTAGCGAACCGGCAGTACGACAGGTACAGCCGCGACAAGGCGGCGCGGAAACTGTACGCCAGTAGTGAATGGAAACGGATACGCGCCCGGTTCCTGGCAGCGCAACCGTTGTGTGAGCAGTGCCGTAAGGAAGGTCGGCTGACCAAAGCCACGGAAGTGCATCACATCCTGCCGCTGCGGCGCGGAGGGACTCATGCAGATGAGAACCTTATGCCTCTGTGCAAGCCTTGCCACTCCCGTATCAGCGTCAGGGACGGCGATCGGTTTGCACCACAATCGTTACGGCAGGAATGAAGGAGGGGCCTTACCCGGGTATAGGCCGGATGATTTAAACGCGCCAGGGGGCCGTTAAATCTCTGTGAGGCCTGTTCGCTACACCGGGCGGGGGGTCGCGTAAATAAAAACGCAGATTCAAAGGGGTAATAGCCCCAGGACAGGAGAAAAGGAAAAATGGCGAAGGACGGAACCAACCGTGGAGGCGCCCGACTGGGTGCTGGGGCCAAGAAAAAACCGCTGGCAGATAAGATTGCGGAAGGAAATCCTGGCAAACGCGCTATCACGGTCATCAACTTTGAAAACGCTGAGAAGTTGGAAGGACAAGAGATGCCGAAACCTTCCGAGATGCTGTCGGCGGTACAGAAGGACGGGAAAAAGTTAATAGCGGCTGAAATATATGAAAAGACATGGGAGTGGCTACAGGAACGTAGCTGCTCCTCTTTAATTTCACCACAACTTTTGGAGCGGTATGCCATGAGTGCAGCGCGGTGGATACAGTGCGAGGAGGCTGTGACGGAGTATGGTTTTCTGGCAAAGCATCCAACGACCGGAAACGCGCAGCGGAGTCCTTACGTCGCCATGGCTCAGGACTATATGTCACAGACGAACCGGTTGTGGATGGAGATATTTCAAATCGTCCGGGAAAACTGCGCCAGCGAATATGGTGGAGAATCTCCGCAGGATGACCTGATGGAAAAACTGCTGACGGCCAGGAAGGGAAGAATGGGATGAATGTGTATGAATTTATGCACCAGCTAAAGCTGTGCAAAAAATACCTGACACTGCAACAGTACAGGACTTTGAAGGGGCAGGCTGTCAAAGGCAATGTGGCTGATGCGGAAAAGGGATTGCAGCGCCTGCTGCAAAGGAGGCAATATGGAAATCATAAAAAAACGGTTGGATGAACTTATCCCGGCAGACTACAATCCGCGTAAAGATTTGCAGCCGGGCAATCCGGAGTATGAAAAGCTGAAACGCAGTATCCAGGAATTCGGCTATGTGGAGCCAGTGATCTGGAATAAGCAGACCGGAAACATCGTGGGCGGCCACCAGCGCTGGAAGGTGCTGAAGGAGCTGGGCATTACTGAACTGGACTGTGTAGTAGTAGACTTCCCACCGGAAAAGGAAAAGGCGCTCAATGTCGCCCTGAACAAAATCTCCGGTGACTGGGACAAAGGAAAGTTGCAGGCGTTGATTTACGATTTGCAGGCAGCGGATTTCGATGTGTCGCTGACCGGCTTTGATGCCGCTGAGCTCGATGATCTGTTTAAAGACGACATAAAAAATGGCATCAAGGATGATGATTTTAATGTTGACGCAGAACTGAAGAAACCCTGCATGACCCGGCGTGGCGACCTGTGGAAATTAGGCCGGCACCGTCTGTACTGCGGGGACAGCACAGATGAGAAATCTTACGATACCTTGATGGGTGGCCACAGGGCTAACCTGGTTGTGACAGATCCGCCGTATAACGTCAACTACGAAGGCAGCGCCGGGAAAATAAAAAATGACAATATGGCCAACGATGATTTTTACAAATTTTTACTGGCCTCCTTCGAATTAATGGAAGAGAATATGACGGACAATGCCAGCATCTATGTGTTCCACGCAGATACAGAGGGACTCAACTTCCGCAAAGCTTTTAGCGATGCGGGTTTTTATTTGTCCGGAACCTGCATCTGGAAGAAGCAAAGCCTTGTTTTGGGACGGTCTCCGTACCAGTGGCAGCATGAACCCATCCTGTTCGGCTGGAAAAAAATCGGAAAACATGAGTGGTACACGGGACGGAAGGAATCGACGATCTGGGAGTTCGACAAACCGAAGAAAAACGTGGATCATCCGACCATGAAGCCTGTGCCGCTGTTGGCGTATCCGATTCTGAATTCCAGCATGTCCAACTTTAATGTCTTGGATCCGTTCGGTGGCAGCGGTTCGACACTTATTGCTTGTGAACAGACCGACAGGATTTGCTACACCATAGAGCTGGACGAAAAATTCTGCGATGTAATAGTGAAGCGCTACATTGAGCAGGTAGGTACTTCTAAAGATGTAGAACTCATCCGGGACGGCGCGAAATATCGGTATGAAGATGTGAAAATCGATGAGGAAAAACTATAGAGTTGTGTTCCTCAAATACCACGAAAAATATATCTAAAATTTGAAAATACAACTTGACTTTATGTGCGTTTAGAGTGATATATACACTAACCAAAGAACAAAGGGGGATTACAAGGATGAACATAACGACAAGCGCACAGGGCAAGGACAGAAAGAACCTGGTAAAGGCCATCGCCGAAATTACCGGCCAGGAGGCCAGGTACAACGGGGCGCCGGCATTTACCTACACAGTGGGGAACTACACGGTGGAACGGGATGGCAGCATCACAACGGAAAATGAAGTCGGGATGCAGAACCTGGCGGCGGCACTTCGGGAACAGGGATTCGAAACCGAGATGCCGGAAATAGCGGAAGAACCCAAGGTTGAAGAAACCGAAAGCGAAGCAGAGGAAGAGATGACCACGGATTCCTGGACACTGACGATGCCGAGGGAAGACTTCACGGAAACGCAGGTCGACAACCTCGAAAAACTCATCGCTAGCAAGGCAGGCCTGATCAAAAAGGCACTGGAATGCGAAGACCCCATCGTGATCCTCGCGGAGGACAGGGTGATGTTCCCCTGGTTCAAGCGGATGCTCGGGAGCGGGGAGAGCATGGCGGTCATGCAGTTCATCACGGCGCTCTGCCAGAGGGCAAAAAACGCAAAACGAATAACGGCAAAAGTGAAGGAAGTACCGAATGAGAAATACGCATTCCGGTGCTTCCTTCTTCGTTTGGGATTCATCGGAGCGGAATACAAGGAGACCCGCAAACGGCTTTTAGAGAGATTGGAAGGTTCCTCCGCATTCCGCATGCCGGAAGAAGAACAGACCGAAACGGCAGAACAGGAGGCGTAAGATGATTTTCCCGAGCAGAGAGACAGTAAAGCAGATCAGAAACGAATTTCCCAAAGGAACGCGGGTCGAACTGGTCAGCATGGATGACCGGCAGGCCCCACCTCCGGGCACTAAAGGCACGGTCATCGGGGTTGACGATACCGGCAGTCTACTGATGCGGTGGGACAACGGTTCCGGCCTCAATGTAGTGTACGGCGAGGACGTGGTACGGAAGATAAGCGAGGTGCAGAACGATGACAGATAAGGTCAGGGAACAGATCTTGAAGGTCCGGGAAACGGGCAAGACCAACATGTTCGACATTTACACGGTGCAGCGCATCGGCCTCAAGATGGGATTTTACGACATGGTGATTTTCATCGAAGAGAACAAGGGAGAATACGTGAACTTCATCCTGCACGGGGATGAGAAGTCCAGGCGGGAAGCTGCAAAGACCCGGTTTGAAAAGGACTACGCCACCGTGATGGAAGGAGAGGACGATTCGGAAAGTATTATTCTCCGCCGGAAGGCGGAAATCACCGGCCTGCAGCGGGAAGGGCGTCAATGCCGGAACGGGTTCCGGATGAAATGCATCCAACAGGAGCTGGAACGTCTGGAACATGAACTGGAAATTCTGATAGATTTGCTGTAAAAAATAAAAACGAGGACTTCCGGGAGGAGGTCCTTTTTTAGTTGGGGAGGTGAGGATGGTGCGGAAACTGAGGGGATACAAACCGACAAAGTTCATGTCGAAGGGGTCGAAGTACAGCAAGGCCCACGCGGATTATGCGGTGCAGTTCATACAGTGCCTGAAACACACGAAGGGCACATGGGCCGGCAAGCCGTTTGAACTCATCGACTGGCAGGAGCGCATCATCCGCGACATCTTTGGTATTCTGAAGCCGGACGGTTACCGCCAGTTCACGACTGCCTATATCGAGATACCCAAGAAACAGGGCAAGAGCGAACTGGCTGCAGCGGTCGCACTGCTGTTGTGCTGTGGTGACGGGGAGGAACGGGCAGAGGTGTACGGCTGCGCGGCAGACCGGCAGCAGGCTTCCATTGTGTTTGAGGTGGCTGCCGATATGGTGCGGATGTGCCCGTCGCTGAACAAACGGGTAAAGATACTGGCATCACAGAAACGGCTGATCTATCTGCCCACCAACAGTTTTTACCAGGTTCTGTCGGCAGATGCTTATTCTAAGCATGGGTTCAACGTCAGCGGGGTCATCTTCGATGAGCTGCATACCCAGCCGAACCGGAAGCTATTTGACGTTATGACGAAGGGCTCCGGCGACGCCCGGATGCAACCGTTATATTTCCTGATTACCACGGCAGGCACCGACACACACAGCATCTGTTACGAGACGCACCAAAAAGCGAAGGACATATTGGAAGGCCGGAAGATAGACCAGACATTCTATCCCGTCATCTATGGTGCGGATGAAAGCGAGGACTGGTCAGACCCGAAGGTGTGGAAGAAGGCAAACCCGTCCCTGGGTATCACGGTGGCCATGGAAAAAGTGAAGGATGCGTTCAACTCCGCACGGCAGAACCCCGGCGAGGAGAATGCTTTCCGTCAGCTCCGGCTGAACCAATGGGTGAAGCAGAGCATACGTTGGATGCCTATGGACAAGTGGGATGCCTGTGCGTTTCCGGTGGATGCGGATGAGCTGGAAGGACGTGTCTGTTACGGCGGCTTGGATCTGTCCAGTACCACGGACATCACGGCCTTCGTGCTGGTGTTCCCGCCTTTGGACGAAGATGACAAATTCCAGGTCCTTTCCTTCTTCTGGATACCGGAAGAGAACCTGGAACTGCGGGTACGCCGTGACCATGTTCCCTATGATGTATGGGAACGGCAGGGTTTCCTGCAGACCACGGAAGGCAATGTGGTGCATTACGGCTATATTGAACAGTTCATCGAAAAATTAGGTGAACGGTATCACATCCGGGAAATCGCCTTTGACCGCTGGGGAGCTGTGCAGATGGTGCAGAACCTGGAGGGCATGGGGTTCACCGTGGTTCCTTTCGGGCAGGGGTTTAAAGATATGAGCCCGCCGACCAAGGAACTGATGAAGCTGACCCTGGAACAGCGGATCGCCCATGGTGGACAGCCGGTACTGCGCTGGATGATGGACAACATCTTCATCAAGACGGACCCGGCTGGGAACATCAAACCGGACAAGGAAAAATCCACGGAGAAGATTGACGGGGTGGTAGCTACGGTCATGGCGTTGGATCGGGCTATCCGCTGCGGGAACGATAGCGGTGAGAGTGTATATGATGGCAGGGGGTTATTGCTCATATAAAAAAAGCCGGGGATTCCGGCTTTTTTGCCCTCAGGTTTTCAATAGGGCTTTGCTTTTTGGATGCCACTCGTTGGTATTCTTTGCTATTTCGTTCAGCCGTTTCCATATTTCGCGCCGTTCTTCATACAGTTTTTCAGCATCTGCTAATGCCTGCATAAATTCTGGCCAAAGTTTATTATGATTGTTTATAACGACATGATTATTGGCGCTGACGACGATAGCGTTATCAAATTCTTTAGGTTTGATATGAGCGATTTGAAATGTACCGTAGCTGTGTCGCCCAATAGGAAAATGAAGGCCGGAGAACTGGGTAAGTACATATTTATTTTGTCCATCTCCACAGGATAACTCAGTAATGGCAGGCGTGTAACGACCTCCGTATGTAGAACAGTGCAATAAGATAAGATCAGGGCCTTTTGAGGAGCAGAGAAAATCCAGTTTTAAGCGATAACCGCCAACATTGTGCTCAAATAATTTGAATAGCGCTTCACCATTATATTGCCCTTTTGTATTTTGGCTGATAGTTATTTTTACCCGTCGGGGATGTTTTGCTACATACTCATCCACATACTCGGCTGCAACTGTATTGGGCGGTAACAGGAACCCCAGTATGGCAACAAGAAGTAACATCTTTTGCATGTGATAACGTGATAAGATAGTATCCATTTATTTAAACCTACACCTTTAACGCCTTTTATTTTAGAAAATATGCTCTATATGTCGGTGGCCATGGAGGTCACGCCAGACTCTGTCCAGATGTCTGTGGCCACGGTAGTCAAGCCACTTGTGTTCTCTCACAAGAACATAACCATGATGGTGGCTGAACTGATGCAGAGGTTTGTGATGTTCCACTTTAACTGGATACGGTGGCGGGGATTTATGCTTTGGGGCGGCTTCTACGCTTGATATGCTCATGATGCCGGCCAAGGTTACAACGGCTAATACTCCTAACATTTTCTTCATATCAATCAACCTCCTTCGTTTTTGTTGTTTATACTATAACGTAATAATCGTTCAAAACTATGGCTAAAGTAGTACGTTTTTTTGTCTTGCTTTTAAGGAAAGAGGTGTCGTATGTTCAAATTCTTTGAAAAGTTTTTCCATTCCCGGGACAAACCCCAAAATGCACTAAGCGGTACCCTGCAGTACTACTTTGGACGGAGCGCGGCAGGGCAGACCGTGAACGAACGCACGGCCCTGCAGGTCACGGCGGTGTATGCCTGTGTCCGTATACTGGCGGAATCCATCGCGGGACTGCCACTGCATGTGTATCGCTACAAGGATAAAGGAAAAGAGATGGTCGTTGACCATCCGTTATACCCGCTGCTCCATGACGAGCCGAACCCGGAGATGACCAGCTTCGTCTTCCGGGAGACCCTCATGGGGCATTTGCTTTTATACGGCAATGCTTACGCCCAGATTATCCGGGACGGGTACGGCAGGGTGAAATGGCTGTACCCGCTTCTACCGGATAAGATGGATGTACGAAGGGATGATGCCGGACAGCTTGTCTACACCTACATCCGATACCTGGACGAGTTCGGCGGGAGACAGCGGTTTGAGGAAGTGAAGCTCCGGCCCGACCAGGTGTTGCATATTCCCGGCCTGGGATATGACGGACTCATCGGCTATTCCCCGATTGCCATGGCGAAGAACGCCATCGGCATGTCCATGGCGGCGGAGGAATACGGTTCCACATTCTTCGCCAATGGTGCTACGCCCAGCGGGCTGTTGGAACATCCCGGCGTGGTGAAAGACCCGGAAAAGCTGCGGCAGAGCTGGCACGCACAGTTCAGTGGGAAGAACAGCCACAACGTGGCGGTACTGGAAGAGGGTATGACATACAAACCCATGTCTATCTCGCCCAACGAGGCGCAGTTCCTGGAGACGCGGAAATTCCAGATCGATGAGATTGCCCGTATCTTCCGGGTGCCTCCACACATGGTGGGCGACCTGGACAAATCCAGCTTCTCCAACATTGAGCAGCAGGCCCTGGAATTTGTGAAGTACACGCTGAACCCCTGGGTCATCCGATGGGAACAGTCGATGCAAAAAGCGCTTTTGTTGCCTGGCGAGAAAGGACATTACTTTATCAAGTTTAATGTGGACGGCCTCTTGCGTGGTGATTACCAGAGCCGGATGAACGGTTATGCGATAGGCCGGCAGAACGGCTGGCTTTCCGCCAACGACATCCGAGAGATGGAAAACCTGAACCCGATATCGGAAGAAGAGGGTGGAAACCTGTATCTTATCAATGGGAACATGACCAAGCTGAAAGACGCGGGGCTGTTTGCCAATAAACAACAGGCGATACAGAACGGAGGGAACAACAATTGAAAAAGAAATTCTGGAACTGGGTACGGAACGAGGATACCGGCAACCGCACCCTTGTACTGAACGGGCAGATTTCCGATGAGACCTGGTTTGGCGATGAAGTCACACCGGGTCTTTTTCGTGAAGAGCTGCAAAGCTGCGAAGGGGACATCACGGTATGGATCAATTCGCCTGGTGGGGATGTGTTCGCCGCAGCGCAAATCTATAACATGCTGATGGAATATCCCGGCAACGTGGATGTCCGTATCGACGGCATGGCGGCTTCTGCCGCATCGGTCATCGCTATGGCAGGGAACAAGGTGTCTATGTCCCCGGTAGCCATGATGATGATCCACAACCCTATGACCGTTGCCATGGGCGACAAGAAGGTCATGCAGCAGGCCATCGATATGCTGGACGAGATCAAGGAAAGCATCATCAATGCCTACGAGCTGAAGACGGGCCAGCCCCGGGCGAAGATTGCCCACATGATGGATACAGAGACCTGGTTCAATGCCAAAAAGGCGGTGGAACTGGGATTTGCGGACGACATCCTGTACTCCGGCGATTCCGATAAAAAGGATATCGCGGAGGCTGTACTGTTCGGCAGATTGACGGTCATCGATTCATTCCTGGGCAAGTTCAACATTATTGACAAAAAAACGGAACCGGATGACCGGGTAGATGTGAAGCCGTTTAAGGAACGGCTGGAAAAGATAAGTCATTAAGGAGGAAAAAACAATGGCTATGAACGTTACTGAACTGATGGAAAAACGTGCGAAACTGTGGGAAGCCACGAAGAAGTTTTTGGAAGACCACACCGACAAGGACGGCAAGATGACTGCCGCTGACGCGGAGACCTATGAAAAGATGGAGGCCGACATCGCCGAGATGGGCAAGACCATCGACCGTCTGGAAAAGCAGGGCGAGATGGAAAAGAAGCTGGCCATGCCTTCCGGCAAACCCCTGGTAGGTAATCCGGGACAGCCTGCAAAGACCGGCACGGCTTCCGATGAATATCGCAAGGCGATGTTTACGGCGATCCGTACCAAGTTCCGCGAAGTATCCAATGTCCTTCAGGAAGGCATTGATGAAGCGGGCGGCTACCTGGTGCCTGACGAATATGACAAGCGCCTGGTGGATGTGCTGGATGAGGAAAATGTCCTGCGCGGACTGGCGACGATCATCCGTACCAGCGGGGAACGCAAGATCAACATCGCGGCAACCAAGCCGGCAGCATTATGGGTCGAAGAGGGTGGCGCGCTGACCTTCGGCGATGCGACCTTCGACCAGAAACTGCTTGACGCCCACAAGCTGCATGTGGCCATCAAGATTACAGAGGAACTTCTGGCGGACAATGCGTTCCAGCTGGAAGATTATATCATCACGCAATTCGGCAAGGCGATTGCCAACGCGGAGGAAGATGCCTTCCTGAACGGGGATGGCGACGGGAAACCGACCGGCCTCTTTGCGGATGCGCAGGTCGGCGTGACCATCGACACGGTGGAAATCGAAGCCGACGATGTCATCGACCTGGTGTACAAGCTGAAACGCCCGTACCGTAAAAAAGCATCCTTCATCGCCAACGACAGCACCCTGGCAGTGCTTCGCAAACTGAAGGACGAGAATGGGAACTACCTGTGGCAGCCTTCCCTCCAGGGCGGGGAACCGGACCGTATTCTTGGTTATGCCGTCCGTACCTCCCAGTACGCACCGAAGCTGGCGGCGGGTAAGGTGGCGCTGGCCTTCGGTGATTTCAGCTACTACAACATCGGTGACCGTGGCCAGCGCAGCCTGCAGGTATTGAAGGAACTGTTCGCTGGTAACGGTATGGTCGGCTATGTGATGAAGGAACGTGTGGACGGGCTTTTGATCCTGCCCGAAGCAGTACAGGTATTGAAGGTCCAGGCCTGATGGAAAGGGTGATGGCCATGCTTCTGGAACTGGAGGAAGTAAAGAACTACCTGCGTGTGGACACCAACGAGGAGGATGGGCTCATTACGGGCCTGTCCCAATCGGCGGAAAAGCTCTGCATGGATGTGGCCCGCATCGATGACCCGGACGATTTCGCATCGCTTGGGGAAACGGCAAAAACAGCGGCGATGTATGCCGTGGCCTACCTGTACGAACACCGGGAGGAAGCAGACCATCACGCCCTGACATTGACCCTGCGTTCCCTGTTGTTCGGGGTTCGGAAGGAGGGCTTTTGAGACATGAAGATCGGAAATCTGGACCACCGGGTCACGGTGCTGAAGAAAGTCCGGGGCGTGGATATAGGGCTGGGCGCTCCGGTGATGTTTGAAGAAGACGGGAAAGCCTGGGCGGAGTTTTTAAAACAGCGGGTGTCTACCGGCGCTGTTGCGGATGATGGGGCGGCGGTGGTCGTCACCCAGGGTATACGCATCCGGCCCCGGATCATCGAAAAAGGCTGGCGCATCCGGGAAAAGGAACACACCTATGAAATCATCGATGTGGACCGTTCTGACCCGGCGGTGTATGTATTAACGACACAGGAGATACAGCCATGACAGCCTTTACCATAAAAGTAAATATGGGGTCGGTCATCTCACAGGCGATCCGGGATATTGATCGGTTTGATGCGGAAAAACAGAAACGAATCCGCAAGGTCATCGCTGACGGCACAAAGGATGTAAGGGACAAGGCGGTGGAAAGGGCACCCAGGGGGCCGTCCGGGAGACTGAAAAAGGGGATCCGGGATTCCATTATCCATGACGGCAGGGAAGGACTTGTCACTTCTACCGCACCCCATTCCGCATTGGTGGAATACGGATCTAACCTGCGGGTTACGCTTCCCCGACGAAGGAAGGCGCTGAAGTTCACCTGGAAAGGTAAGGTCGTCTGGGTAGGGGGTGCCATAGGTACTGGGCGGATGCCGAAGAGGTCGTTTTTGAAACCGGCAGCGGACAGGGTGTGGCCGAAGATTGTGAGATCCATGGAGGACGCATTGCAATGATGATGGTGAAAGATATCCCGCAGGTCGCCCTGCGGATGGCAATCTATGATTTATTAAAACACGGGCAGGAGCATAACGTGTACGGGGATGTGTCGGAAGACGGCGCGTTCCCGTATATTACTATCGGGGCGATGAATTTTCGTCCTATCGGTAATAAAACTTCCGTCATCTGGCAAGCGACCGCCGCCATCGAGGTATGGGCGGACGGGAACCAGAAACGGGAGATGAACGATATCCTGAACGACATCTGTGTCCTGCTTTCCTACTATGGCAGAAGCCTGGAGATCGGGGGATATTGCGTGATCGATACAGAACTGGAACTGGTGGAAACTTATCCGGAAACAACCACCGGGTACCACGGGACAGTGACAGTACAATTTAAGTTGCAGAAAGGAAAGGTACAGCAATGAGCAGGTTAACGGCATCAGAATTACAAGACCTGCCGGAGAATCCGGATACTAATATCGCGGAAGCCGGCAAGGATGTGTTGTTGTATATCGGAAAGAGCAGTTCAGGGGCCTCAGAGGTGTTCGCCCTGGTGGGCGGGCAGCGGAACTCCACTATAGAGATGAGCGCCAACTCGCTGGATGCCTCGCACAAAGGCTCCGGCGGATGGAGCGCCAACAAGCCGGGGCTCAAGAGCTGGAAATCCAGCTTTGACGGGCTGCAGATCATGAGCGATGAGGGGGCGCAAATTATGGAACATTGTTTTCGGAACGGGAAACAGGCCCATGCCAAATTCGTGTATCCCGACCACTCTTACCAGATCGGCTGGGCATATATCACGGAGTTCACCCGGGACAACCCCCATGACGGGATCGCCACCATCAAGGCGACCATGGAAGGTGTCGGGGAAATCTCCGAGATTACGGCGGCTTCCTGATTGTGACATCAAGGAGATGGCATGATGAAAGAATCTATCACATTTAAAAACGGGGACAGGATCTGCAGGCTGCTGTTTACGATCCGCAGCCTGAAAGAGATGGAGCAGGAACTGGGGTTTTCCCTGAACCTCTTGTTCACGCCGAACCTGGCACTGACCCTTCGGCTGTGTACGATCCAGTTCACGCAGCTGGGCATCAAGTACGGGCTGCAGGATAAAGAGCCGGAAGACGGGGATACCTACGAGTTCATCCAGGACTTCTGCGATAACGGCGGGACGCTGGACACACTGAACGCGCATATCCTGGCGGCCATCGATGCGACGAACCTTTTTACGGAGGGGCGGACGGAAAACCTGGAGGAGATACGGAAGGTGCTGGAGACGGCGAAGGCAAAAGCCTGATCTCCTTTTCCTCCGTAGCGGAATGGGTCAAGGCAACAGAACCAATGGCATATACCATCGGTCTGAAACCCGATGAGTTTGAACAGTTGCAGCCCGGTGAGTTCTGGCTCCTGGTGGAAGCCCGTGCAAAGCGGCAAAAGGAGCAGGACTACCGGACTGCGTATTTTGTGTCGTACCTTATCGCCCCGTATGCAAAAGAAGGAGTCACGATCGATATCGAGGATATCGTTGCGCCCCTGTGGGGGAAGGCGGAAGAACGGAAGAAACAAAAACAGGCGGAAATGAAACGGCAGAAAGAACAGGACCGAAAGATACTTGAAACAGAATTTGCCTGGGCGTTGGGGAGTGGATGATATGTCAGTGATCTCTGCATTGATGGTAAAGATCGGGGCGGACAGTTCCGGGTTGCGCAAAGAGCTGAAAGCGACAAAAAAAGATATAGACAGGACGTTTTCCCCGGACCCGGTGAAAGGGTTTACCGACGCGGTGACGGGAACGACGGCTACGGTCGGAAACCTGGTCAGCAAGTTCAACGCGGCTGCAATCGTCATCGGCGGCGGGTTCGGTCTGACCGCCCTCATCAGCCGGGCGGTGGCTGCCGGGGACAGCATCAACGACCTGGCAGAAAAACTGCATATCTCTACCGCCGAGGCATCCCTGTTTTCCAAGACCATCAAACTGGCCGGCGGGGATGTGGATGCAGCATCTACTGCCCTGGCGCGGCTGGATTCTACCATCACCGGGAACGGCGAGAACGCGAGGAAGACCCGTGAGGTTTTGGATGCCATGGGGATATCCCTGACAGACCAGGCCGGGAAACTGTTGCCACTGAACGAACAGATGCATAACCTTGCCAGGGGATACCAGGAAGCCTCCCGGGCTGGGTACGGGCAGGAGTTTATTATGAACACCTTGGGCGTGCGGGGCATGACCTTGACCGAGACGTTGCTGAAATTCAATGAGGCGGCGGAAGATGCGTCCAAGATAAAAGGCATCGGGCTGGACCCGGAACAGATGTCGGACATCAACCGGCAACTGCAGCTGACCCAGGCGCAGCTGGACCAGCTTACCATGGCAGGCGGCGCGCTGCTCGCCCCCCTCGTGGCAGAATATCTTCCGGGCATCACGGAGGGTCTGGCAGAGGCGGCAAGGCTGATCGCGGAAAACAAGGAAGAAATTGTTGCTTTCGGTACGGGCCTGGCGGAACTGATGGTGACCTACAAAGCCCTGATGGCCGTCCAGAAAGCGATGGACTGGGGCGGGTCATTCCGGGGAGCGTCTGTCGCAGTGGAAACCGTGACCAAGGTACAGGAGTCAGCCATCGCCCGTAGACTGAACATGCTGAAGGCCGCCCAGAAAAAAGAAGAGCAGCTGATGCTCAAAGAAGTCAATGCCCGGAAGATCGCCGAAGCGGAAAAGGAAAAGATCATTACGGAGTCCTGCATGAAGATACAGATGAAATACGCGGAAACTTCCGCGCGGATTGAGGCACAGATGCGGGCTGCCTACCAGAAGATGAACGCGCAGGCAAAAATCTCTGCGGCGGGACAGGTGCAGGCTATCGCGACGACCGGCGCGGCGGCCCAGGCAGCCGGGGGCAAGATGGTAGCGGCCAGCGCGGCGGCTTCCGGGGCGGTGTCATCACTGACAAAAACTGTATGGAACCTGGTAGGCGGATGGTATGCCGTGGCGGCAGCCATCGCCTTTGCCTTCGAGAAGCTGGTGGAGTTCAAGCAGGAAAAATCCAAGGAGATCATCGGTGACATCTATGTAGGAGGGCAACAGTATCGCAGGGCTGCGGACGGGGCATTTTACCGGCAGGACATCAACATGGAGGCGGAGGACGCGTTCGATACCTATAACGAGACCCATGTCACGGATGAGGAGGAACTCGCTGCGGTGCGTGCAGCCTATCTTGCAAAGCACCCTGTGAAGAAAACGGAAACGCCTAAACCTTCGGATGTTGACAAATATAAAACTGTCTTTGGCAATATCGAAAGTGGAGGCGGAGGTGCCTCCGGGAAAGGTTCTTCCGGCAAAACGGAAGACCC
Source organism: Succiniclasticum sp. (assembly GCF_056977735.1). Classification (NCBI taxonomy): domain Bacteria; kingdom Bacillati; phylum Bacillota; class Negativicutes; order Acidaminococcales; family Acidaminococcaceae; genus Succiniclasticum; species Succiniclasticum sp. The sequence continues at coordinate 65,198 of NZ_DBMCWA010000008.1, forward strand.
GGAGAAGGAAGAACAGAAACGCCGGCAGGAACTGCAGAGGAGCATCGAGCAGGAATATTCCATGCGGAAAACGGTGAACGACGCTATGCGGGAAAGCGCGAACCTGCAGACGGCTTATATGACCGCTGCGGAAAAGGCGGTCTATGAAATTGAGAAAGACCACGAACGGGCGGTGGAATCGATACAGAACCGGTGGCTGGAGTTCGAGACGCGGTACATCGGAATGACGGATGCCGAACGGGAACAGATGGTTAATAACCTGGAAGAACTTGGAGCAGCCTATGAAATCACAGAGACCGGGAAACTGTCCCTGGCAAAACAGGTGGCGGCAGATATCGCGGCGGCAAACAAGCAGTACGATGATGAGATCGTGGCGTACCATGCGCAGTGCAAGGATATCCTTGCAGAGATCGAGGATGCATATAGGACCGGTTCCCTGGAGAAGCTGCAGGAAGCTCTATCGGAAGAGAACACGGCGGTGTTGAACTCATTTAACACCCGGCAGAACCTTATGCAGCGGTATTATGAGAACTGGCTGCAGATGCATAAAACCACCAGCGAACTGGTGGCGGATATTGTTCTGGACAGCCAGGGGACATTTGAAAATTTCTTTAAAAATGTGCTGACTGGCCAAAAGAGTTTCAGCGACTCTTTCATGGACCTGTTGAACGGGTTATTGGATTCCATCGTAAAAAGCATCGCGGAGACCATGGCGGCGCAGGTGGTGAACCAGTTCCTGAATTGGATCATGCCCGGATTTTTCAGTGGTGGCGGAAGCGTATCCGGTGGGTTCAATACACATGGGGTTGCGGCGAACGTGCTGGGCATCCGTCTGGGTAACTTTGCTTCGGGAGGGATCATCTCCGGCGCAGGAACATCCACTTCTGACAGTATCCCTGCCATGCTTTCGGACGGGGAGTATGTCCTTAACGCAGCTGCGGTACGGCGTATCGGGATCCCGGCGCTGAACGCGATCAACTCCGGAAGTATCCGACAGTTTACCCAGGGCGGGTATGTTTCCCCGGGGCCAGGTAAAGCTGTTTCAGTCAATGGGATGCCGAACATCATCGTGAACATCAGCAATGCCAGCGGTATGCCTTTGGCAGCAGAGGAGACCGGAAGCAGTTTTGATGGGGAAAACTATATCGTCAGCGTGATGATGAACGCGATCGCGACGAACAAGATGGGAATACGGACTACGATGAAAGGAGCGATGGGCTGATGGCCATACAATTTCCAACCAGTATCGACCCGCCGACATGGCCGTTCGAGTGTGAATACGAGAATAATTCCATCATCACAAAGTTTGAGGACGGGTCCCAGCAGAGCCGCAAAAAGTTTACCCGCAGCCGACGGAAGTGGAAACTGAAATGGAGCCACCTGCCAAGGGAGCAATACCTAACGTTGATGAATTTTATATCCCAGACCGTGTCGTTTTCGGCACGGTCTTTTACTTGGACGAACACCGATTCCCTGGATGATGCCGGTGGGGCGGAAACGGTTGAGGTCCGCATCACGGAAGTAGGGAAATGGACGAACGATGCTCTGCATTACTGGAGCGGCACGATTGAATTGACAGAGGTATAAACATGTTATCCATATCTGCGATATCCAAGGCAGAAAAGAATAAATTATCGACCGACAGCTGCTTTTTGATCCTGCTGGAGATACGGCTTGAGACTCCTGTCTACATCTGCTACAACAACGAGGATGTGGTGTGGAAAGGGCAGCTGTACCAGGCATTCCCCTTCCAGATCGGTGAGACTTCGGAAGAAAGCGACGGGTCGGACCCCAATGTGTCGCTGAAGGTCAGCAACGTGGCCCAGGGCTTCCAATGGTATGTGGAGGACAGTGGGGGCGGGGTAGGTACCGAAGTCATCCTGCGCGTAGTAAATTCCCTCAATATGAACGGGGATCCCGACCTGGAGGAATACTACACGGTGCTTTCGTGTAAGGTAGACGAACAGTGGATAGACTTCACTCTTGGCAACGCCTACAATGCGCGCACCCGGCGGCCCCTGGACCGTTACATGAAGAATGCCTGTCCGTTCCTTTACAAGGGGCTGCGGTGTGGATACAACGGCAACATGGCAGGCTGTATGCACACGCTGGCGGACTGCAGGCTGCATAATAATTCCGCAAGGTTCGGCGGATTCGCCGGCATTGACCAGAAAGGAGTGTACTCACGATGAACTATACGGACTTGATCGGTGTTCCATTTGTGAACCGCGGCCGGGACATCAACACCGGTTTTGACTGTTACGGGCTGGTCAAAGAAGTGTTCCGTCGCTACGGCTACACAATTCCTGAATACGATATGCAGTACAACTATAACGATATGTGCCGCGTCAACGAATTAATAAGCGGCAACATTCATGCGTATCCATGGCGTGAGATACAGGAACCGAAAGTACCTTGTCTGATTGCGATGCGGTTCGGAAGCCCGGAAGGGATGGTCAACCATACGGCGGTGTATATCGGCGGCGGCAGGTTCATCCATACAAGGGAGCGTGTCGGCGTGTGCGTTGACAGGCTGTCCAATCCGGCCTGGCGCAAAGTGATTGTCGGGTTCTATGAATATGTAGGTGAGTCTTATGGTAACTCTTGTCATTGTTAAAAATCCATTCTCGCCGCAGGATGGGCGGGAAGTCAAGTCGATCCAAGCCCAGGGTACGCTGGGGGAGTTGTTGGAAGAGTACAAGATGCCGGGGGTGGATTTGCAGGCTGCCGTAAACGGATATGCCTGTGAGGACGGGGACATCAAAGACGGTGATTTCATCGTTATCTATCCCGCCATCGGAAAGGGCGGAAAAGGCGGCAAGGGAATTTTAGGGATCGTGGCCGCCATCGCGTTGTCCGTCGTATCGTTCGGTATCGCCAGCGGAGGGTGGCTTGCATCCAGCGGGTTCTTTGCGGCAGGACACCTTGGCGCCTACATGGCGGCTGCGGCTGTCATGTTCCTGGGGTCGTCCCTTATGGGAAGGCTCATGGGGCAGAAAACGGACCTGGGCGCGTTTGACGCAGACAACGAACCTACTTATTCCTGGAGCGGGGTACAGACGATGGAGGGGCAAAACAACGCCATTTCACTGACCTACGGCAAGGTGAAAAGCGGCGGGCAGACCATCGGCAAGTTTGTCTCCTCCGAAAACGATGAGGAATACCTGAACTGGCTGGTGGCCTGCGGTGAGGGTGAATTAACCATTACCGACATAAAGCTGAACGAAAACCCTGTTGGGAATTACGAAAACGTAACGTGTGAAATTCGAAGCGGTACGAATGACCAGTCCGTGATTCCGTATTTTAACGACACCTATTTTACCAAGAATCTAAGTTATCACATGATACAGGAGAATACCTGGTATACGGATACGGCACAGGGTACGGCAACGGACGGTTTGATCTTTAAGATTGAACTGCCCAACGGGTTGTATCACGGCAACGACAAAGGCGGGTTTGACAGCAGCTATGTTGAGGTGCAGATGCAGTACAAACCGGCCTCTGCCTCGGCATGGACTACGCTTGACAATGCGAGGATAACAGGCAGCTCCAACAAGGTGATCCGAAAGGAATACCGTGTCGACAATATCCCTTCCGGCACATATGACGTACGTGCGAGGGTGACTTCTTTCCAGCACAACAACGCGACGCGGGACATGCATGAGATCTATTGGACGGGCATTACGTCCATCGTCTATGATGACTTCATTTATCCCTGCCAGGCGCTGATCGGTATCCGGGCCAAGGCTACAGACCAGTTAAGCGGGAACCCCACGCTGACCTTTCTGAAGGAGCGCGAATCGGTATGGGTGTACAATCCCCATTCCACGGCCTATGAAGAACAGGATGCCGACAACCCCGCATGGGCCTGTTATGACTTTATCCACCAGGCCCGGAAACTGAAGAACATACACACCAACGACATGGAAATCGAGGTCAGGGGCGCGGCGAAAGAACTCCTGCGCTATGACGATTTCTCGGAATGGGCGGAGTGGTGCAGGGAAAAGAATTACAAGGTCAACATCGAGATCAACACGGCCGGGGAAGTGCTGGAGATGGTGAACCAGAAAATCGCTCCGGTAGGGCATGGCCTGGTGGTGCGGTTCGGCACGAAGTATGGCTGTATCTATGACCATGTGCAGACGCCGGTGCAGATGTTCGGCATGGGAAACATCATTTCCGGCACATTCCAAGAAGAGTTTCTAAAGGTTTCCGACCGGGCGAACTGTGTGGAGATCACCTTTACAAATAAGGATGCCGGCTATGAGCGCGATGTCCTGACCATCTATGGTGATACCTATGATACCGATGGCTACGTCAAGACGGCCCAGATGACCTTTGACGGCATCGTGGACTACCAACAGGCATACCGGGAGGGAAAATACCAGTTATATACCAACCGGTATCTGCTTCGGACGGTATCTTTTGAAGCAGGTATTGACGCCATTGCCTGCACTGTCGGTGATGTGGTTCTGGTATCCCATGATGTGCCGAGATGGGCGAACAGCGGCCGGATCCACAGCGTCAGCAACAAGCGGTTTGTGCTGCCGATAGAGGTGGAGGACCTGGGGCAGTCATACCGGATCCAGTGGCGGACGCAAAACGATACCCTCTACGTAAGGGCATGTACCATTGTCTCTTCCACTGACGGATGGACAACGATCAATATATCCGGCACAATCCCGTCGACGGACAAACCCCAGGCAGGGGATGTGTTCGACCTTGCGGTGGCCTCCACCGGGAGCAAACCGTTTGTAGTGAAAAGCATAACCAGGGCCCAGGATTTTACACGCAGGATCACGTGTCTGGAGTACAACGAGAATATCTTCAATGAGAACTATGATGTGCCGGTTATCAACTACTCCACATGGAAAGGCGAGCCGCAGAATGTCACAGGGTTGCTGGCGGGTATAACGCAATCCAGGAACACATTTGGAGAGAAGGTTGGCAAACTGCGGTGCAGCTGGAATATACCGGACAATGGTGGAACTTATACGGTACTCTTGTCAACAGACGGCACGACCTGGAAGATTGGCAAAAGCGGTATAACGGAAAACAATTGTGAAATCAATGTTCTGCCAGACACAACCTATTATGTAAAAGTTATCACTGTGCTGGGCGTAAACCAGTCTACGGGAACGCAATTCGGGCCGGTCTATCCAACCGGGGAGGGCGCTCTGCCGATCGTAACTAATCTGACGGGCTATACGCGGTATCGGGGCGTGAAGAATGGCGAAGAACGGTATGAGATTCATCTCGTATGGACACCGCCGTTATTGAGCAATTACCAAAGTTGTGATGTGTGGTACAAAACCAACCATGTCCAGGTTATGGAAATCTCCATGGCCCAGGACGTTGCCGTGGACCAGTTGGGGTTCCAAAACGATTGGAGATACGCGGGAAGCGGATACACCGACTTTACGATGCCGGATGTGACCACAGGGGATACCTACCGGTTTGCGGTGGTGACGAAAGACACGCTGGGCAACACCAATCTCGCAAGTTTCTCCCCGTACGTTGATGTGGTGGCAACGGCGAAGACCGAAACGCCAAATACACCTGACGGGTTCAGCATCAAGTTCCTGGGTGATGGGTGCGTGGCGTCCTGGAAAGAAGTGTCCAATGCTGACATCCAGTATTATGAGGTACGCAGGAACACCTCTGTTGGCGTGGAGGATGACAACCTACTGGCAAGGACGAGCGGGACGTCTACATCAGTACCGCTGACCAGCAGGACAGGAATACTGTACCTGTATGCCCGATCTGTGCTTGGCAAGTACAGCGCCCCGGCAAAACTGGAGTACGTAAAGGCAGCGCCGCCCAGGCCGGGCAGTCCGCAGCTGGTCAGCAAGCTGGGCGGTTTCTCGGTTGGCATCTCGTCCATTCCGGCCGGCTGTACGGGGATGCGGATCTATATCAGCGGCGTTGAGGAAGAAGAATATTTTACGCAAAACTCCATATACAACTATCCTTGCGGTGCCGGCATCTATGATGTGCAGGTAGCCTACGTTGACTACTTTGGCACGGGCGAAAAATCGAACGCCAGCCGTATCGTAGTCAAGGCTTTGGTGGATGAGACCCTGCTGGCGGAACAGGCGATTACAAGGGAGAAACTGGAAACCGCCATACAGACCGCCGTTGATGATGCCATACGGAGTGTAAAGGAAATCGCAAGAATTGACGATTCCCTGCAGACGTTGGATATGGATGTCAGCGGGATTGTAACGGAACTGAACAGGGAGCCGGGGCAGAGCGGTTACCATTCCATATCGCAGCTGAAGACCCAGGCTGACAGTATAGTGGGTACCGTAGCCGAGTACCAGGCTACCCAGGAAGGGGTCAATGAATCCGTCGCCAGCCAGTTGGCACAGAACGCGAGAGCGATCACGGCGGTCGTGACGAACTTAGGAACGGCAGAGGGCGCACGAAACTATGCGGCCCTGCAGATAATGCAGGACGGGATTGCCAGCAAGGTAGCGATGGGCGATGTGACCAGTTATTTCCAGCAGAGCCATGCCGGTTTTTTTATCAAGGGCAGCCTGATAAAAATCGATGGGGATACGGTAATCGGAAACAACATCATCACACAAGACATGATACAGTCCAATGCCATCAGCGCAGGCAAGATAGCGGCTGGCGCCATTACCGGTGAAAAGATAGCGGCCGGAGCGGTGACCGCAGACAAGATGACGATAGGCTCTTCAACCGGCGCAAGGCTGGTCTTAACGAATAACCTGCTGTGTGTATATGATTCCAATAATGTGCTTCGTGTGAGATTGGGGGTGTGGTAATGACAGTATATTTGATGATCGCGGCGATTGTACTGCTTTCCGCTATAGTTCTTTTCAGGAATAGGAGGGGGGATACGGAAATGCCACAGGGGTTACAGGTATCGGATGCCCGGAACAATATTATCTACGAAACCGGTACCAACATGACACGGTTTATTGCAAGACGTGAACTGTTCGGTTCAGGCACGCTCACGTTGGAAGAATTAGGATATTCGGGTACAAGCCTGTTTGTGATCATGGTCACAAGTCCATATTATAAAGCGAATTACACGGATCCGCCGGATATTACGATCACCATGACAAACACATCATTGACATGGGTGAACGTACCCAATAACAGAACCGATGGAGTTCCGGCATCTGTGCTGTTGGGGGTGTACTGATGAGTAGCGTATTTGAAGTTTTTAATGATGAAGGTAAACTGTCGATTACCGATGAAACGCCGTGTGTCTATGTTATCGCCAAACGCAAAATTGGCGCGTATGACAGCATCCAGGAAATTTCGGAAACCGACCACAATTTGACATTCTCGAATCTTGGCGGCAAGGTGTATTTTATTGGCTTTGATCTGAACCAATTACCGAACGGTACGATCTGCATTGACACAAGGGGGGCAACGGGTCTTCATAATTTCGCATATGTCCAGGTTTACGGCAACCTGGATAGCGTAAGAAATGTAGACCTGTATTTTTTTGGGATCAGGCAAAAGACAGACGATAGCCTTGCGGGCATGGAACTGTATGACAAAGACGGTTACGTGTTGTTTACGTCACGCCCGGGCACCCAATATCCAAACGTGTTGAGGGCAAGCTCAGACGATTCAGTTTCTTTTTCGGTGACCACGGATCCGGCGGTCTTTGTTGTTGTCGGTTGGGATGTCTTGGCTGATGGGGTCGGACGCAGTAATCCGTTGTCTGGAGGAAGCAGCAGGCGGTTGCCGTGGGTCACGAAGAACGGGACGTCCATTACCGTAAACAAAGATTACGCAGGAAATTATTGGCCATCTTTGAAGCGTTCGGAATACTTATATAACTGGCTGCTCTTAATGTTGCAGACAGTGGAATGATGGGGGGAGAACATGCAGAAAACGACATATCAGACACCGGAACTGCGTGATTCCAATGACAACATCATCCAGCAGGGCGCCTTCGGTAAGCATACAGCGCTGGCGAACGCGACGAACAACGGCTGGACGGATTATGTCGTCAACAACCTGGAAGCATTACACGACAGCATCGGAGATGTGGAGGCTGCCGTTACCGCCAAAACCGGCACGACGGACTACCATGGCGACATATGGTTCGCTGACACGGGAAACGCGGCGAAGCTGGTGAAGAGTGACGACTTTACCTACAATCCGGCGTTGGGACAGATGAAAGTACCAGTGATCCGGCAAACGAATTCCTTTTTCTACCGGCAGGTAAAAGGCGGGTGGTACACAAACTCCGGAAGCAACGTGACCGGAAGCCTGGTCATCAAACTGCCTGTGACAAAGACGACCGATTCCAATAACCATTATTTGTATTTTGGCGTCTATGTTTATGATTATTCCCATATGGGCCAACGCGCGATACTGCGGATTGGTGGTATGGTCAACTCCAAAACATTAGCGTGGACAAATCCCACTGCTGAATGGATTGGGGGTGACGCCTCTGTCCGAGTTACATTCGGGGATGACGGGACATCCCCGCTCGTCGCGATAGGAAAGTCTGACAGTACGGCATGGACGTACCCGAAGGTAGCGGTCTTTGACTTCATAACAAGCAATGCCAACCTGGAAACAGGTCTGTGGGATATCACGTTGTCCGGTGCGGAACCGGCCAATGTCAGCAAGGTGATACGGTATCCGGGCATCGCGGAACCACCGCCGAATTATCCTGCCCACAACGTTCCATACCGAAACGTGGATCTTGGTACTGCCATTACGGACGAACAGCTGGCGGCTATACGGGACGGTTCATTTGAGGGCATCAGCGTCGGCGATTGGTGGACCATCAACGGCAACACATGGATTGTAGCGGGTATTAACTATTTCAAAGACATCGGGAACCCGCGTTTTACTGCAAACCACATCGTGGTGTTCCCGCAACGAGTGCTATACATGAAAAAGATGAACAGTACGGCGACAACGGCCGGAGGCTATGTTGGTTCAGAACTGTTTGCGGACCTGGAGACTACGGCGCTGCCCATCATCGAAGAGGCCTTTGGTGCAGACAACATCCTTTCGCACGCTGTTTATCTTCCTACAACCTGTGTTGACGGCGAATACACGGGTGGCGCGTACCAAACACGCAAAGTGGATTTGATGAACGAAACCATGGTCTTTGGGTACCAGAGGTCCGGTAACGTTTATGCGGCTGGCACGCAAAGCAGCCGATTGCCAGTTTTCACCTATAAACCACATTTGTTACGGGCCTTGAACACGACCGGCAGCACGGCAAGGAAATGGTGGCTGTACGATGTTGCGTCAGCAGCTGCGTTCTCTGCGGTCAGCGCCTATGGCGTTCCGACCACGCTGAACGCGAACTATGACACGGTTACTGGCATACGTCCGTTCTTCTGCGTTGGATGAGGCGAAAACGGATATGTGCAGACGGCAGGGATGACAGGGTGATTTTGCACAGCCCGGGATGAAGGGATTCAGTAAAGGGGGAATACTATGAACTGGGAAACAATGCATAAGGTGATGGAACGGTTGATGGAGCTGTTCAGCATCAAGGTGATCGCGGCAGGGCTGTTTGCGCTGGCGACGCATAAATACTCCATCCTGGTGGCAGGATTCGGGGTGCTTCTGTACATCGATATCCTTACAAGATGGATCGCCATCAGCTATATGTATCTGGTTGAGCAGGGGAATGAGAACCCTGCTTTTTTTGATGCCGTAAAAGGTATCAACAGTGCCAGGAAAGCGCGAAGGATAAACAGCGAGGAGATGCGAAAACGCGGCGTGAGCAAGCTGTTCGTCTATGCCATCTGCCTTTTGATGGCCGGGGTTTTCGACCTGATGAGCATGGCGGCCGGCGCAACGTCCCAGATCGTCCAAATCGTTTCCGGATACCTCGCGATGAACGAGGCATTATCTATTATCGAGAACCTGAGCGATGCGGGAGTAGAGTCCATGAAGATGCTTCTCGCAAAACTGAAAGGAAGGCGGGACCGTGTTTAAGATAGTGGACGGCAACATATATCACAAGCGGGGCGATACCGCTGAATTTGATATCAACGTGACTGTGGATGGCGTCGCGCCGGATTCTTATGAGGCGATATTCAGCGTCAAGCGTGATCTGAGGGACACGGCGTATATTTTTCAAAAGAAGGTAGTCAACGGCCATGTGCGGATCGAGCACAGCGACACGCAGGCCTTGCCTTACGGGAAATATTATTATGACATCCAAATCAGGCTGAACGACGGGACGGACGAAGGGTTATACCATACCATCGGGCCGTTTGGTTACAGCCTGAAGCCGGATGTGACGACGGGGTGATCATATGGCGGACATAGACGTTTCCATCTCCACCATGGACAACAAGGTCCATTATGAACTGGAGATGATAGGGATACCGGGGAAGAGCGCCTATGAGGTGGCGAAGGTGCATGGATTCCCCGGAACCGAGGAGGAATGGCTGGAATCCCTGAAGGCCGGGTTTGAATCCTTCGGCAGCATCTATGAATTCCCGAACATAGGAAAGGTGGGAGTCTCATATGTGGATACGGGGGAGAACCGGATATTCCGCTGGGATGAAGAGGATACGAAATATTACTGCATCGGCAGTGATTGGACACAAATCAATTGCATAAACGGAGGGAATGCAAATGGCGAACCAAACAGTTAACGGAAAGATATTGCTGCGGAACGACACGGCAACGAACTGGACAACAATTAACCCGGTATTAAGCAAGGGAGAACTCGGTATTGAGATTGATACTGCGAAGTTCAAAATTGGTGACGGGGTGAAGACCTGGACCCAACTGGCCTATGCGGGGACCGTGGTTGCTGCATCTGCCACCAATGGGCACATCACCATTGACGGTGTGGATACGACGGTATATTCGTTGCCGACAGGCGGCAGCGCTATTGGTGGCGTAAAGACCACCTCCAGCGGATCCGGTACTGTCAAGATAAATTCAGCCGGTACCATGGAACTGAATACCAGCGGTGCGACCGCAGGAACCTACACGAAAGTAACTGTAACCAACAAGGGGGTTGTGACCAAAGGCGAGAGCCTTGTGGCAAGTGACATACCGACCATAACGTTGAGCAAGATCTCAGATGCGGGTTCAGCCGCCTCAAAGAATGTGGGCACATCAAACGGTAACGTGCCGGTACTGGATTCCAACGGCAAACTGGCGACATCTGTCTTGCCGGCAATGGCGATTGGTGATACGGTGACTGTCGCCAATGATGCGGCACGGTTTGCGTTGACCACATCCAGTGTGCAGAAGGGCGACGTGGTTATCGTAACCGGTACAAATAAGACATACCGGGTTATTGATGAAAGCAAACTAAATGCAGAAGCAGGTTATGCACAAATACTCACTCCTGATGCCCCCGTGCAGTCTGTCAATGCCAAGATGGGTGCAGTGGTGCTGACGACTTCTGATGTAAATGAAGGGTCTAACCTGTATTATACGCAGGCGCGGTTCAACTCGGCGTTTGCGGCCAAGGCGTCCACCGGGCTGACTGACGGCGCATCGATATTACGCAATACCGACACCCTGACCATCGACTGCGGGAATGCGTAAGGAGGCGGCACTATGGCTACGATTACCGGGCGGATACAGATGCGTAATGATACCTTAACCAACTGGAGGACAGAAAACCCTATCCTGCTGAAAGGCGAGATGGGGATGGAGACAGACACCGGGAACTGTAAGGTGGGTGACGGGCTGACGACCTGGAACAGCCTCCCATACGCATTCTGTCGTAATACGAACCGGTCCGTCGAGTTCATCGCCGGGACGCAGACGGCATCGACCGCCTCGCTCACAGGGGTCACGGAAGATACGGGACTGTATGACGGCAAATGCATAAATTACTACTTGCCTTACGCCTCGAAGGCGAATGCCACACTGAATCTGACATTGGCGGACGGGTCGATGACCGGGGCAAAACCCGTCTATATTGTGAATGCGACACGTTTGGGAACGCAATACAGCGCCGGAAGTGTATTCTCCATGGTGTATTCCGCAACAAAAGACGCATGGTATTGCGGGAATTATTACAACAGCAACACCTATGACAGGATTCTGCATAACAATGCGGTATACGCGGCAACGGCCTGCACGGCAAAGGCAGTCATTGTCGGGACATCTGCCGGTTATAAAAATGCGGCGGCCGGGGTCTCCTTTGATATCTCGTACCCGGTCCTGTATGCATCTGCTGCAATCGGGGCAGGAAAAACGGTTACCTCTGCGTATGATGTCATGCCGTCTGTGGCGCTGACAGTGAACAAGCCGGGATGGTCGGGGACAACATATGCCATGGCGTTCCTGGTCGGCACAATAACGGGAAACATGTTCACAATCGATGATGCAGTGTTTACTACTACGATTCCCACAACGGAAGACGGGAAGGTCTATCTGCCAATCGGTGTCTGTGCATCCACGACAACTGTATTTTTTCATCCGGCAGGACAGATATTCGAGTATAAGGTCGGCATGTTCCGCCAGTATCAGCAAACCTATGACATAGCGGACTATAAGGATTATTGAAGGAGGACAGAATGGCAAACGCGATATTGATATCGGAACAGATTTTAGCGGATACGGCTTCCGCCATAAGGACCAAGCTAGGGATATCCCAGGCGGTTAAACCGGTGGAATTCCCATCCAAAATCGTCTCGATCCCCACAGGCGGTTCTGCGTCCGGAACAAAGACGATTACACAGAACGGGACATACAATGTGGCCGCATATGAGACGGTAATAGTCAACGTTCCATCATCTGGCGGTGGAAGCGGACATACGATAACATGGCCCAGTTCGCTGGTGAACCAGAACTGCTCGGTGGCGACGGTTTCACGGAATGTGAGTTCCCTGAACAGCCTGACTGTCAATACGGACCGGGTTGTCATTTCCCTTTCTCCATCTGTTGGCTACAACGCGGGAACGGTTGTTCTGAATGGAACGGATACTGGGCAGCAGAATACCAGCATCGTCCTTTCTGAGGATGTGGCCGTCACGGCGACGGCTGCAACGCCAAAACCGGCCTCCAACTACTTGATGGAAGCGTCAATGACGGTAGGGACGGATAATAATGGAGTCTATGGGTTTTCATTAGAGGAAGGATTCGGAAGCTGCCGGAACAACAATGTGGAGTATGACCCGGGCTGGGGAACGGAAAGCAGGACGGTGACCGGGTTTATCGTGACCGGGTTCGGCAATGTATATCTCTACTATAATGCCGCCGTGAATAGGTCGGCTCCCTGGGCATTATATATCGGGGACAGTGCAACCTCAGATTATTATGTATTGACCACAATGCAGTACGGAAGCATATCAGAATACTTTAGTACTCCTACCGGTTTGTTTGAGTACCTGCAAGCTTGTTACCAGAACGGGACAGCAGTACCGATGAAGTTGGCGGAAGTCGGCAGTTGATTGAGGACAGGAAAGGACGGATATGGAATGAAAAAAGGGATTGATGTATCGGAGAACAACGGCTGGATCGATTGGAAGGCCGTGAAGGAGAACGGAATCGAGTTTGCCATCATCCGTCTGGGATACGGGCGCGGGCATCTGGACAGCCTGTTCTACAAAAATGTCAATGAGGCGCTGGAGGCGGGGCTGAAGATAGGTGTCTACTATTACAGCTATGCGCTGAACAGGGTGGGCGCCTGGGAGGAGGCATCTTACATGATGCATATCCTGGAATCCTGTGGCCTGACACCGGGCAGGCTGGAGATGGGCGTCTGGTTCGACATGGAGGACGGCGACGGGTACAAGGAACGCAATGGAATGCCATCGGCACAGACCATTACCGCCATGTGCAACGAGTTCATCACCGAATGCAACAGGCACGGATATAACTGCGGTCTCTACGCCAGCCTGGACTGGTTGGAGAACCGCATCTACACGAACCTGCTGCCGGAGTACGTTCCTGTCTGGTGTGCGCAGTGGGCACATTCCTGTGACTGGCCCGGTGCCAAGATGTGGCAGTTCACCGACAGGCTGAAAGTCGGTAACCGGTGGTTCGACGGCAATTGGTTGCTTGAGTGAGGGAGGGCGGTGAAATGAATGTTCAGGACAGTAAGGGGATTGTGCTGCACATTATTGGTTGTCTGCTTATCTTTTATTCCGGCTTTATGTTCGGCAGAGCAACTCTACCAGATCACGGAAACGGAGCTGGAGCAGTTAGACAGGAACTTGACCGAGTTGAGGGATATCAACGACAGGCAGAGGACAGAGTCCGCGACATTGAGAAAACAACTGGAAGTGTCGCAGACGCAATTGACGGAAGCCGGAAAGCAGTCTCAGACGCTCAAGGCGCAGCTGGGCGCATTGAAGCTGACGCTGGAAGGGCAGGAGCAGTCATTGCTGAATGCCAACAGATTATTGCAGCAGTACGAACAAGAGGAAAAGTTCCGGCGACGAAAAATTAAACGGCAACGGAACATCGCTTACGTGATAGCCGCTGCCTGTATTTATTTTGCTGTGAGATAATTATAAATTGTGTATTACGGCCCGTGGGGAAACCTGCGGGTCTATTTTTATTTTTGTCCCGGCACTAAAAAAAGTGGCTGGTTGTGGGCATAGGAGTATGAGGGGACAGGGCCGCTGTTATTGCCTGCCGCATTTTGGAAAAGCTGATATCCCTCAATTAATACACGTTTTCTCTGTTAATAGTGAGAAGACACATAACGGAGTTGAACACTCCGCTTGTATATGGTGAAAGAAAATCATTTTTGATACAGCCTTAACTTTTGGCCTGTTTCCCGGCTATTAAGTGAGGGGTATTTTCTGAAGGAGGAAGGACATATGGAACGTGAGACCTTTCACAGCCAGATGATGTACAGCGTCACCATGGCCATAGTCAGGAAATCGCTGAAAGAGGGGGTCATCACCCAGGAGGAATACGATGCGGCAGACAGGCTGATGCGCGAAAAGTATACTCCGGTAATGACTTGACTATATGCGGCTTCAGAGTGATAGATGCCATGGGAGGTGAGATCATGAGCGGGACCGAAGTAATCCCGGCCACCAAGCCGCTGGAGACGCAAGTACAGAAAAAGAAGGTGGCTGCCTATGCCAGGGTATCTACTGACAAGAAAGAACAGGAGTCCAGCTATGAGGCCCAGGTGGCTCATTTTGAAAAACTCATTATGAATAACCCGGAATGGGAGTTTGCAGGGATATATACCGACAACGGGATTTCCGGGACGAGCCTAAAGCACCGGAAGCAGTTCCTGCAGATGATGGAGGACTGCCGGGCAAGGAAGATTGATATCATCCTTACGAAATCCATAAGCCGGTTCGCACGGAACACGGTCGACCTGCTTAACAGTGTCCGGGAATTGAAGGGGCTCGGCATCGAGGTGCAGTTCGAGAAGGAACAGATTAATACGACAGGGCTGGGCGGGGAGTTCTTGCTGACCGTCACGGCCGCCGTTGCCGAGCAGGAGAGCGTGTCCATTTCTAATAATATTAAATGGGCCATCCGAAGAAAGTATCTGCACGGCGAACCCAGTGGTGGCACGTTCGTATACGGATATCGCTGGGTTGACAGGCAGTATGTCATCGAGCCGGAAGAGGCAGAGGTGATACGTCAAATGTATGCAAGCCTTCTGTGCGGGGAATCCGTTTATGCCATAGCAAAACGATTACGGGAAGAGGGCCAACTGACGGTGCGCGGGAAACAGTTCAGTGCTGTCACGGTGCGCCGGATCCTTTCCAATCCTCTCTATGTCGGCGACCTGCTTTTACAGAAAGTGTTTGTCAGGGATTGCATCTCAAAGAAAGTAATCAATAATATCGGTCAACGGGACCGGTATTATGTAAAACACCATCATGCCGGGATTGTTGACAGGGAAACCTACGATAAAGTCCAGGAGGTCCTGGCGTACCGGACGAAGATGGGTTTCATGTTACGAAAGGGTATGACCTGCTTCACCCATAAGATCCAATGCGGCATCTGCGGCAAGTGGTACAGTCGGTTCGGCAAGGACGGTTATGTTGACTGGATATGCAGCACACGGAGGAAGGGAGAGGACTGTCCCAGCAAGTACCTCCCGGAAAAGAAACTGAAAGCAGCCTGCTGCAGGGTGCTGGGACTGGAAGAATTTGATGAGGCGATGTTCACGGATAAGGTTGAGAAGATAGTCGTCCCGGAACAGCACCGGCTGGTTTTTCATATGAAGGATGGGACGATAATAGATGAAACCTGGGAGCCGGTCAGCCGGAAGGATTGGTGGACACCGGAACGAAGGGCGGAAAGAAGCAGGCAATATAAAGGAAGGAGGTTCGGCGCATGAGCCTTGTTGTGCAAACGATACCGGCGACGATAAACCCTTTCACGGCAACGCCGGACGGAAAAAGAATCGCCAGGAAGGTGGCGGCGTATGCACGTGTTTCCACAGACCTGGAGGAACAGCAGACCAGTTATGAGATGCAGGTAAAGTATTATACGGAACACATCAAAGGGAACCCGAACTGGGAATTCGTGGGGGTTTATTCCGACGAGGGTATCAGCGGTACAAGCACAGCGCACCGTGAGGGGTTCAAGCAGATGATAGCTGACGCCCTGGCAGGCAAAATCGACCTTATTCTGACAAAGTCCATAAGCCGGTTCGCCCGGAACACAGTGGACTGCCTGACCACGATTCGAAAACTGAAGGAAAAGGGTGTCGAGGTGGAGTTTGAGAAAGAGGGCATCAAAACGCTGGACGCCTCGGGGGAACTCCTCATCACCATTATGTCCTCCCTGGCCCAGGAAGAGAGCCGGTCCATCTCCGAGAACACCAAATGGGGCAGGCGGAAACGGATGTCCAAGGGGATGTTCAACATGCCTTACAAGATTTTTCTGGGGTATGACCCCGGGCCTGACTACAAGCCGGTCATCAACGAGGAGCAGGCGGAGACTGTCCGGCTGATTTACCAATGGTACCTGGACGGACTGACCTTCGCCCGGATATGCCGCAGGTTGGAAGGGATGGGGGTGAAGAGTCCGGCAGGCGGTCCCCGCTGGCATACCGGAACGGTTCGCAGCATCCTGACCAACGAGAAATACAAGGGCTCCGCGCTTCTGCAAAAACGGTATGTGCCGGACTTCCTGACGAAGAAACAGAAGCTGAACGAAGGAGAACTGCCCAAGTATTATATTGAAAAAAGCCACCCGGCCATCATCAGCAAGGAGATGTTCGATGCAGTGCAGGAGGAACGCCTGAAACGGAAAGGGTCAAAGCTTATGTGGCGCGGAAAGGACGCATATTCCTGCAAGGTGAAGTGCGGATGCTGCGGAGACTGGTTCGCGGAGACTACCTGGCATTCCAATGACAAATACAGGAAAGTAATCTTCCGTTGCCGTAACAAATACCACAAAAAGACATACTGTGAGACCGGATGGTTCACGAAGGAGGAGCTACAGGGATTCTTCCTGACCGCGCTGAACGAACGGCTGCGTGGGAAGAGCGAGTTGGCAGACAATATGATGGCCATCAATGAAGAACTGTTCGCCGTAAAGGAACTGGAAGCCAATATGAAGAAGTATGACAATAAGCGGAAGGCCTTGCAGGAAGTACGGCTTGAAGGCGCGCTGATATATTCCCCGGAGCAAAAGGAAGAGTATGAAGCCAAGCGGAAAGTCCTGGAAGAAGCGTATGATGATGCGTTAAAGAAATATAAGGAATGCAAGAGTGAGTTAGAGAAACGGCAAGCAAAGAGGCTGTACTACGAATCCGTCAAAGTTACCATCGACCAACTCGGGGATGCCATCACCGAATTTGATGAACGTCTCTGGTGTAATCTTCTGGACCATATGGTCGTGAATGATGAGGAGAGGGTGACGGTTATCTTCCGGGACGGCATGGAAATCGTGGTTCCGCTGGGTGATCTGGTCAAATCCCGCACGAGAACGGTATCCAGGAAAAAAACGACCTCGTAAAATGGGCTGTGGCGCGTTTTTAGAGGCCAGGACGAATTTATATGCACCAGAACGAAACCCCTGTCTATCGCTAAAATAGAACGTTTAGCGGTGGGCAGGGGATTTTGTTGTTTTAATTAATAAGAGGTGGTAAAATTTTATTAATAATAAGATGAATAAAGAGAAGGGGGAATATAAAAAATGAAGCGCATTATACTTACTCCGATTCTTGCATTATTGATGCTTTCATCTGTATTTTTTTTCGGTTGCGCTAATTTGAGTCGGCCGACGCCGACGAAGGTACCTGCCGACGTCTATGAACTGTACCCAACAAAGAATATGTGGAATTTTATAAAGTTGGATACCAGTAACGGTCGAGTTTTTCAGATACAGTTTGCCATGGAGGACAGCAAAAGGATATCAGTCCCGATCAATCTTACACCGCTTGTAGATGGTTCTGGCGAAAAGCCTGGAAGGTTCGCATTATATCCTACGCAGAACATATATACATTCATCCTGTTGGACAAAGTAGATGGAAGGACCTGGCAGGTTCAGTGGTCAATGGAGATGGGAAGCAGGGGTATTGTTGAGATAGCGAAGTAAATTAGCTTTTTTATTATGTGTTTTATTTGACATTGTGTTTGAGGTTATATCATGGCAGGAAAACCTAAACATGTAATCGCTGAATATAAAGAACTCATGGAAGAGTGGGTCTATGAGAAAAATGAAAAATTGAACATTAATCCTAGTGTGGTTGGTGCAGGTAGCCATACAAAAGCGTGGTGGAAATGTAAGAAAGGCCACGAGTGGCAATCTTCAATAAAATCACGAACTTCAGGTGTAGGGTGTCCTTATTGTGCAGGCAAGAGGGTTCATAAAGGGTTTAATGACCTTGCCTCAGCTTATCCCGAGATTGCTAAGCAGTGGCATCCCACTGAAAATGGAAACACTACGCCTGATCAGGTTACTTCTCATAGCAATAAACCAAGGTATTGGCTTTGCGATAAGGGGCACACGTTCATAAACACCCCCGATAAACGTGTTAACGGTCAAAATTGTCCGTACTGTAATAACAGGCGGCTTCTTGTTGGTTATAATGATTTGGAAACCGCTTATCCTGACATAGCAAAAGAGTGGGACTATGAAAA
The DNA here is from genome assembly GCF_056977735.1 of Succiniclasticum sp. Lineage (NCBI taxonomy): Bacteria > Bacillati > Bacillota > Negativicutes > Acidaminococcales > Acidaminococcaceae > Succiniclasticum > Succiniclasticum sp. The sequence goes on from NZ_DBMCWA010000008.1 coordinate 84,214, forward strand.
TAATATTGGCAGTTCTAAAGACTATACTTACCGTTCTATGTACAAAGCACATTGGAAGTGTTCAATTTGCGGTTATGAATGGGTTGCTATGATACGGGATCGGGTAGATTCAAAGTATCAATCTTGTCCTAAATGTACTCTTGGAAAGAAGGGAAAGGCGCGTCACGAAAAAGCTCTTAAGGAAGGCGGCGGTATAACGGATCCTTTATTATTGGCTGAATGGGATTACAGTAAAAATGATAAAGGCCCGGAAGAATACAGACCACAAAGCAATGAATCGGTTTATTGGATCTGTTCAAAATGTGGATTTCCGTATAAAGCAAAAATCAGTAATCGTGCAAACGGAAGAGGCTGTGCTTGTTGTAAAAACAAAGTTGTTGTTAAGGGTATTAACGATCTGGCTACCACACATCCAAAGCTGGCAGCTGAATGGCATCCCACCAAAAACGGAGATTTGAAACCGACAGATGTGACTTATGGTATGGCAACCCGTGTATGGTGGTTATGTCCGGAAGGTCATTCGTATCAGGCTACTCTTTTGCACCGAAGTTCCGGCACAAATTGCCCCCAGTGTAATTCCGGAAGGCAGACATCATTTGCTGAGCAGGCCGTTTTTTACTATGTGAAAAAAGTTTTTCCTGATGCCATTAGCAGATACAAAGAAATATTCGATAAGAGTATGGAATTAGATATTTATATTCCGTCTATCGGACTTGCAATTGAATATGATGGTATGGCCTGGCATAAAGCGGATAAGCTTGAACGCGAGATAAAGAAGTATCAAATCTGTCAGAAGCATAAAATCAAACTGTTGCGTTTGAAAGAGAAACCATCTGAAACAGATCGTTACACGGCTGACAGCGTTCTAAGTATTAAAGAAAACATGTATGAACATAAACATCTGGCTAAAGTCATTCGCTATCTGTTAGACAGAATTGATCCGGAAACAAATATGTGGACGAGAAGAAAACCGATTTTCCACAGCAGGGTTGATATCAATATAGAACGTGACGAGGCGGAAATTCGTTCATACATGACAAAAATAAGAAAAGGTTCGTTTGCGGAAAAATATCCCGATCTGGCAAAAGAATGGCACCCAACACGAAACGGTAATCTTACACCAGGCATGTTTAAGCCACATTCTGATGCCAAGGCTTGGTGGCAATGTCCTGTTTGTGGCAATGAATATCGTGCTACGATTGGACATCGTGTTGACGGAACAGGTTGTCCAAAATGTGGGATTATAAAAAGCAAACGTAACAAACAAAAACGGGTTTACATGCTTGAGAAAGATACGCTGAAAGTATTAAAAATGTTTGATTCAATAATGGACGCGTCCAGAGAGCTGAAAATCAATAATAGCAATATTTCAATGGCATGTAAGGGAATAAGGAAATGGGCTGGAGGCTATGGTTGGAAGTATGTGGATGAGTAAAAATATATAGCTCCAAAAACAAAATAAAGTGAGTGGTCAAAAACGGCAAAGTTGAATAGATGAGTAGTCAAAATTTGGCCGTAAAATGACAATGAAAAATGAAATTTTTGAAAACCCATAAATTGACAAAAATCCGCCTGTGGTGCGGATTTGAGGGGCATAGAATTCGTAATAAAAAAGACCGTTCGTATACGAATCGTACTACGAACGGAAGTGTACTATTACACAATTCAATTCCTACACAAAACCCGCATAAAATCTTTGCTGCCCAGGGATTAGCATGACAGTCAAAGTAGTCAAAAATTAGCGTTTTTTCACTTTGTAAACCGGTGATGGTATTTCATCGCCGAGAATGAAGAAAATTGTTGTTTTTCTAACAGCCGTAGATTTTTCTGCGGCTGTTTTGTTATAATGATAGCAGTAATACAAATCGACATTTATCTCAACAAATGTTGTTCATTTTTCGTGTTTCACTTAAGTTTTACTCAGCAATAGATTGCTGCTAAATTTTTAAGCGCCAAATTTTGCTTTACGGGGATGTCTTTGACTTGCGAATTGTGTGGGGAGCGAAATCATGAATGAAACAGCTTTGAACATATTGGCCGATGCCATATCTGACGCAGGCGCCTGGCAATGGTGGCACATGGAAAACGACATGCTGCAGCTGGAATTTTGCGATGTTCAGCTGTACGATGAGTCGAAACCTGAGAAGGATATCCACACTATGGATGTGATCGCAATCCGGTTCTTTGGCAATGTATTTGCTGTTTTTTTGGATAACCTGGATGAGGACACGGTAAAACCCTGGTATGAGCGGTTTTATGATGATGAGATACCGGCTTTTGAGTGCGATGGTTATGAACTGCAATTTGATAATCCGGAATATGCGCAGGAAGTGTATGACGGGTACAGAAACCAGACGCCGGTAACGCCGTTTGAAGGCACAGATACCCTGACAACTGCCCACCATCTGATTGCTGCAAAATGCGGAAATGCAGGAATCGTTGCCGGTGGCGACAGGATGGAAGTCGTACACAAAAATGGTTCAATATCAGAAGAAGAAATAGAGCCTTTGTCGAGGAAATGGTGGGAGTATTGGAAGAAATACTGGCGGGTAAGAGGAACACATGACGCCTTACCGAAAGACCGGGCCTGCGAAGTAACAATTCCTGTGGATACGAAGGATCTGCAGGGGATTTGGTGATATATAAAGACTATAAAGACAAATTCCAGTTTTGTTTACAGCCGTAGATTTTTCTGCGGCTGTTTTGGATATAATAAAAAAAATATTAATCGTAAAAACTCATTTAATCTCTGCAAAAAAAACGAACCGAGGTAATATAAACCCCCGGTTCGTTTTTTTGATTGCAGTTTTTACTTTTTACGAGGGCAGCGTTTCAGAAAATCATCTGCCATTTCTTCCATTGTAACCCAACGCACGCCATTATACTGGTTGATGTGATTGATTAGATGCTCATGCATACGCAGTACGCGCGGGCGTCCGCTTACGTCCGGATGAATCGTCATCGGGAACACAGCGTAATCCATGTTTGCGTATACCCAGTCAAATTCATCTTCCCACATCTGGCCGATGGTACGTGGATTTGTAAAGCCGTAACTGGTTGTAGAGTTCTTAATAAACATCATGGGTGGCAGATCGTCCAGATACCAGTTAGCCGGAATTTCCACAACATCCGTTTCTTTGCCGCGAACAAGCGGTTTCATCCATTCATGCGCAGATTCAGCTTTGTAATTGATTTTTGTCCATGTATCGCCAACGCGCACATAATAGGGAGTATAGTCATTATGCATTAAGCTGTGGTCGTATTTAATATGATATTTGTCTAATAATTCATTGGTAACATGAGAGAATTCCCACCAAGGAGCGGTATATCCAACAGGCTTTTTACCGGTCAGATCTTCAATAAGGCCGATACATTTTACCAGAACTTCTTCTTCCTGTTTCGGGGTCATGGCAATTGGGTTTTCATGAGAATAGCCGTGTAACACAATTTCATGACCGGCGTCAACGATCATCTTCATCTGTTCAGGGAAAGTTTCAATGGAATGACCTGGAGCAGACCAGGAAGTCTTTAAACCGTATTTTGCAAACAGGTCTAACAGACGGGGAATGCCAACTTCGCCTGCAAACATACCGCGGGAAATGTCGTCCGGAGAATCTTCGCCATTATAAGAACCTAACCAGCCAGCGACTGCATCAATATCGATATCGTAACAAACCAGAATTTCTTTCTTAGCCATTATAATTCCTCCTCGACTAAAATAATTGTTATTATTTTTGATTTTGCCACCTATTGCTCAATCTTACAGACTGAAGAAAAAGAAGCGTTTGATATTAACTTTTGCTTTAGCAGGAGAATGCATTCTCTAAAACAGGAAAACGCCGATCAATTCGTTTTCGGGTGAGATGTTTTGGAATATTCCTTTTTACTATCTGTATTGTAAAATGAACTGCCTTGTTAAGGAAGAATAAAACAACTTGCGTGTTGCAGGGAAATGCCTGCAGCTGTATATGCAAAGCCAGTATGCGTCGGTTTTTATAATCCGCTTCGTGATTCTTGCCGCAAGGAATTCCCTGACAAGGGCAGGAAGAGCTGTTCTTCCATACAATTGCATTGTCATATTAAAATATATTTGGTGAAGTGGGTTTAACAGGTAACAGAAATTAGAGAATAACCGGAATATAACAGGAGGAAAAATAAAATGAAACTGAAAGTAGCTGCAATTCAAATGGATTGCGAACTGGGAAACGTAGACGGGAATCTTGCAAAAGCGGGTAAATTGATACAGGAAGCCGTGAAAAAAGGTGCAAAGTGGGTCGTTTTTCCTGAGTTGTTCAATACAGGATACTGGATTCCAACAAGAGATACAGAACTGGCTGAAAAGATACCGGAAGGAAGGACTTGCCAGTGGATGATTGCACAGGCAAAAAGATATGAGATTTTAGTCTCTGGATGCATAATGGCTGTCACTCCAAACGCAGGGATTATTACCGATACGGCGCTGACTGTTGATGAAAGCGGTGTGTTAGGAACATATGATAAGGTTCATCTTTGGGATAATGAAGAACTTAGATTCCAAAACGGATCCAAGGTTCCAGCCCCAATTCAGTACGGCGATTTACGCATAGGTATGCAAATTTGTTATGAAATCGGATTTCCGGATATTTCACGGTTGATGGTATTGAAAGGCGCGAATGTGATTATTTATCCTGCGGCATTTGGCCGGGCCCGTTATTACGTTTGGGATATTCAGTCTAAAGCCCGTGCATTGGAAAACGGTATCTATGTAATTGCTGTGAATAGAGCAGGTGTAGACGATAATACCGTGTTCCTTGGCGGGCACTCGCGTATAGTCGCACCGGATGGCTCCGTGCTGGAAGAAGCGGATCGGGATGGGGATGCTGTTTTGGTTTCTGAAATTAATATTGATAAATGTCTGGAAGCGAGAAGAACCATTCCGTATTTGCGTGATTTAAATAAGGCTTTGATAAAATCAGAATGGGAGAAGATTTAATCGGAACAGCGAAACAGGACAAATTGTTTTAAAAACAACTTTATAAGGAGGAACAATATAAAATATTACTGCGTTTCAAATTGTCTGAAAAAGTGATAGAATATCAGAAAGAATACTAAGAAAAACAATACTGTATGGGAGGAGGTGTCCTCATGCTTGATGAAGTCTTGTTAAACCGGTTAAAGGCTATTGATGAGTGCGGCAGTTTTGCCCGGGCGGCGGATCGGCTTTTTATTTCGCGGCAGGCGTTGGTGGAACAGGTTTCCATGCTGGAAAAACAAATAAAGTTTCCATTGTTTTCTCGCAGTAATCGCGGTACTTTTCTTACTCCCGCCGGCAGAACGTATTTGGAACACTCTCTTCAAATAGTCAATTCTTATCAGCAATTGCTGCGCAAATGCAGGGAACAGAGTTCGGGTGCGAATTCTATTACCATTGGGTCGCTTTCCAATTTACCCGGTGTAACGTTGCCTAAAATATGTCACGAGTATTGTAAGCTTCATCCAGAAGTGAAATTTCATTTTAAAGATTATGCTTTGCAGTATTTTTTTGAGCAGTTTCGCAATCGTTCTATAGATATAACGTCTGAATACATTATGAACTATTATCATAACGTAGATGATTTGTTGTTTCTTCCCCTGAAAAAAGTCCGTCAGCATATTGGTGTGTTGCACGGCAGCCCGCTGACTAAAAAGCGAAAACTGGACTTTTCTGACCTGCGTGGACATTCTCTGATAATGTACAGTAAGGGAATTGGAAAAGCTGAAGATACATTACGTGCCTATATACAAAAGTGGGAACCGGAGATCCGAATGATTGATATAGAAAGCTACGACAGCTCTCTGATTACAAAATGTATGTTGGAAGATGCCGTTGTGTTGCTTTATACAACCCGGAGTTATCCGGCTCTGATAAGTATTCCTGCAGCATGGGATATTACAATTGAATTAGGGATCGGTTATCACAGGAATCCGGATTTTGAAGTACAGGAACTTTTGTTGTTGGCGGAGGAAATGAACAAAAGGATGGATTTGTTTTAGTGCTGTTTTTTAATAGAATTTTATATAAAAATTATATTTAAATTAATGACCGCAATCAACAAGTGATATTTGTATACCATTTACTTCAACAGCCGTAGATTATTCTGCGGCTGTTTTGTTATAATGAATTATAGATGTAATTGCTGATACAAATCGTTGTTTATTTATGGAGGCCTTTGGCATGGGAAAAGATTTATCTAAAATGACATTGGAAGAGTTATGGGCATTGTTTCCCATCTTTCTTGTGCCGCACGATGATCGGTGGAAAGATAGCTTCAATGAGATCAGGCAAACGCTGACCGGTCTTTTAGCTGCTCAGCCTGTTGTGCGGATCAGTCATATCGGAAGCACCGCCATTCAGGGAATATGGGCTAAAAATATTGTTGATATGATGATTGAGATTCCTAAAAGCGCTGACATGAAAGATATAGCACAATAAAACGGTAAAATGCCGTATGCCGAATGACATGTACGGTGGTAAGAGAGGGCAGAGAGAATTTTCCCTGCTTGAATAGGAGAAAAATCCTCCGAAAGCCTTGTTTTATCATCATCTTTATACGTGGCAAGTAGTAATATGAACAACTGCTACCAGAAAATTTTCTGGTTTCTGTCTTGACATCATTTTTCTTTAAAGATAAAATAGATTTAGAATAATTCTAATTTGGAACAGATCATGACAAAGTACGCACAACAGATACTCGATATTATAAATGCCTCTTCGGATCACCTGACTGCGGAGCAGATATATCTGCGACTTAAAGCTACGAGCTCTAAGGTTGTTCTTGCCACAGTATATAATAATCTCAATCTGCTTTACGAACAGGATCAGATCAGAAAGGTTTCTGTAGAAGGCTATCCTGACCGTTACGATAAAATCATAAAACACGATCATCTGGTATGTAAAAAATGTGGAGCGCTCTCCGATATCCGCCTCTCCGATCTCACAGCCCAACTGCAGGCGCAGATTCCAGAAGAGATAATCTCCTATGATTTGAAAGTTAATTATATCTGCCCTTCCTGTCGAAATAAGGCAGAGAAAGAATAATAAGAAGGGAGGACAAACCATGGCCATCTATCAATGTACTGTCTGCGGCACAATCTTTGACGAAGAGCAAGAAGGACGAAAGCTGGCAGAGTTGACTGAATGTCCCGTTTGCAAACAGCCGGTGTCCAAGTTTGAGAGGGTTGACCGCGGCGAAGAACTGGAGACGGCAGCAAAGCCTAAAGGATCGCTGGCCTATGATCCTAAGTATGAACGCCGGGATAAAAACAGCCGCTACATGAAGGAAATACATGAAATGGCGGTATCCGGCAAGAGTCTCGACAGTTCCATGGGAACCCTCATGCCCTTGCCCAACTGGGACGATATTCTTTTGTTGGGGGCTCAGTTGAATCCGCCGCCGCTGCTGGATCATGACCCCGTGGAAACTCGGACCGTTATCGGCAAACATGCCCGGAAGCCGATGGTGCTGGAAAGCCCGATCTACATTTCCCATATGTCTTTTGGCGCTCTTTCACGGGAGGCAAAGATTTCTCTTTCGAGAGGCAGCGCCATGGCGAAAACAGCCATGTGTAGTGGAGAGGGCGGCATTCTTCCCGAAGAGAAAGCCGCCGCTTATAAATACATCTTTGAGTATATCCCGAACAAGTACAGTGTCACGGACGACAATTTGCGCAGTGCAGACGCTATTGAGATCAAGATCGGACAGGGCACAAAGCCCGGTATGGGCGGGCATCTGCCTGGAGAAAAAGTTACGGCGGAGATTGCTGCGCTACGGGGGAAAAAGCCAGGAGAGGATATTCAGAGCCCCAGCCGCTTCTCGGAAATCTGTTCCAAAGAGGATTTGAAGGCCATGGTCACGATGCTCCGGGAGCGCTCAAATGGCCGTCCGATCGGCATCAAGATTGCGGCTGGGCATATCGAGCAGGATCTGGAGCACTGTATATATGCGGAACCGGACTTTATCACCATCGACGGGCGCGGCGGCGCTACGGGTTCCAGTCCGCTTCTGCTCCGGGAGTCCACTTCCGTTCCGACAATCTATGCTTTGAGTCGTGCCCGAAAGTATCTTGATGCTGTGCAGTCCGATATTTCTTTGATTATCACAGGCGGGCTGCGTGTATCGTCTGACTTCGCCAAGGCGCTGGCTATGGGTGCAGACGCTGTAGCCATAGCCAGTGCAGCCTTGATTGCCGCCGCATGCCAGCAGTATCGGATTTGCGGCACGGGAAATTGCCCAATGGGAATCGCCACACAGAAGCCGGAACTTCGCGCCCGGTTGGATGTGGATAAGGCGGCTCAGCGAGTAGCAAACTTCCTGAACGTCTCCCTGAAAGAAATAAAGACATTTGCTCGGGTTACCGGGCACACCTCTGTTCACGATTTGAGCGTAACGGATCTCGTGACGCTGGATCGAGATATAGCAACGTACACAGATATACCATTTGCCGGCGCTTTCCCTGTTGTAACCGGGGAAAGCGTCCCAAAGAAAACCAAAGAAGGAGGAAAAAATATGAAGTTCGTATGCAAACTCTGCGGCTGCGTCTATGAGGGCGAAACCGCGCCCGAACAGTGCCCTCGGTGCAAACAGCACGGTGTTATGGAGCCGGTGCTTGTTAAGAAGAACCCCTACGCCGGAACCCAGACTGAAAAAAATCTGGAGGCTGCCTTTGCAGGTGAGTCTCAGGCCAGAAACAAATACACCTATTTCGCTTCCAAGGCAAAAAAAGAGGGCTTTGAGCAGATTGCGGCTCTCTTTCTGAAAACGGCCGACAATGAAAAGGAGCACGCCAAGCTCTGGTTCAAGGAACTGGGCGGTATCGGATCCACTGCTGAGAATCTGGCTGCCGCTGCTGACGGCGAAAACTACGAATGGACGGACATGTATGAGGGCTTTGCCAAGACCGCCGAAGAGGAAGGCTTCACGGAGTTGGCTGAGAAATTCCGTGGCGTAGCAGCTATTGAGAAGCACCACGAGGAGCGGTACCGGGCTCTGTTGCACAACGTTGAGACACAGGAAGTCTTTAAAAAGAGCAGCGTCAAGGTATGGGAATGCCGCAACTGCGGTCATATTGTGGTGGGAGAAGCCGCGCCGGAAATCTGTCCCGTCTGCGCCCATCCCCAGGCATACTTTGAGATTAACGCAGAAAATTATTAAGGCAAGTAACGAACCAAAAGATTGTTTTTCCCTTTGCGACGGCGATGAGGCTAAGGCTGTTTATGCATACTGCAATCTGCATTCTCTCTGGTAAGCTTGAATTGAAGATGCTGAATTTATGCTATAATTAGCCAAGCTACTAAGACAGAGCAACAGACTGCCGCGCAGCTTATGAAAGAGCTGAAAAAAAGATGAAGACAGCGTGAAGAACGAAACTGGGTGGATTCCGGAAGAAGAGGTATCGGATCGTCTGGGGGGAAGATGAATGAAACTTTGCTATACCCCGGAAGCACTGCATGACTTGTCAGAAATAAAACAGTACATCAATATCTTTTTCTATCGGATTGAAAACAAAAACGTTTCTGCGTACAGGATTATTAACATCCGGACAGGCTATATTCTAACTCTTGATTTGGCTCAACAGCCGTAGATTTTTCTGCGGCTGTTTTGTTATAATTAAGTGAGTCGATGATAATCGTACAAATCGAAGTGTAGTGTCTAATACTGATTGTTCAATGAGAAGAAGGGCTAAAATTGAAAGAATTAGATGTTGTAAAGCTTAAGAGAGAATTTAACGGACTTCCTTTGGGTACTGAGGGAACAATTGTATTGGAATATGACGGCACACATTTTGAAGTTGAGTATTATGATGCCAAGGGAAATACCATTGATGTAGTTACAACTCCGGCAGATATCATAGAACTTGTTTCAGATTTTGTTGAATGATACGGCGAAAACGGAGTATCGTATAACGCAAATCCTTTTCCGTCTTGATTTTCGTTTCATCTACTACTATAATGGATTTAAAAAAAGCATCCTTGCTTTGCTGGTCGACGGCTCGTGCGGAGCCAGTGCCAGTAAACCAAGCGGTGCTTTTTTCTTTGTTTATATTACAGCACAGACTTGTCTTTTATGGCATACGATACGGCGAAAATGGAGTATCGTTTAGCCGACAAATTCCAGTTTATCTATTTAATCCTCCGAAACCCTTGTATTTTCAAGGAAAATCGGCATTTTAATGTTCTTACCTTATGCAGTTTCCCTTGTTTTTGCCCTTATGAGCTGAAACAAGGGAAACTTTTTGTTTAGGCTTCCCCGACCACCTTATCAAGCAGTCTTGCGGAAGTTCGTTTCGCTTCCCTCTTAGAGTGAGCGTAGATGTTCATTGTGGTACTTACATCAGAGTGTCCGAGCAGTTCCTGCACATCCTTTGGTGCTGCACCGTTGGAGAGCAGATTGCTTGTGAATGTGTGTCTCAGCATATGAAAATGGAAATCCTCAAATCCTTCCAGTTTCTTTTTTGCCGACCTTGTCATAACACCAACTGTACTCGGTGACTCGTATGCTCCGTCAGGTCTCAGGCAGACAAATGATATTTCTTTGTACCCGTCTGGAACTTCATCCGTTCTCGGCAGGCTGTAGACTTCATAGTAAGTACGATCTTTCTCTTTGACCTCTTTGTAGTAGTTGAGGTGATAGAGGTCTCCATACTTGAAGCGGTTCTTGTGCTGTTCCGTCTTTGCCTTTCTGAGAATATCTGCCAGAGTGTCGCAGAAGTCCACGGTACGGACTTTCTTGCGTTTGGTAGCACCTATCTCTGTCTTGTGCCTTTGCCCGTTGTATCGCATACTGCGTCGTACTGTAAGGTACTGTCCGTCAAGGTTGATGTCCTGCCAAGTCAATGCACACGCTTCTCCGATACGAAGTCCTGTGTAATAGGCTATCTGCATCGGGAGCAACGCAGGATTGTCTTTCTTTTTCAGAAAGTCCTCCAACATCAGAAACTGCTGATGGTCAATGGTAGGAGCATTGTCAACTTCGCCGTTCTCGTCTGCAAACAGTTCGTATTCCTCTTTCTTTCCTCTCCATACCACATACTGCATAGGATTAAAGGAAATCAGTTTCTTCGGGAATACCGCAAATCGGAACGCTCCCTGCAATACTGCTGAGAACAGTCTCAGATACCCTTTGCTGAGTGCCTTTGCTGTCGTTCCGTCAGGGTTTTGTCCTCCGAAAGTAAGGACGTCCATAAATGCCTGTAAATGTTCCGCAGTGACCGTTTTCAGCTTTCTGTCTCCGATAGGATATTTCTTTATCCTGCTCACTGTTCCCATATACGCCATTACTGTACCGTTGCTCAGATTGCCGGGTTTCAGTTCTTCTTCCACCCACATATCAAGCAGCATACCCACAGTGGTGTTCTCAGGCTTTGCCACAAACTTCTTCGCTTCGTAGTCCTCCATTGCTTTTCGGAGCAATGCTTCCGTCTCGGATTTACTTTCTGTGCCTGCAAACTCACGCTGTACCATCTTTCCGCTTTCATCTTCTACATAGAAGCGGTAGTACCATTTTTTGCCCTTTTTTCTTACAGATCCTTTTGCCATTGATAAATAGTCTCCTTTCTATCCGTGGCAATCGGAACTGTGACGTATGGTGTGCGTAAAGTAAATAGTGTCACATCCGCCGATTGTTTAATCGGCTTTTTCATTGTCAAAGAGCCACGGAATTATTCTTTTTCGGCAAGCCTTGCTTCGGCTTCCGCTACTATCCCGAAAAGGTCACCCATCTTTACAGCGGTGCGTCCTTCATCGTAGATATGTAAAATTCCGTCTAAGAATCGTTTCATATCCTCAATCGGTGCTTCCATTTCTTTATGGTAAACTCGCTCTGTAATCGCTCCCGATTCAATCGCATATCTGCGGAGAGACTGTTTCAGTCCTTCATCTTCTGCCACACGGTCAACCTCTGCCATAGCGTCGGAGAAGTGGTAGCAGAGAACGGAATACAAATCAATCATCTTTCCGAGAAATGTGGTAAGGAGCTGTTGGTGCGGTTCGCCATTCACAACCGTAGACACTGTATCAATGTACTTCTTGATATGTTCTTCCAAGTCCTTTTCACAAAGCGTTCTGCTGTCATATTCCTTATCTTCTGAAAGACCTGTGAGCCATTCAGGAGTGGTAAGCAGTGCTTCTGCAAGTCCATTGATAATCATTGTTCTCTTTGGGTCTACGCCGTCTGCTTCGTATCTCTGTATCGTTGACTTGTTCACTCCGATACGCTTGCCGAGTTCCGGCATTGTAAGATTCAATTCTGTTCGACGTTCTTTCACTCGTTCACCAACCTGTTTTGCGGTGAATGTAATTTCTTTTTTCAAGGTTTTCACCTCCTGACGAATACAAGTATAGCATATCAAAACCTATTTTGCAACTATTTTTCGATAAAAGTTAAAAAACAATCTTAATGGGTTGTAAAATAAGTTGACAAGAAATAGCAAAATAAGTATAATGATAATTGCAGGGTTGCAAAATGAGTATTTTGAAAGGAGAGATGTATAATGACAGCAATTAAAATGGGTTTAACTATCGAGGAAGCAGCAGAATGTACGGGTATCGGTAGGAACACAATGCGAAAACTGGTGGACTGGGGCAAACTGCCTGTTCTGAAAGTCGGACGTAAGACCATTATCCGCAGGGATACACTGGAGCGTTTTATGACGGTCAATCAGGGCAGGAATTTACTAAATCCCAATGATGTACGAAAAGTGGAATGACCGTTCTCCAAAGCCCTCGGCGTTTGAGAGCGAAATACACCCCTCGCACAAACCTGCGGTTTGTACTCTGGGTATTTCGCCCCTGCGGGGAGCCTGTATCACCGCTTGCAAGGCTGCCGCCGCTGTGATACAGAGAAAATTGCTACCGCAATTTTCTTTGGCTGCTCCTTTGTCAAATGCCGTCGGAACAGCCGCAGCCGGCAAGCCGGTTGCAAAATGAGGCAGGCATTTTACCAAACAGAAACGGAGATGATTTATGACACGCCACAGCTTTATCCAGATGTCAAAGCTGTCCAATGTCAGGGGAAGAATATCGTATATCACAAGCCACGCCAAACAGGAAAACCTCTATGCCACCTACCGCACCGCAGACCATTCCTTTTGGAGCAACCTCGCAAGAGAAAGCCAGCAGGAGTTTCAGAGAAGCGGCGCAGAGGGTAAATGTATTGAAGCAAGGGAGCTGATTATCGCCCTGCCCGAAACCTACACGCAATACGAGCCGCAGCAGGTGCTGAAAGATTTCACGGAGGAATTCCGCAGGCGGTATGATGTGGAATGCGTGTCGGCGCTCCATCACAACAAGCGAAAGACCAATTACCACATCCACCTCATCTTCAGCGAACGGCGGCTGCTTGCCGAGCCGGAGGTTAAGATTGCGACCCGCAGCGTATTCTTTGACGAAACGGGCAAACGGGTACGCACAAAAAAAGAGGTTATGGGAGAGGACGGGCAGATACGGAAAGGCTGCACCGTTATTCCGAAAGGGGGCGTTTACGAACAGCACCTTTTCACGGTAAAGGACGGGCGTTTCAAAAGCGAGCCGTTTTTAGAGGAAGTCAAGAGGAATTACACCGCCCTGATCAACCGGCATATCGCCGATCCTGAGCAGCATTTACGGGTGTTCAATCCCGACAGTATCTATCTGCCGACCAAGAAGATCGGCAAAAACAATCCCAAAGCTGCCGAGATGGAAGCGGATAACGCCGCAAGGCAGGAGTGGAACAGGACGGCGGATATGGCGCTTGTGTCGGGGATAGAGGAGGCAAAGATACTGGAAGTCAAGAAAGAGGAAATCCATCAAAAAGCAAGCCAGTCCATTAAGGCACATGGTTGGCTGCCCAACCTGTTCCGCTGTATCGTAAACAAAGCGAAGGAGTTTTTGCAGAACCTGATACGCCAGACGGAGCTGCCGCCCAAGCCGGTGCTCAATCTGGATATGGCGGAGTTTCACACCATGCAGAAGCTGATGATACGGGTGCAGGACAGAGCAAGGGAAATCCGCAGCTTGCAGGAGGAAGTCCCCGGGCTGAAAACGCAGCTTGTCGAAACAAAGGGTATTTTCAAAGGCAGGGAGCGGAAAGAGCTGGAAGCAAAAATCCGGCGGACGGAGGAAAAAATCTCCGCCATGCTGGAAGCACTGCCCGAAATCTTAAAAAAGGACGGCTATCCCGATGTGCAGGCGTTCATGGCAACCTACCGCAAGGCGGAGGCCGTAGTAGAGAACTACAACCGTGAGCTTGCCGAGTGGGAACGCAAGGTCAGGGAAAAAGGAAAACCCGCCGAAAAAGAACAGTCAGCGCCGCCCGGGCGGGAGAGCGTACTGAAACGCCTGCGCCAGCTTCAGGCGGAGGGCAAAAGTCAAAAGCCAAAACGCAAAACCCACGACATGGAACGATAGCTTTCACATCGAAAACAACACCGCAGGCTTCCTGCGGTGCATACATAGAGAATGCGCCCCGTGGAAGAAAGTCACGGGGCGCATGGTTATATATGGATTTATCTGCTGTATTTTCTCTTGCGGCTGTAAACGGCTGTGCCGGTCAGGGCAGCGCCCGCAGCCAACATCAACGCCATCCAAAGAGCGATATTGCTGTCGTCGCCGGTCTGCGGAGAAGTGGTATCGCCGGTCTGGCCGTCATTTGGCTTATCGGTATCGGCGTTCCCGCTGCGGGTTTCTTTTCCACGAACAACCGCATTGATAGCAGCTTCAAAGCCTTTATGAGAGATGTCACTTGGTTACAACCAGTTTGTTGTCCTCTACAGCCAACTTGGCGGTATCGCCGGTATTGAGGGTGCCATCCAGCATTCTCTCAGCCACGGCGTCCTCCACCTTATTCTGAATGGCTCGGCGCAATGGACGTGCGCCATATTTGGGATCAAATCCTTCTCTGGCAAGCTCCTTCACCGCTTCTTCGGAAGCATCCAAATGGATACCCATGGACTCCATACGGCCCGCCACGGTCTTGAGCATCCGACGGGCAACCTCTTCGATATCCTGCTCGGTCAGAGCACGGAACACGATGATGTCGTCGATACGGTTCAGGAACTCGGGACGGAAGGTGCGGCGCAACTCTTCCAGAACGGTTTCCTTGGCCTGCTCATATGCCTTGTCGGCATCCGCCTCGGCCTTTTTGTCGCCTGTTTCAAAATCCAGCTTGGATCCGGCATCGGTAAGTACCTTTGCACCGATGTTGCTGGTCATGACGATGACGGTGTTCTTGAAGTCAACGGTGCGGCCCTGAGAATCGGTGATACGGCCATCGTCCAGAATCTGGAGCATGATATTCCACACATCCTCGTGCGCTTTTTCGATTTCATCGAAAAGCACAACGGAATAGGGCTTGCGGCGCACCTTTTCTGTCAGCTGACCGCCTTCATCGTGACCCACATATCCGGGAGGCGAACCGACCAGACGGGACACAGTATGCCGTTCCATATATTCGGACATATCGATCCGGATCATGGCGTTTTCGTCGCCGAACATGGCTTCTGCCAGAGATTTACACAGTTCCGTTTTGCCAACACCGGTAGGGCCCAGGAACAGGAAACTGCCGATGGGGCGTTTGGGATCTTTCAAGCCGACACGACCGCGGCGAATGGAACGAGCCACAGCCTTTACGGCCTCGTCCTGACCCACGACCCGTTTGTGGAGTGTATCTTCCATATGCAGCAGACGCTGACTTTCGTCCTCGGTAAGACGTGTCACAGGGACGCCGGTCCAGTCGGACACAACAGCGGCAATATCCTCTTCGCTTACATCCCGGTGCTCTTTGTTGCTCTTGCGGCGCTTATTGCGCTCGGTCTCCAACTGTTTCTTATAGTCCTTTTCCGTATCCCGCAGTTGGGCAGCCTTCTCAAAGTCTTGTACCGCAATGGCGGCTTCCTTGTCTGCGGCAAGAGCGTTGAGCTTCTCTTCAAGGCTTGTGAGTTCTTCGGAAGGTTCTTCTTCCTCCATCTGCACACGGCTGGCAGCCTCATCCATCAGATCGATGGCTTTGTCCGGCAGGAACCGGTCGTTGATATATCGGGCAGAGAGTTCCACTGCAGCCTTCAGGGCTTCGTCGGTAATGTGCAGACCGTGGTACTGCTCATACTTTTCCCGCAGGCCCTTCAAAATCTCCAGTGTGGCCTCCTGGCTTGGCTCACCTACGGTAACCGGCTGGAAACGACGCTCCAGCGCGGCATCCTTTTCGATGTACTTGCGGTATTCATTCAAAGTTGTTGCACCGACGACCTGGATCTCGCCGCGGCTGAGAGCCGGCTTCAGAATATTGGCGGCGTCTACGGCTCCCTCAGCGGAGCCTGTACCGACAATGGTGTGCAGCTCGTCGATGAAAAGGATGATGTTGCCGTCCTTTTTAGCCTCCTGCATTACCTTCTTGATACGGTCTTCAAATTCGCCGCGGTACTTAGCACCAGCTACCATGCCGGTAAGATCCAAAGAGAGCAGCTTTTTGTCCAGCAGCTTTTCCGGCACTTTACCCTCGGCAATTTTCCGAGCCAGTCCCTCGGCAATGGCCGTCTTGCCGACACCGGGTTCACCGATAAGACAGGGGTTATTCTTACTGCGGCGGGACAGTATCTGGATCACCCGCTTGATCTCTTTATCACGGCCAATGACAGGATCCAATTTTCCTGTTCTGGCGTCAGCTGTCAAATCGTGGGTAAACTCCGACAAGGTCTTATTCTTGCCGCTCCCCTCGCTGCCTCCGGCATCCGGGGTGCTGCTGCTTTGAGCGTGGGATGCAACGCTGAGTTTATCCATCAATGCTGTATACAGTTGGCGAGCGTCCACACCGGCAGACCGAAGAATACGGACTGCCATATTGTTGCCCTCACGAAGAATACCAGCCAGCAGATGCTCTGTGCCAATATAGGCATAGCCGCCACGAATGGCATCCTCCATGGCGATCTCCAGTACATGCTTCGTTCTGGGGCTCAGGTTCTGGGCAGAACCGCTGTTGTCCGCAGGGCGGGAACCGGCGGCTTTGCGTATCATTTCCGTGAGCAGATCATCCGTCAGACCGGCCTCTGTCAAAACCGTATGGGCAAGTCCCTCGTCCTCACGCATCAAGCCCAGTAGCAGGTGTTCTGTACCCATGTAACCGTGACCCAGTTCGCCTGCAGCCTCCTGAGCCAGTTGTAAAGCTTCTTCCGCAGTGGGAGTGAATTTATTTTCATCCATAATGCAATACCTCTCTTTGATTGTGAAGTGTGTCTATTCTTTAGATGCACGCTTTAATTGCGATCCTTATCATCTTTTTTGGACGCTTCAGCTTCCTTATGAGTTTCTTCCAACTTGTGAATTTCGTCCCGCAGTTGAGCGGCGCGCTCAAAGTCTTCTTCGTGAATAGCCTTCTTCTGTGCATGCTTTAATGCATTCATCTGACGCAGGTAGGAAAAACGGCTCTGATCTTCACAACTCATCAGGTTATCCTTCCGCTCCTTCTGAACCTCCTGCACCGGAGCTGCGCCGATGGCGGGCATTTCGTCGAAGAAATCATCAAAAGGACTCTCCAGCATCCGCCCCATCAAAGACGGCATGGAGCTAAAGAAGCTATTATTTCCAAAGAAGCTGTCCATCACGGACGGCCGCTGGTCAAAAAACCTCCGAGTATAGCCTAACTTTTCGGCACAGGCTTGGCAGAGGTGATGTTCTTCTGTTCTGCCATTGATACTGCTGCGATATACGAAGTTGGCTTCGTTCCTGCCACAATTTTCGCATTTCATGATTCATTCCTCCATAAGACTGTTTAGTCTTTTTCAACTATCTACAGTTTAGGCTTTTTCATTTGTAAGCACAAGAAACCGTCAGTACAATAGAAGAAAAACAGATTGTGCCAAATGCACAATGTATCTTTCATTTATTCCAGAATATCCGTGAGTCCCAAGAGCTGTGTGGGCGTGGTTTTGGTCATACTTCGCAGTTCTTCCGGGCTGACATTGTGGTCGGCTATAAACTGCAGATACTGCCGCATAGATTCCTCCCACGGCGGCATTGCGGGATTGCCGCAGTCGGTGGATAGGATCGTGCTCTCTGCTCCGAGCTTCCGTATGGCTTTAAGGTTACGCTCTGCATTGCTGATCCACTGACCATTTTTCAGCGGCTGCATAAAGCAACGCTCCAAAATGACATTGTAATCTGAAATCAGTTCTTGTTGGTCTTCAAGACTCATATCCACGACCCAATATTCCGGATGGGTGATCACGATCTTTTGTACGCCGATGTTGCGGGCGCTGTCTACGACACAGTGAATTTCCTCCGGAGAAATATGACCGGTAGCAAGAACGGCGTCATACTCCTTGATAAGCGTGAAAATGCGGCGCAACTCCGGAAGCGGTACACCTCGGTCATTCGTCATGCGAATACCGCCGCTTCTGCCGTGCTTGTGGCAGTCATTTTCCGCGTCCACTGTCGGCAGCCAAATGATCTTGGCGCCCATTTCAAGGGCGGTTTGTACCGCTTTGGGATTCAGTCCGCCCGTCTCATAATTTAGAACCAATCCGCCGTACATGACAAATGAATTGCTGTCAAATGCCGTTCGGTTATAGGCGTTGCACAGCGCCGCACGCGCCACAGTAGAGCAATGGTGTCCTTTGATGACGATCGCTCTTGCTCCAGCATGAACGGCAGCGGCTGTCAGCTCCAAGTCGTTATAAGTGCGCTGACAAATATCCGGCGCCGTATGAACATGCATATCAATGACGCCATTGAGTGAAATCGCTTGCTTCATTTTATCGCCTCATGAAAAAGCCTGCCGTCTGCACAACGCAGGCGGCAGGCCTTGGTTAGAACATATTATTCAATCGTAATGGCGGTGCTGACAGGAGACTTTTTGATGTCCTCCTTCGGAACCAGCACAGTCAGAACGCCGGACTCATACTTTGCCTTGATGTCCTCAGGCTTCACATCGCCGACATAGAAGCTACGGGAGCAGGAACCGGCATAGCGCTCCTGGCGCAGGATGCGTCCCTTCTTGTCTTCCTCGTCCTTGTCCAGACCCTTCTCGGCGCTGATGGTCAGATAACCATCCTTAAGGTCAAGGCTGATCTCGTCCTTCTTGAAGCCAGGCAGATCAATCGCCAGACGATAAGCCTTTGCATCATCCGTCTCACGGATATCGGTCTTCATCAGGTTTCTGCCGTTCTTACCGAACAGCGGGTTGTGAGAACCAAAGAAGCCGTTCTCAAGGAAATCATCGAACATGTTTTCACCATACACTACGGGCAGCATAATAATTCCTCCATTCGATTTGATAATTATTATCTATATACTATATAAAAGCTTTGCCTTGCAGAAGATACTGCAGTCAAGCATTGCTTACTTGCTTCGCGGGATGCAGGCATAAACGATGGAACTGATGCCCTCCAGCAGGAATGCCAGTCCAACCGTCAGACCGATCGCCGCAACACTCACCCACGGATCCATCATACAGATGAATCCGGCAACCATCAGAATGATACCGATGGTTAAAATCCACCCCCAACCGCGAACACCAAAGGCTCGCAAATCAAACGCACTGACGAAGCGCGAGATACCGGAAAACAGCAGCCACAATGTAAACAGGAAAGGAAGCGACATCATTGTAAACCACTGATTGAATAGCAGGAACAGGGACAGGATCACCGTCAGCACGCCGTCCAGCAGCAGCCAACCGGAACCGAACAACAAGCCGCTTGTCGTGGCAAAGACAACGATCTCAATCACGCCGGAAAGCAGCATGAAGATGCCGACCATTACGCCTGCGGTCATTGCTGCAATGTCCTGATTGCACAAACAGTAGATGCCAGCCACAATCAAAAGCACACCTGCTATAATGTTTAGAACTTTCATGGATTTTGAAGCCATCATCATTTGCACCAGCCTTTCATTTCCTTTTCTCAATTTCTGACCATATTATAGTGCTCTCTACTTGAAACAGCAACGGACCGGCAGTATAATAAAGAAAAAACCGCTTGTGCTTTCCGCACAAGCGAAGGAGCTGAGACGATGGAAAATGAACGGCAAAAGCGCTATAGTACAGATGTACTTTTGGCAGAGTTTTTTGCACAGGACGATTTGAAAGCATTGGCGGTTGATGCTGGCGCGCTGCTGGAATGTCCACTTCTGGTACTGGACGATACTTTTCATGTTACGGCGCATCACCGACCGCTCGGTTTTACCGATCCGCTTTTTCAGGAGACAGTTCGGCAGGGGCAGATCACCTATGAAGCCGGTGCGGTTATCAGCCAGAGTGATGCGCTGTCTGCCGGGAAAGCAGACTATGTGAAGCTGGACGGCAGTGAATACCGACGCCGTTTTGCGCCGCTTATCAGCTCCGGCGTGCGGCTGGGTTATCTTATTTGTGTAGATATAGATGACCATCTGCAAAACATCCCACCGGAAACATGGAATACGGTCGAGCAGGTTTTGGCAAAGCAGGCGTTCATCGAAATCAGCAGACATGATAAGCCATTCGAAACGGCAGAGGATATTCTGATGCACCTTTTAGATGGCGGGTTTTCCTCTGCACCGTATTTTTACTTGCAGACATCAGGCACTTATCTTGCGGATTTTCACCCCACAGGTTTTGCTCTGATCGATCTGACGGCCTATCACAATGAATATCTTGGAAAGCGGCATCTGAAGGATGAACTCAGGGCAAGATTCCCACAGTCTCATTCGTTTCTCTATCGAGGAGATATATTTTTGTTCTTGCATGGGACGAAAGACTTCAATGGCTTTTCTGCTTTGGCGGAGGAGTTCCGGTTAAAAGTGGTAATGTCGGATGGACTTTGCGACCTGTTTGAGCTGCCTGCCCTCTACCGCACAGCCCATGAAGCGCTGGAGCTGATGATGGATTATCGCTTTCACGGCGGAAGCGTCTGTATGGTAGCGCAGCTCCGCACACCGCTTTTGCTGAAGAATATAGAGGGGCGCAGTGATTTGATTGCGAAAGAGATCCGGGCGCTGGCTGTACATGATAGAGAGAATGACACACAGTATTGCGAAACGCTCTATCACTATCTGACCTGCTGCCGATCGCTGAAAAAGACCTGTGACGCTCTTTTCACACATCGTAATACGGTGCTTTACCGCATTCACAGGATGCAGGATGATTTTCTTATCCCATTGGATGATTCGGCTGTACACGCCGACTTGCTACTCGGTGTGTCTCTGCTTCTGTTTGAAGAAAAGGGTCCCGATTTCTTTCTGCATACGATGAACAAAGCCGAGAGTGAGGAATAACTGATATGAAAGAAAATAGAAAGCTATTAAAAGAAGTGCTCAAGGACATCCGTCATGATATGACCGATGAAGAGGTACTGAACCTGCTAGCCGACAGCAAGATTTCGGTCAGTCCCGAAAGCGGAAAAGAAAAGTATACATTGGGACAGAGGGCGGCGGATGCCATTGCAAAGTTCGCCGGAAGCTGGGCGTTCATTTTCTCGTTTACCGGCGGACTGGTGCTGTGGATGGTTGTAAACACGCTGATGGCTGCACGGGCATTTGACCCATATCCGTTCATTTTGCTGAATCTGGTGCTGTCCTGTATCGCCGCGATCCAGGCACCGCTGATCATGATGAGCCAAAACCGTCAGGAGGAAAAGGACCGCCGCAGAGCTGAAAACGATTACAAGGTCAATCTGAAAACCGAGATTATGATCGAGGATCTGTACGACAAGGTGAATGCGATCCTTGCTAAGCAGTCGGCACTGGAAAAGCAATTACGGACAGAAAGCAAAAAGGGTGAGGAAAAGGACAGTTATACTGATGAAAAAGATTAAGTAAGAAATTGGGTGCGATTTGTTTTCACTTGTTCCGGCAAGTGTTGCATTGCTTGTTTTCGACGGCACGACTGTTATACTAAAAACGGTATTCCAATCAAACCATTTACCTCGCTGCGTGGACATTTAGAGGTAAAAAAGCCTGATTTCAAGCCGTTTTCAGGACCTAAACTTTGAGGGGCAAGGTGTTTGTACCTTGCCCCTCGTTTTTGTGTTTGAAAGCGTTGCAGGCTCATTTTTGCAGCTTTATCATTACCTCGTCCATAAGGTCTGTATATCTGCCCTGCGCCAGCAGCTTATTGCGGTACGCAAGCAGGGCATTAAAAACATACCGTCTTTCTTCTGCCGTCAAATAAAGGTGGTATTTCTTCTTTCTCATACGAAGATCACCTCTGCATTGACGGTTTCCGTAACCGCCGCCCACAGGGCATTCATTCTCTGCACCCACTCCATTTGATTGTCGGCTTTTAGCGTTTCGGTAATGCCCTCACACTCCACCCGCTGCTTCATAAGACGGTCAAACAGCTCCTGCGCCTGTTCCTCAACATCGGCAAGATAGGATTGCAGCTTGCCGCTTGTCAAAAGGCTGGTATAAAACGCCTTTTTATGCTCACGGATATACTGCAAATGCCGCTGCCCCCATACGCCGATAGACCGTTCTGCTTTTTCGGCTGGTAATTCCAAGCAGGGGATATAATAATCGCCCCGCTGCTCATACCAAAGACCGTTTTGCTCGTTATAGATGTACTGTTCCATTTTGTAATCCTCCAAAATCATATATTCGCACATACATCACAGTTTCCCGATTGCCACACCTTGTTATATTTTGTTATCAGTTTTTCCTGCCCTTGCTTTTGCCCTTATAACTTCTCGGAGCAAGGGTAAAACGGTGTGAAATCGTATAAAGGGATAAGGTGAGCAGGGTGCGAAAAATCCTTTATTTTCAACGGTTTCGGAGGTCTTTATTAAATCCCTATGAGGCGGTATAACTACCTACACAATTTGAGGTTTCAAATTCACGTTTATCTCAGTAAATAAATAATCGGAATCGCTAAAACGCGTTCTGGCAATCGGTTTTTGTCAGAACGTTTTTTTTGTCTCGTTTTTGACAGGCCGTGATATAATGAAGTGTAGTCAAAAACGAGAGGGTGATAAGATGGACACGCCGAAGGTAAAAAGGATTGCTATGATTCCGGACTGGTTGAAAGAGCTGAAACTCCAGAAAGCGGGTATCGGGATATACTGCAGGGTAAGCACGTCGGAACAGCGGCAGTTGCGCAGTCTTTCCAACCAGATAACAAGCCTGATCAAGACTGTGCAGGGGTGGGACTGTCTGCCGTATCTGAAAGACGTGTATGTCGATATTTACACCGGCACATCGGAGAACAAGCGCCCGGAATTCAACCGGATGCTGGATGACGTGAAAGCGGGGAAGATAAAGATCGTGGTGGTGAAAAGCATCCAGCGTTTCGGCAGGAACACTGTGACCGTAATGAGCGCCATAAATGACATCCGCCATGTCGGCGGTTATGTCTACTTTGAGGTGGAGAACCTGGATACGAAGACGGCCGCTAACGATCACATCATTGCTGTGATGGGTGGCGTTGCCCAGGAAGAGAGTTACTTCAAATCCAAGAACATCAAGTTCGGGATTCGGGAGAGCCTAAAGAATCCGGATTCACGTTTATATAACAGGTGTTGCTACGGGTATATGTACCGTGAGGGACGGATGGTTCCGGAACCGTACACAGCGCGTGTTGTGAAAGATATTTTTGAGTATTACAAATACGGCCGCAGC
>NZ_DBMCWA010000009.1:0-106459 GCF_056977735.1 Succiniclasticum sp.
CTTCAATTCTGTCCAGCAACGGTCATACAACTCTATGGCGTCACCAACGTCATCTGTCCATTCGGAGTTTCCAATGTAATCTTTGGCGGTTTTCAGAATGGGGTCGTTTTTGAACTCTTCGCTGTGATATGGGGCTGCTGCCAGGTTAGGATCGTTATAACCGATATATTCATAGTTCTTGGCGCTGACTTTGGGATCATACAGGTAATTGATGAATTCCTGGGCCAGGGCTTTGTTCTTGGCGCCTTTGGGGATGGCAAAGCAGTCGGCCCAGATGCCGGTGCCTTCTTTGGGAACCACAAAGCCAATATTGTTGTTTTCCTTGAAGCTGAAGTAAGCGTCGCCGCTCCACATGGTGCCGATCCAGGCTTCTTCCGCAATAAATTTCTGCTTGATGGTATCCGTGTCGTAAGCCAGGATGTTGGGAGACAGGGCTTTCAGGTCTTTCATGCATTCTGCCAGATGGTTTTTATCCACGCTGTTCAGGGAGTGTCCGTGCATCTTCATGGCAAAACTGATGACTTCCCGTACGTCGTTCAGCAGTACTACGCGACCCTTGTAGGCCGGGTTCCACAGATCCCGCCAGGAAGTAGGCGGCGTTTTTACGTATTTTTTATTATAAGCGATGCCCGTGATGCCCCAGGAGTATACAACGGAATGGGTTCCGGTGGGGTCATAGGCAGGTGCCTGTAAGTCTTTGATAAGGTTTTTTGTATTGGGAATCTTGCTCAGGTCCAGTTCTTCGAGCAGGTTGAGTTTCAACATGGTCGTAACCATATAGTCGCTGGGCTGGATCACGTCATAGCGTGCTCCGCCAGCCTGAATTTTAGCCAGAAGTTCTTCGTTGTTGGCAAATACGTCATAGTTAATCTTGCAGTTGAATTTCTTCTCGAAATCTGCCAGAACTTCGGGGTCAAAATTATCAGCCCAGCTGAACAGGTTGAGTACTTGCTTTCCTTCAGCATTTTTTGCAGGTTCGGCCGGTTTTGCGGGTTCTTCCTTTTTCACAGGTTCCGCAGGTTTATCCGCCTTCTTTTCCGGTCCGCCGCAGGCTGTCAGCAAAAGTACCAAAAAACAGAACAACAGAACAAGATTTTTTTTCATTTTATAAAAACTCCTCCTTTTCTCCATACTGGCAGCCGAAACTGCACCACCAGTAAGCCAGTTTGCAAATATATTGCAGACACATTATATCATATTTATTGATTCTGTGCATATTTTTCTTACAAGGAGAAAAAAACAGCGCCAAAAGTTTCATTTCAGAGGGCGACGTTGTAACGTCGAAAGTAACAATTAAAACCACTTCAGACATCTGTTTGGACGGAATGAAAGTTCAGACTTGTATTGTTCCAATAAAAAAGAACAGCTCCGGTTACTTCCCTCTGGGGGTTCCCTTCGAATTGTCCCTTGACAAACCATAAGCCCACTTGCGGGCAGGTCGGCGATGCAATTCGGGGGAGAGGGGGAATAACCGGAGCGTAATTATATACTCGTTACTATTATTTACCTGTCTTTAGTTCTGTCCAGTACTTGTCATACATGGTAATGGCGTTTCCGATGTCATGGAGCCATTCTCCCTTGTCAGCCTGGCTGTTAGCCTGTTTCAGGATCGGGCTGTCCACAACTTCTTTCTTCTGCAGCGGAATGGCTTTGGCGTTGGCGTTGGGTACGCGGATATAATTGAAGTTCCGGGCGCTGACCTGGGGGTCGTAGATGTAATTCAAGAACTTCAGTGCCAGTTCTTTGTTTTTGGCACCTTTGGGGATGGCCATGTTGTCGGCCCAAATCAGGGTGCCTTCTTTCGGTACGCAGAACTCAATGCTGGGATTGTCAAAGTTGCAGAAAGAGGCGTCGCCGCTCCACATCTGGGCAATCCAGGCTTCTTCGGCAATCATTTTCTGCTTATTATTTTCCGTATCATAGGCCAGCACGTTGGCATTCAGCTTTTTCAATTCGTTGAAAGCAGCTTCCACTTCTTTCGGGTCGGTACTGTTGTTGGATTTACCCAGTTTCTTTAGCGCAAGGCTGAATACTTCCCGGTTGTCGTTTAACAGGATAATGTGTCCCTTGTATTCAGGCTTCCACAGGTCGGCCCAGCTGGTAATGGGATCTTTCACATATTTTTTGTTATAGGCGATACCGGTGATGCCCCATACATAGGGAATGGCAAATTCTTGTTTCTTGTCATAATCCGGATGCTTCAGGCTGTCGATCAGGTTGGCTGCGTTAGGCAGTTTGCTGTGGTCCAGCTTTTCCAGCATGTTCAGCTGGATCATGGTGGTCACCATGTAGTCGGAAGGCTGGATGATGTCGAACTGGGCGCCGCCGGCCTGCATCTTGGCCAGCAGTTCTTCGTTGTTGGAATACACGTCATAATTGACACGGCAGTTGTTGGCTTTTTCAAATTCGGCCAGGACCTGGGGATCGAAATAATCGGCCCAGCTGTAGATGTTCAGTACCTGGGCTTCAGCTTTTTTGCCGGAATCCTTAGGCGCGTCGGCTTTTTTGTCACCGCCGCCGCAGCCGGTCAGTACGAACGTAAAGCATACAACGAGTAAGAGCATCAGGGTAATTTTTTTCAAATCGTATCAACCTCTTTTCTTGTTAACTTTAAGATCCGTTTCCAATGGAAACAAATTTCAGGTTCAGATGTTATGTCGCTTTTGTTTTTACGTCAACCAATAATCAATCACTAAAGCTGGGAGAGCATACTCTCAGGGATCGCGTCGTCTGTACAAAATAAACTCATTTCACAGCATCCCTCCTTTTTAGTAGTCAGTTTAATCTTCCGCTTTTGCCTTGTGGCTGGGCTGCAGAAACTCCGCCAGCAGCACCAGGATAATTTCTACTGCCATCATCAGGGTAGACAGGGCATTAATTTCCGGCGAGATACCCCGTTTTACCATGGCGTAGATATATAGCGGCAACGTGGTGGAGTTGGGGCCGGCCACGAAGAAGCTGATAACGAAATCATCAATGGAGAGGGTAAAGGCGATCAGGGCACCGGCTACGATGCCAGGCATGATCAGGGGCAGGGTCACATAGCGAAAGCACTGCCACGGAGTGGCGTACAGGTCGCTGGCTGCCTGTTCGTAGTCGCTCCGCATGCCGTCCAGGCGGGCGCCGACCGTGATGACAACAAAAGACAGGCAGAAGGTGATATGGGCCAGGATCAGGGAACCTTTGCCCAGAGGGATGTGGGCCTGGGAGAACAGTACCAGCAACGACAGCCCCATGACGATTTCCGGAATTAAGATGGGAAGGTATACCAGACCGTTGATGACGCTCTGCATCTTGAATTTGTACCGGTGCAGAGCGATGGCGGCGATGGTACCCAGGGTGGTGGAAACGATGGTGGAGGCAAAGCCGATGACCAGGGTATTGATCAGGGCCTCCAGAACCCGTCGGTTGTTGAACAATTGCTCGTACCACCGGAAAGTGAAGCCGGTCCATACTGCATTGATACGGGAGTCGTTAAAGGAATACATGGCCAGAATGATCAGAGGCACATATAAAAAGGCCAGAATGACCAGAGAATAGGCTAACAGCAAGTGACTACGCCACGTTTTTTGCATTTTCCGCACCTCCGTTCTGCGCCTGGATGGCACGGTAATAGAGGATGATCAGAAGCAGCGAAAGAACTGCCAGCACGATGGACAGGGCCGAACCGAAGGGCCAGTCACGGGCTGACAGGAACTGGTTCTGAATCAGGTTGCCCACTAAAGCTGACTTGGCACCGCCCATGACATCAGGTACGACGAACATACCCAGAGAGGAGATAAACACCAGGATGGTCCCGGCAGCCACCCCGGGCATGGTCAGGGGCAGGGTAATCTTCCGAAAAGCAGTAAAGGGAGCGGCTCCCAGATCGGAAGCAGCTTCCAGCAGCCTACGGTCCAGCTGTTCGATGGAAACGTAAATCGGCAGGATCATGAAGGGCAGCAGAGAGTAAATCATGCCCAGCATTACGGCGCCTTCGTTATATAACAACTGCAGTGGCTGCTCGATAAAACCGGCCTTCATTAAAAAAGTATTCAGTACGCCCTGAGCCCGGAGGATGATGACCCACGCATAGGAACGAATCAGGAAGTTGATCCAGAAGGGAATCATGCACAGGATCAGTCCCGGCTGCTGCCAGCGTTTAGGTAGCTGGGCGATGTAATAGGCCAGGGGATACCCCATGAGAATGGTCGCCACGGTGGTGACCAGGGCTACCAGCAGGGTCTGTCCGAAAATGGAAAGATATAAAGGCTCCAGGAAGCGGATGTAGTTATTCAGGTTCCAGTTGAAGACCACCTGGCCGTAGGGGGTGCGGGCGGCAAAGGAAACTGCTACTACAATGAGCATGGGGATGATAAAGAAAATCCCCAGCCACAGCATGGAAGGAGCAATCAGTAATTTACCGTTTTTCATGTTTCTGCCTTCCTATTCTTTTTCCACTTTCACACCGTCACGGTCATACCACCAGATACCTACCCGGTCATCGGCCTGCCAGCGGTGCACGTCATCAAAATACTGGTAGGCGATGACGGTCTGGTTCGTGTTGTCGAGACGGATGAAGACTTTGTCGATGGTGCCGTAAAAGACGATGTCAACTACGGTGCCAAAGAATTTAGGCTCCGGATGATCCGGTTTTTCCTCCTCTTCCGGACAAAGGTTCAGCTTTTCCGGGCGCAGCGCAAAGGTATCGTTGCCGATATCAAAGAAATTACTTTCGCCGATGAAGCGGGCAACAAAGGTATTCTTCGGATGATGGTAGATGCCGTTGGGATCTCCGTCCTGCTGAATAACGCCATCGTGCATGATGACGATGCGGTCGCTCATAGTGAGGGCTTCTTCCTGGTCGTGGGTGACGAAGACAAAGGTCAGGCCAAGGCCACGCTGCAGGTTCTTCAGTTCCAGCTGCAGTTTTTTGCGTAATTGGTAATCCAGGGCGCCCAGGGGTTCATCCAGCAACAGTACCTTGGGACTGTTTACCAGGGCCCGGGCAATGGCTACCCGCTGCTGCTGGCCGCCGGACATCTGAGAGGGGTAACGGTCCCGGAACTGTTCCAACTGGGTCAGGTACAGTACCTGATTAATGCGTTCCTTGGCTTCATCGTTGGGTACGCCCTGCATCTTCAGACCGAAATGGATATTCTCCGTTACGGTCATATGTGGGAACAACGCATAGTTCTGAAACACCATATTGACATTGCGTTTATAGGGCGGCAGTTTGGTAATATCTTTGCCGTCCAGGATGACACGGCCGGTAGTAGGGGTCTCCAGACCGGCTATCATACGCAGCAGTGTAGTCTTGCCACAGCCGGAGGGGCCAAGCAGTGTTACAAATTCACCGTCATTGATGGTAAGGTCTAACGTAGGGATAATAAGATGCTCGCCAAACTTTTTGGTAATCCCTTCCAAACGGATTAATTCATTCATTGCAATCACAACCTTTCCTGAGAAACCGCTGGCAGGCGGTTTCTGCCAAGTAATAGTCAGGGAACTGAGGTTACAGACAGATATCTGCTTCACTCTTCCCCGGGCAGGAAAGCCATTTGGAAATTGAAATTTCGGGCAGGCTGACCCAATTTACATTCTGTTATTATTTGTACTTGCATTATACATGCAAAAGTCTGTGATAGCAATGTTTTTTTTGTAAAAAAAATATTTTTTTAAAAATGTTGCTAACCCGCATATCTGCAAGGCTTGGCAGGGGAGAATTTTTCATATGGACAACGCTTTTTTCGCCACTGTTTTTTCCGGAATTTATTGTAATGAAAAAAGCTTTCTCCGAAAGCTTTTTGCGTATAAACAGTAAGAAGGAGAACGGAGGCTATCCGGGAGCGAAATTCAATGTAAAGAATTTTACATTGCGGGATATATGTGCTATAATAAAAACAATAAAAATGTTGCAATATTTCTGCGATATTTCGATGCAGTGTACTCAACCTGCCCAGGTTATAGAAAGAAACAGATACATATTTTTTAATGTAAGGAGGAGTTTATCATGGGACTGATCGAGCAATCTATGATTCCGCTGAACAAAGCCATAAAGGCAATGAAGCTGGATCCTGGCGCTGCCGCTATTATTGCGGTACCGGAAAAGACTACGGAAGTACATATTCCGGTCCGGATGGATGACGGATCTGTACAGGTGTTCACCGGGTACCGGTGCCAGCACAGCACCATTATGGGACCGGCCAAGGGCGGCGTGCGGTATCATACGGCTGTCAATATGGACGAAGTGAAGACCCTGGCCTTCTGGATGACCTGCAAGTGCGCAGTGGCAGGCCTTCCTTACGGAGGTGGCAAGGGCGGCATTATCGTAGATGTGTCGAAATTATCAGAACGGGAATTGGAGGCCCTGACCCGCGGCTACATTGACAAGATTGCGGGCGTTATCGGCGAAAAGAAAGATATTCCGGCTCCGGACATGAATACCAATGCCAAAATCATGGGCTGGATGATGGATGAATACAGCAAAATTACCGGTCAGTATGAGCCCGGTTTCATCACCGGTAAGGATATTTCCGTAGGCGGCTCTCTGGGACGTACGGCTGCCACCGGCCGTGGTGTGGTAACCGCAGCACTGGAAGCGCTGAAAGTAAAGGGTATGAAAGTAAAAGGCGCGACCGCTTCCGTACAGGGCTTTGGCAATGTTGGCAGCTGGACCGCAAAACTGGCCTTTGACGAAGGCATGAAGATTGTAGCTGTCTCCGATGTATTTGGCGCGGTTTACAACAAGAAAGGCATCGATCCCTATAAATTGGCTGAGTATACTGCTGCCAGCAAGGATCACAGTGTAGTGGGCTATCCTGATGCGGAACCGATTGAAAAGGAACTGGTTCTGGAACAGAAGGTCGACGTACTGTTCCCCTGCGCCATGGAAAACCAGATTACCAAAGAGAATGCCAAAAAGATTAAAGCCACCATCATCTGCGAAGGCGCTAACGGCCCCACCACTCCGGAAGCAGATGAGATCCTGGACAAGAAAGGCGTCTTTGTGGTCCCTGATATCCTGGCCAACGGCGGTGGCGTAACAGTGTCTTACTTCGAATGGGTTCAGAACCTGTACCGGTTTTACTGGACGGAAGAAGAAGTGAAAAACCGTCAGATCGATATGATGGTTAAGGCCTTCAAGGAAGTGTACGAACTGTCTCAGGAATACAAGGTGTCCATGCGTGTTGCTGCTTATATCGCGGCGCTGAAACGTCTGGCTGTGGCCATGAAGTTCCGTGGAATGTATTAATTACTGTAATTGTTAAAAAGTAAATATGAATTGTTAAAAAGTAAATAAAAAAGCACCGAAGATTGTCCTGGAAGGGCTTGTCCCATCGGTGAGTTTCAGGCAGCAAAAGCAAAGCCGGATGCTGCCGTAGCGAGCCGGGAGAGGGAAGGACATCTCCGGTGCTTTTTCGTTTTCTTTGTTGACACTGTATTTTCCAAGTGATAAAATTTTTAATATATAATTATGAAAGAGGGGATTTTATTATGGAATACAAATTCGCATCACGTATGGACCGGATGAAGGCATCCGAAATCCGTGAACTGTTAAAGCTGACGGCTCAGCCGGACATCATTTCGTTTGCAGGCGGACTGCCGGCCAAGGAACTGTTCCCGGTGAAGGAAATTGCCCAGGTTTCCCACGATCTGGTAGAAAAAGAAGGCCAGCAGCTGCTGCAGTATGCGACCACCGAAGGCCGTCCTACCCTCCGGGCCAAGATTGCCAAACGCATGACGGAAAAATACGGTACCCCGGTCGTGCCTGACGATATCCTGATTACCACCGGCTCTCAGCAGTGTCTGGACTTTGCCGGCAAACTGTTTCTGGACCCCGGCGACGTGGTGCTGTGCGAAAGCCCGTCCTACCTGGGCGCGCTGAACGCATTTAACGCTTATCAGCCTGTTTTTAAAGAAGTTCCTACTGACGGAGAAGGCATTATTCCGGAAGAGCTGGACAAAATTCTTGCTACCACTCCGAAATGCAAATTTATTTATGTAATTCCTGACTTCCAGAATCCTACCGGCATTTGCTGGAGCCTGGAACGCCGTAAAAAATTCATGGAAGTTATCAACAAATACGATATCCCGGTTTTTGAAGATAATCCGTACGGGGAATTACGTTACAGTGGAACGGCGTATCCGACCCTGAAGTCCATGGACACCAAGGGCCTGGTTTCTTTCCTGGGCACTTTCTCCAAGATTTTCTGCCCCGGTCTCCGTCTGGGCTGGATTGCGGGGCCACATGCCATCGTAGAAAAATTTGTGATGATTAAGCAGAGCGCGGACCTGCATACTTCAAACTTTGACCAGGGCGTGGCCGATGCTTATATGGATACCTATGATCTGGATGCCCATGTGAAGGAAATTGTGGAACTGTACGGTCATCGCCGTGACCTCATCCTGAAGACTATGGAAGATGAGTTCCCGGCCGGTGTGGAATTCACCCGTCCGGATGGTGGTCTGTTCCTGTGGGTGACCGTGCCGGAAGGTGTCAGTGCCCGCAAGGTATTTGACAAGTGCATCGAGCAGAAGGTAGCGGCGGTTATCGGCGACGCTTTCTATCCCAATGACAAGACAGACCGCAGCCTGCGCGTGAACTATTCCTGTATGCCCGACGACAAAATCGTGGAAGGCGTAAAGCGCATGGCCAGAGCTATTAAAGAGTGCATGTAAATACAGGAAGAAACGAAGCCGGATGACAGAGCTTCAGTTTAGAAGAAGCTGCTGACAAAAGCCGCAGGCCTTTATCGTTAGGGAAAAGAGGTTGACGTTATGCCGTTTATGATTGTAAGTGCAATTGTTGCTGTATTGGTCGCAATTCTGGCTATCCAGAATTCCATGATGGTGGATCTTACGCTATTTATGTGGAGCTTCCGCCTGAATCTGGTACTGGTGGTGCTGATTTCGGTTATCTGCGGTCTTTTGTTGGGAATCGTCTGGGGTATTACCGTCAAGACACGCAGCATGTGGCAGAATCGCAAGCTGAATGAACAGATTGCCCTTTTGGAAGATGACAAACGAATCCTGCGGGACAAAGTGGAGCAGTTGATCAAAGCCCAGGGCGGTGTGCTGGATCCGGCGGATACGACGACTACTCCGGCAACGCCGGTAAGCTCCGGTTCCACTGCTGACCCGGCTGCAAAATAAATTTTAAGAATCAGTACAGGCGATAGGTTACGGTTATCGCCTGTTTTTTTACCAGGAGAAATACCATGGCTGACAAATTTTTGGTAATTGACGGAAGCAGTCTGATCCACCGGGCTTTTTTCGCCCTGCCGCCTCTGACTAACCGGAAAGGGCAGCATACAGGCGCCGTATACGGGTTCCTGCGCATGTTTCACAAATTGCTTTTGGACGTGAAGCCCCGCTGGGTGGTTGCGGCCTTTGATAAATCCAGGAAGACCTTCCGCAGCAAACTGTTCGCTGATTATAAAGGGCAGCGTAAACCTACGCCGCCTGAACTGAAGGAACAGTTTCCCATGTGCATGGAGGTATTGCAGGCCATGGGGATTCCGGCATTGGAAATGGATGACTACGAAGCGGACGATATTATCGGTACCTTTGCGAAAAAGGCAGATCCGTCAGTTGAGGTGTATATTGTTACCGGCGACCGGGACGAACTGCAACTCATTGACGGGCGCACCCGTGTCATGTACACGAAAAAGGGAATATCCGATATTAAGTTATATGATGAAGCTGCCTTCATGGAAGACTATGAAGGTCTTGCTCCGTTGCAGCTCATTGATCTGAAAGGGCTGATGGGGGATACGTCTGACAATATTCCCGGCGTGCCCGGGGTAGGACCGAAGACCGCACTGAAGCTGATTGCGGAATATGGCAGCGTGGAAAATGTGCTGGACCATATAGATGAAGTGAAAGGTAAAAGCCTTAAGGAAAAACTGGCCGGCAATCAGGAGCAGGCGTTGCTTTCCAAAGAACTGGCCACGATTTATACTGATGTGCCGAATCTGGATTTGGCACTGGATGCCTATGCCCTGAAACCGTTGGAGGATAAAGCCCGTCAGAAGATGCTGGAACTGGAGTTTCGTGGTTTCTTTCAACAATTCGGTCAGATTATGGGTACTGTGCCAGGGCTTGCAGACGGCAGTGAAGGAGCTTCTTCTGTTGCGAAAGGGGAGACCACTGCCGGTCTGTCAGGTAATCAGGATGCGGCCTCGCAGGGAGAGGTATCTCTGTTTGCTCCTGCTGAAAATCATACGCAGGTGTTTCAGGACGGAACCGCTGTAGAGGTTCCGGAGAATGGCATGAGCAGCCTGTTTGGTACGGTGGTGCCTGCCGCAGCAGTAAAACAGATAGATACAGCGGGGCAGTGGCAGGAAGAGGCGGTTGCCATGGATGCTGCCGGGGCTGTATGGTTCATAGCGGAAACTGCCGGGGAGATTCCGAATCTGCAGTTTGTCAGCGCCCGCCTGCTTTATAACGGGCAGGAATATCTTTTAGGCGGCCCGGAAGCGCTGGCGGCGTTTACCCGATGGCTGGGGTCTGCCCCTAACCCTAAGGGGACGGCGAACAGTAAGGAAGTGTTCCGGACCTGTTTCTGTCAGAACGTGGAACCCCGGAACATAATAGAAGACATTACGCTGGCGGCGTATCTGGATGATCCGGGCCGCAGCGGTTATGCCCTGACCGATCTGGCCTGGCATTATCTGGGACAGGACCGGACGCCGGACTGTCACACGCTGGTCCGGGTGGCGGAGACAGTACGGAAGTCCCTGCAGGATAAGGAACTGATGAAATTATATAAAGAGATTGAACTGCCCTTGGCTCCTGTGCTGGCCCGTATGGAACTGGCAGGAGTGACGGCAGATGAAAAGAAGCTGGATGAGGTCAGTCATGAGATTGCCGGACGAATCCGGGGCTTGGAGGAACTGGCGAAAGAACAGGCTGAGGATCCGGACTTTAATCCCAACTCCCCCAAACAGCTTGGTGTTGTTTTATTTGAAAAACTGGGTCTGCCCGTTATTAAAAAGACGAAGACAGGGTATTCTACCGATGTGAAAGTACTGGAGGAACTGAAGGGAAAGCACCCGCTGGTAGATACCATTCTGCAGTTCCGTGTACTGGCCAAGCTTCAGTCCACCTATCTGGAAGGGATGAAACCACTGATCAACAAAACAACGGGACGGATCCATACCCATTTCCGGCAGACTGTTACGGTAACGGGGCGTCTTTCCAGTACAGACCCCAATCTGCAGAACATTCCCACCCGTACGGAAATCGGCAGAGGAATCCGGGCTCTGTTTGTGCCGGGTTCCGGGTACGACTGGCTTATGTCCTGCGATTATTCCCAGATTGAGCTGCGAATTCTGGCCCATGTGGCACAGGATCCCCTGATGCTGGAATCCTTCCGGGAGAATCAGGACGTACATGCCCGTACGGCCAGTGAAGTGTTCGGCGTACCCCTGGACCTGGTATCCCATGAGATGCGCAGCCGGGCCAAAGCTGTCAATTTCGGCATCGTATACGGTATCAGCGATTTCGGGCTGGCTGTGCAGCTGGGTTGCAGCCGCCAGGAAGCAGGGGATTTTATCAGGAATTATCTGGCCCGGTATCAGGGCGTAAAGGATTACATGGAACGGATGAAAACGGAGGCGCGTAGTCAGGGCTATGTGGCCACCCTGCTGGGACGACGCCGGTACCTGCCGGACATCAACAACCGGAACTTCAACCTGCGCAGCTTTGCGGAACGTACAGCTATCAATACCCCTATTCAGGGTACTGCGGCAGATATTATGAAACTGGCCATGCTCCGGGTGGACGCGGCGTTGCAGAAGTCCGGCCTGGAGTCGCGGGTACTGCTGCAGGTACATGACGAACTGGTTTTGGAAGTAAAAGAAGCGGAACGGGAAGCCACAGCGGCGTTGGTACAGACGGAAATGCAGAACGCCTTTAAACTTGACGTGCCGTTGCTGGCAGAAGTAAATTACGGTAAAGACTGGGCCAGTGCGAAATAAGGGAAAGTGTGAAATTATGATAGTTATTGGTTTGACCGGTGGAATCGGCAGCGGAAAGAGCACGGTATCCTCGTATATGAAAACGTTGGGTATCCCCGTGTTCGATGCAGATGAATCCAGCCGCAGGTCGGTAAAGAAAGGAAGCATTTGTCTTCAAAGAATCAAGGCATTTTTCGGCCCGGAGTGTCTGCTGGAGAGTGGGGAACTGAACCGGCCCTGGGTGGCTGACAGGGTTTTTCACGATAGATCCTTGTTGAAGCAATACGAAAAAATCGTCCAGGACCAGGTGTGGGACGATGCGCAGCGGTTTCTGGCGGAGCAGCGTGAAAAGAATGCGATGGCAGTGGTACTGGATGTGCCGTTGCTGATCGAGTGCGGCTGGCATAAAAAAGTGGACAGTGTGTGGCTGGTGAAAGTGCCGAAGGAAGTGCAGATACAGCGTGCCATGCTCAGGGACGGGGCAACGAAAGAAGCGGTGACAGTCCGTATCAATGCCCAAATGTCCCTGGAAGACAAAGAAAAATTTGCGGATGTTGTAATTGACAACAGCGGTTCGATTGAAAGGACCAAAGCCCAGACGGCAGTACAACTGGAAAGGGTTTTGGGAACTGTTTGAGCAATATATAATTGTATAAAACGGGAAACGTTTTATAGTGGCTTTTGGTTAGACGGATGGGAGTCCGGAGTTTTGGTGGAAAAGAAGGCAAAGCAGACTAAAAAGAGAACGCTGGTAACGTCGTCGCAGCCGGAGCCGAAGGTGGAAAAAGCCGGAAGCCGGCGTGTGCGGCGGAAGCACCGCCCTGTTAAACGAAAAGGAACGGATGCAGAGAAAAGAGCGAGCAGCAGGCGTATGTGGATATACGTACTGCTGCTTCTTGTGGTTATATCTTTTTCGGGCTGGCGGCTTTGGCGCAGCGATGCGGTACAGATGCGGTTTGTGTATATGTGGCCTTACCAGAATGAAATCGTTACCTATGCCCGGCGTAACGGCATAGATCCGTTTCTGGTGGCCGCAGTCATTAAGAACGAAAGCGAGTTTAAACCGGGGGCCGTATCGCCGGTGGGGGCCATCGGTATGATGCAGATTATGCCCGAAACCGGGGAATGGATCGCCAAACAGATGGGACTGGAAGGGTATTCCGTCCACTCGTTGTATAATCCGGGCATTAATATCCGCATGGGCTGTTGGTATCTTTCCGAATTGAAATACGAGTTTAAAGACAATCTGTTTCTGATGATGATGGCTTACAATGCTGGCAGGGGGAACACCCACGGATGGATGAATGCCAACGGCTGGGACTACAACTTTGGGGAAATCAGCAAGATTCCTTATCCGGAGTCTCGAAATTATGTGGCATCCGTGTTGTATGACAGAGATGAGTATTATCGTTTATATAAAGATAAAGTGGAAACGGGCAGGTAAGGCGTGTTTCCTTAAATGAAATGTAATAATTATACTGTTTTGTAAAATGTGAAATAAAATTCACGATTTTTTTACAGAAATAGAAATGATAGCCATATTTTTTAAATAAATTGTAGACTGCGATGGACAGATGTGATATAATTTTCCCAATTTCAAAGAAGCTTTTTGATAACAGGAATGTGTATGGATAATAAAATAGAAACAGTAATCGAACGTCTTCTGTACGGTTACCGGCGTTACTACAACGTGACGCGGTTTGACGGTGGATATAATCCGCCGCCGGAAGAGTTTAAGGGGATTTGTGAAGCAGGAAAACTGACACCTCCGGTTCTGCCGGGGGATGTTTGTTTTGTTGCCCTCTGTGAATACTACGAAAGAGCGGAACAGTATTTTCTGTTCCAGCGTAACGAACTGTGGGCGACCCATCAGGAAGAATTTATTTTTATGTTTTCTGTTCCGGTGCTCACGTTGAACATGTTTGAGGTCTGCCGGAATTATGCTTATGAAGAAGGTATGAAGCTGGCCCATATAGGACCGGGTCATATGTACACATATATTTCGCCGGTTCTTGTCTGTGAAACAGCAGAACCGGATGCGGTAAAAGCATTGGAAAAATGCAAGATATATAAATCGTTCAGGTTTTCCTTCCATGGATGGATGGATTTTCATGCAGCTTGTTTTGAGGCGTCAAAACAGAAACTGCATTTTAATCATAGCGGTCTTTGTATGAAGAAGAATCTGGAAAAAGTATTAGGGTTACGCTGATTCTTTCCTGGAATAATGTAATTATTAAAGGAAAGGAAAACTTAGGAAACAGCGTTTTCCCGGAAGCGCATATGCCAGGCGTTTCCGTAAAAAAGTAAGGGAGGATTTATTGTGAACACACTGGTATTACTTCTTATCGGCATAGCCGTACTGTTCTGCGGTTACGTCATGTATGGCGGCTGGCTGGTCAAACAGTGGGGCGTTGGGGAAGGAGACATTCCAACACCGGCCCATACATTGGAAGACGGCGTGGACTATGTGCCTGCCAAAGCTCCTGTACTGATGGGGCATCATTTTTCGTCTATTGCCGGTGCAGGCCCCATTACCGGCCCGATTGGCGCAGCCATGTTCGGTTGGTTGCCTGTGACCCTGTGGATTCTGGTGGGTGGCGTATTCTTCGGCGGCGTACATGACTTCGGTGCCCTGTTTGCGTCGGTACGTCATAAAGGTCAGTCTATCGGTGAAGTTATTTCTGCCAACATGTCCCGCCGGGCAAAACGTCTTTTCATTATTTTCTCGTATCTGACCCTGATCCTGGTTGTTGCGGCCTTCGCAGCTATCGTAGCATCCACTTTTGGCGCCAAAGTGGTAAACGGCGCTATAGACTACAAAGCCAGCGCTACCAACGCTTCCGTGGCGATGGTATCCATTATGTTCATCCTGATTGCCATCGTGTTCGGCTTTGCTGTATACCGCCGTCATGCTTCCATGATGACTTCCACTATTTTAGGTATAGTTGCTATCGTACTTTGCATGGCTATCGGCATGAATTTCCATCCGTTCTATTTTACCACCAAGACCTGGATGTGGATCATCGGCCTGTACATCACCATTGCTTCCGTAACGCCGGTCTGGATTCTGCTGCAGCCCCGTGACTACCTGAGCTCCTTCCTGTTGTATGCTATGCTGATCGTAGCTATCGTAGGTATCGTAGGCGCCCATCCCGATATCGACCCGAAACTGTTCCCGGCTGTGACCGGTTTTGCTGTAGACAACGGCAACGGTGTACAGTTGCTGTTCCCGATTCTGTTCACCACCG
Organism: Succiniclasticum sp.; assembly: GCF_056977735.1. Lineage (NCBI taxonomy): Bacteria > Bacillati > Bacillota > Negativicutes > Acidaminococcales > Acidaminococcaceae > Succiniclasticum > Succiniclasticum sp. The sequence continues at coordinate 15,191 of NZ_DBMCWA010000009.1, forward strand.
TAGCCTGCGGCGCTATTTCCGGTTTCCATTCCCTGGTTTCTTCCGGTACCACCTCTAAACAGTTGGATAAGGAAAGCGACGCCAAGCCCATCGCTTACGGCGGCATGCTGCTGGAATGCGTACTGGCCATCATCACCGTCTGCGCTATCGCTTATGCCCGGACAACCGGTCACACCAAAGGCGCCACGGACATTTTTGCCGGCGGCATCGCAGCTATGGTTGCTGCTATTCCCGGTCTGGAAGGCATGGAAAATTCCTTCTACACCCTGTTAGTACTGACCTATTCCGCATTCTGCCTGACCTCTCTGGATACGGCTACCCGTCTGGCCCGCTTCATGTTCCAGGAATTCTGGCTTGAACCCGGTGAGACTGTGCGTGATGTAAAGGGCGGTTTCCGTTCCTTTATGGTTAATCCTTATTTTGCTACCATCCTTACCGTAGTGCTGGGCGTTCTGTTAGGCCTTAACGGTTTTGCTAAAATCTGGGGTCTGTTCGGTGCTGCCAACCAGCTGCTGGCCGGTATCGGTTTGCTGGCAGTGGCAACCTGGTTGGGCAATGCGGGCAAGAACAACAAGATGTTCCTGTTCCCTATGACCTTCATGCTGATCGTAACCATCTGCTCCCTGTTCCTGACGGTTCGCAACCAGCTGGGCATCATTGCCAAAGGCGCTGCAGACTGGGGCCCGTATGCACAGGCCGGCATCGGCACGCTGCTGGTGATTTTGGCGTTTGTGCTGGCGATTGAAGGATACCAGACCATTGCTCATCCTAAAGAGATTGCAAAGAGATAATCTGTAAAAAAGCATTGACGAAGCTTGTCAAGTATGCTAATATAATCACGTTGCAAACTAATGCTTCCCGCGGTTGTGGTGGAACGGCAGACACGCCACTTTGAGGGGGTGGTGAGGGTAACCTCGTATGGGTTCAAATCCCATCAACCGCACCATAAGTATTAATTTGAAAATCGTAAAAAAGTTCTTGACAGAATTCAGAATTTGTTGTATATTGAATAAGCGTTCTGATGAATGTCAGAAACATGCGGTAGTGGCGGAACGGCAGACGCGCTAGCCTCAGGAGCTAGTGGGGGTTGACCCCGTGGAGGTTCAAATCCTCTCTACCGCACCAATTAAAAATGAAGACCCTGCGTTTTGCGCAGGGTCTGTTTTTTTATTTGTTTTTTGTTTCATTTTTTATATCATTTCCTGATTTGGTTTTGTTTTCTTTATCAGACTTCTCCTCTTTCAGTTTTTCTTCCAGCATGGGCCAGATCTCCGGTTTTTCAAATCCATACCGCCAGCTGGCCACGCCACCCAGTCCGTATGTTTTGACCAGACTTGCCTTGTGTTCCAGGCTGGTTATGTTTTCCTGCCAGAATGAATAAGGGACATCGTTCTCCATATAGGAAACATAGGTTACCTTTTCTTTATCCAGCCAACGGCAGCGGAAGGTTTCGTCGTTAGCTTTTTCGGACATGATTTTTTCTGCTCCGGGCATGTTCAGGGTCTTGGCGAAAAAGCGCTTTTTATCTTTGTCGTAGTGCCAAAGACGCATATACAGAGGGATACCCAGTACCAGTTTATGGGCTGGTACTTCTTCCAGGGTGTTTTTGATGCCACGTTCCACCCAGTCATAACCTGCCGTGGGGCCGGCTTCCGGACTGGCACCGGAATACTGGTCATAAGCCATCACCATCATGTAGTCAAGATGTTCCGCCAGTGCTTTCCGGTCAAAGCAAAGGGACCAATTGGGACTGCCTTTTGGCACGGTTACGTCCATGCTCAGAATCAGTTTATCCTGCTGTGTGGCTTTCCGGATCTGCTTTACAAATTCTGTAATCCGGTCTTTATCCGCTTCGTAAATATGCTCAAAGTCCAGGTTGATACCGTCGAACTTGTGCTTCTGGTATTGCTGGCGCAATTGTTCGATGACATATTTCCTTGCATTTTCATCGTCCAACAATTTTTTGGTGCGGTCCGGCTTGAATCCGTTGGTGATCAGGGGCCAGACCTGATAGCCTTTGGCGTGGGACAGTTCCACGTAGCCTTCTATGCTTTTGTCCTGTAGTTTTCCAAATTCATTGTCGATAACATACCAACAGGGGGAGACTACGTTGACGCCGGGAACTTTGTCCAATGCAGAAAGATCCACTTCCGGCTTATGGTCGTGCTGCCACACCAGATTGATTTTATAAGGCAGCGGCGGCTTGGGCACCGGAGTCTGCGGTTTTTCTTTGGTGCAGGCGGTACAGGCCAGGCAGTTCATGATCAGGAATGTGATAAAGAGATGTGCAAGTGTCTTTTTCATAAAAAGTATGTCTCCGTAATATACAATATGGGCAGTTTCAGCCGAAGCTAATATCATTATACCAAAAATCTTGTATGACGAAACAGGTGAAAGTGTTTTATTTCAAAAATTCTTATGTTATAATGTATAAACGAATACGGCGGTGATTTATATGTTTTTGCTGGATGAGCGCGGACGCGGTTCTGTAAATTGGAAAAAGAACCTGATCGTGCTTTGGGTGGGCGTGTTTCTGGCCTGTGCCAGTTTTACTGCCTGTATTCCTTTTTTGCCTGTTTATTTGCAAAAAGAATTGCATGTACCCCCGGATCAGTTGAATTTCTGGTCCGGTCTGGTGTACGCGGTTACTTTTATGGGTGCTGCCTTTATGGCGCCTTACTGGGGTGCCTGGGCTGACCGGGTAGGGCAGCGTAAAATGGCTATCCGGGCCGGGTTTGGTCTTGCTGTGACTTATATGCTGGGCGCCATAGTCCAGACAGCTCCCCAGATGCTGGCTGTACGTGTCCTGACGGGACTAATCAGCGGTTTTGTTCCTGCTTCCATGTCTCTGGTGTCTTCAACGCTTCCCAAAGAAAAACTGGGATGGGGCATGGGATGGATGCAGGCAGCCCTGGCCAGCGGACAGATTCTGGGACCGTTGATGGGCGGTTACCTGTCCGTGTGGTTTGGTATGAGGACTTCTTTTTTCGTAGGTTCCGGTTGCTTGTTTCTTGTTACATTATTGGTGATTTTTTTTGTCAGGGATATTCCTATCAGCAAAGAGTCTGCCCGGCAGCAGATGCATGTTATCCGTGATCTGACACTGGCCCTGCATAACCGCGGTCTCCTGTATGTCATGTTTATGTTTTTTCTGGTGCAGACCTGTATCATGACGGTTCAGCCACTGATTACGCTATATGTGGAAGAACTGATGGGCAGTGCGGGAGACGCATCCGTTACCATGAGCGGCTGGATATTTTCCCTGGCCGGTATTGCGGGTATTATCGCTTCACCTTATTGGGGAAAACGGGGACAACGTTGTGGCTTTGTGAAGACACTGTGTCTTGTATTGTTCTGTGCAGGCTGTGTGAATTTATGTCAGGTTTTTGTGAGAACAATCTGGGAATTTGCAGCAATCCAGTTTATCTACGGCTTGTTCCTGTCCGGGGCGGTGCCTAATATTAACTCCACATTGGTTGAAGTGACGCCCCGGGAAATGCGCGGCAAGGCATTTGGCCTCACCACTTCGGCGCAGCAGTTCGGCGGTGTGGTGGGTCCGTTATTAGGAGGCTTTTTAGGCGACTTCATACCGACAAAGTTTGTACTGTTTTTTACGGGCGTGGTTTTGCTATTGGCTGCAGTATATACGGCTGTGACAAGATTGCGCAAAAGCAGGGGATACCTTGGATAGAACACCGGTAAGCTCCTGATTAACTGGTAGGAGCGGGAGTAGTTTTATTGTTAGATAACAGGCTCGAGCCTGATGAAAGAGTTAGAGTTTAAAATATTAAGGAGGTTTATTACATGTTAAGAAAATTTAAGGGAATCAGCCCGGATGTTGACGCGAAAGCCCATGTATTCGAAAGCGCAGATGTTATCGGTATGGTTAAAATGAAAGAATACTCCAGTGTATGGCCTAATTGCACGATACGCGGAGATGTAAACCGTATTGAAATCGGACGGTATTCCAATATCCAGGACAACAGTTGTCTCCATGTGGCAGACCGCTATGCCTGCATCGTGGGTGACTTTGTAACGGTAGGTCATTGCGCCACCCTGCATGCCTGCACTATTGAAGACCATGTGCTGATCGGCATGGGCTCTGTTGTCCTCGATGGTTGTGTAGTAGGGACCGGAAGCGTGATTGCCGCTGGTGCGGTGGTAACCAAGGGAACAATTGTGGAGCCATATTCCCTGATGGCTGGCATTCCGGCAAAATGCATTAAAAAGTTGCCGGCAGGAAATTTGGACACAATCCATCATCAGGCTATCAAATATAAGACCCTGTGGACGGAAGGTTATGGCATCCTGCCTGATGCCGATGGTGAAGCCTATCACGGCGAAAAGATTATGGACTGATATCGGGAGATTGTTTGTGAGTTATGGCTAAAAGGGAAAATAAATTTGCGAAGACGGTGCGGCGGGAAGAGGTATCCAATGAAAATTTCGGATTGGGCAGGCCTTTCTATTTTGACGACTGGTTCAACCGGATTGCCATCATGGGTACACTGGCTGCTACCATCATTCTTCTGATTTTCCGTCAGGTAACGGGAACTGAGACAGGCAGCATTATGCTGGACGGTGTCAGCTATGCTGCAGGTTTTTTCTTTGCCTACCTGATCGGCCGGGAGGTAGACCCGGAACCGGGACGGGAATGGGGCGCCTTGCTGGGCGCGTTTATCACATTGGGGCTGGAAGCATTTCTGGGTGTGGATATTAACGGCGTCATTGGTTTGCTGTGGGTGTTGTTCATCTGCCGGATGTTTAACCGGACTTCCGGCTCCCGGCACCGCATTGGGGATAACGCCATTATCTTAGGTTCTGCATTCTGGATGGGATATATAGGTTACTGGCTGTTCCCCGTCATCACGGGTATCTGTTATGTTTTGGAAAGCCAGATCAAAGGCGGCTATTACCGCAGTCTGTATCTGGCCGGCGTTGCCTTTGCCATTTGCGTCATTACCGGCCGCAATACGGAAGTTCCGGTTCTATCGGTAAATTATTTGTATTTGATGGGTATCGCTTTCATCCTGTTCCTGCCTCAGCTGACTGTGGCAGGGTTCAGTACGGCCCGGGATGACCGGAATAACCGTTACCTTGTCACCTCTCGCCTTCAATGTACTCAGGCAGTATTTCTGATTGCTGTGGGCCTTCTGATTTATTTCGGGGGTAATGCGGCCGGTATCATCTTCCTGCCCTGTATCGGTACAGCTGTCGGCACAGGGTTGTACCTGTTGGTTTACCTGTTGAAGAGAAAGCAGAAAATGGAAAAAGGAGAATTATAATGACAGAAAGAAAAATACAGTTTACTACTAACAAAGGTATTTTTGTGGCACAGATGTTTGAAGAAAAAGCTCCGAAGACAACCAAAAATTTTATTGACCTTACGGAAAAGGGCTTTTATAACGGTCTGATTTTTCACCGTGTTATCGATGGTTTTATGATTCAGGGCGGCGATCCTACCGGCACGGGTGCTGGCGGTCCGGGATATAAGATTGAAGATGAATTCGGCGAAGGGCTGGTGCATGACGGAGAAGGAATTCTTTCCATGGCCAATGCCGGTCCCAATACCGGTGGCAGCCAGTTCTTTATCACATTGTCACCCACTCCCTGGCTGAACGGGCATCATGCTGTGTTTGGTAAAATCATCAAGGGGATGGATGTGGTACATGAGATCGGAGCGGTAGCGACAAATTTCCGGGACAGGCCTCTGGATCCTGTGATTATGGAAAAAGTAGAAGTGTTGAAGGAATAATTTGGAATAACTATAATTTTCTGCAAACATTTTACTTGCATATTTGCTTCCTTTGTCATATAATATGAACGTTGGTGAGAGAATAAATCACCGGCTAAAGTATTTTTTTAGGAGGCCCGCAAGATGACAGGCAAAGTAAAATGGTTTAATGCAGAAAAAGGTTATGGTTTTATTGAACGTGAAGACGGCGGCGATGTATTCGTACATTTCTCTGCTATTCAGGTTGAAGGCTACAAAACTCTGGAAGACGGCCAGACTGTTGAATTCGACGTGGTGGAAGGCAGCCGCGGCGAACAGGCAGCTAACGTTGTTCCTGTAAAATAATCTGTTTGGAAAGATTTTCTACAGATCCATTCGCATGAACCAAAGGGCATTTCCTGAGAAGGAAGTGCCCTTTTATCTTATGAGTTATTCTTTTGTTTGAGGGAAGCATTATGAAAAGAATCATATTGGCAGGTATGCTCCTTATAATGTTTTTTTCTGTGTACCTGCCGGCGTCTGCTGAAATACCTCAGGGGAGCCTTATGTTTTCGCCGGAAGATACAAAAGAGATAAGGCAGCGGAAAATGGAATATAACAAGGCTTATTCCATTCTTTTTTCCACCATAGCCTCTTCGGCAGCATATGCGCCGGAGAATGGGATAGAGATGGCTTATCTGCACGGTCATGGCTGGGATTTTACACCGCATCGGATCACGGACGGAAAAACGACGGTCCATTTTATTACCGCAAAAGGATGTACGGCTGCCGGAAGACCGATGTACGTAATATCTTTCCGGGGCAGTGCGGAAAAGAAAGACTGGGCTGCGGATTTTGTGACGGGGCAGGTCGTTTATGGCGGTAATACTCTGGAAGAAACGGAAAGAATAGCCGGCACCCGTCCCGGTGGAACAAAAGACAGGGAAATGGTAAAAGTAACGGCAAAAAAGGCCGGTACTACAACATTGCCTAAAGTGCACAAGGGATTTAACAGTTATGCAGATCTTTCTCTGCGCATGCTGCTGGATTCCGTTTCGTATGAATTTCTGCAGCAATACCGTGGGGAAAAAGACGCGCGCCTGCTGTTGACCGGTCACAGCCTGGGAGGTGCGGTCGCAACAATTGTGGGACAGCGGTTAATTGATTTTGGCTTTGATCCGGACAGGATTCAGGTAATTACCTTTGGCGCACCCGCTGTTGGGAATAAAGCGTTTAAACAGATATATGGGAACCGCCTGGACCTGATTCGTGTTACGAATACGCAGGATCCTGTACCGCTGGTATTGCAGGCAGTGCTGCGTAATTACAAACAGTTTGGGGAAGAAGTACGGTTTCGGATTCCCAAAACATTCAACAATATGAATCATTTCCTGCATCTGTATCTGGATTCAGGTCTGAAAAGCTATTATAGTGCCGTTGACAACGCTGTTGCAGAAGGAATTATGCAGGACTGGCCGGATATGCGGTACAGTGCCAAAGGCCGGCCTGTAATTGTATTACATGTTGAAGGAAACGGTACGGTCAAAAAGGATGGAGGTGCATCTGATATAGAAACTTCCATGGAATTGCTGGAACGTTTCATGCTGAACGAATATAAAGCCCTGTTTCCTAATTATGTAATAGTACGGGATCCCGCTGATCCCTATGAAGCAATGCGGAAATATAAAGCGAAATATCTGTTGCAGCTGAAGTTCCATGCAGATACCAATCAGCATAATAACAACTGGTTCCTTACCGTAGAACAGACATTGTCAGATAAAAACGGAAATCTGCTGTCTTCCGGCAGCGCGGCGAAACGGACTTCTCCCTTGGCAGGAAATATCCTGGCAGCGATGGAAGTGTCAGAGCTTCAGAAATCTGAACTGTTACAACAGATGCCGTGGCTGAAAGACGATATGATAAAACGAAAGGAAAACGCATCGGGGAAAGGCCGCTGAAAACAGTTTAAATTCATTAGACATCTGCCCGAGCTATGGTGTATAATAATATTGAAATAGTATGCTAAGGAGGGATTGCTATGGATTCAAGGTTTTACAGCTGCCGTAAATGCGGCACAATCGTTGGTCTGGTGGAGGGCTCTCCCACAGGGTTGGCTTGTGACGGCGAACCCCTGGAAATGATGCGGGCCAACAGCGTAGACGCTTCCCGGGAAAAACATGTGCCTGTGGTGAACGTGGCGGAATCTATTGTTTCTGTTAAGATTGGCAGCGCGGAACATCCCATGACGGCGGCTCATCATATCAGCTGGATTTATTTGCAGACCCAGAAAGGCGGGCAGCGCCGGGCCCTCACCATTGACGATAAACCCGAAGCGCAGTTTGCCCTGGTAGACGGGGATAAACCTGTGGCCGTGTTTGCGTACTGCAATCTCCACGGGCTGTGGGTGACGGAACTGTAATATTAGTAAGTAATTACATAAACACAAGCGGCCGGAGAAAACATCGCAAAACCGTAAATGATTGCTATTTCACGGACTCATGTGCCTGTGGCTTCGAAACCCGGGGCTTCGCCCCTCAGTCAGTCTCGCCACGACGGCACATTTCATCTCATGAAATGCAGCAATTTTTTCCGATGTTTTGCTTATGTTCTCTCCGGCCGCTTTCTTTTATGGTGATTTTATATAACCTTCGTCGTCCAGTCTTCTATGTTCCAGACTTCGTCAATCCAGTCTTCATAAAATTCCGGTTCGTGGGAAACGAGAAGCACGGATCCTTTAAATTCAATGATGGCTTTTTTCAGTTCTTCTTTGGCTTCCACATCCAGATGGTTGGTAGGTTCGTCCAGAACCAGCCAGTTCACTTCCTTTAACATCAGTTTGCACAGCCGCACCTTGGCCGCTTCGCCGCCGCTTAATACAAAAACCTTGGTGGTGATATGTTCGTTAGTCAGCCCGCAACCGGCCAGAGCGGCCCGCACTTCCGCATTGGTAAGACCCGGGTATGCTTCCCAAACGTCTTCCAGGGCGGTCTTTTCATTTTTGACCCGCTCTTCCTGTTCAAAATAACCGGGTTGCAGGAAATCTCCCTGTCGGATTTTCCCGGAAAAGGGTGGGATCATCCCCAGGATAGTTTTAAGCAAGGTGGTCTTGCCCAGGCCGTTAACGCCCCGGACAGCCACTTTTTTATTGCGTTCCAGCTTAAAAGAGACGGGGCGGGTGAGAGCGCTGTCGTAACCCAGCACCAGTTCCTCCGCTTCTGCCAGAAAACGTCCCGGAGTCCGTCCCGGCTGAAAACGAAAGTGAGGTTTGGGCCGTTCGGCCGGTTTTTCAATCATTTCCATCTTGTCCAATTGGCGCTGGCGACTGCGGGCCATGCCTGTGGTAGCTACCCGGGCCTTGTTCCGGGCGATAAAGTCTTCCAGTTTCGCTACTTCCTGCTGTTGTCGTACATAAGCCGCTTCTATTTGGGCCTTGTGAATCTGGTACAGTTCCTGAAACTTGTCGTAATTACCTGTATAACGGGTCAGTTGGCAGTCTTCCAGATGGTAGATGACGTTGGCTACATCGTTTAAGAAAGGTACATCGTGGGAAATCAGGATAAAAGCGTTCTCATAATTCTGCAGGAAGCGGGTGAGCCAGCGGATGTGGTCCACATCCAGATAGTTGGTAGGCTCGTCCAACAACAGTATATCCGAGTCCTGTAGCAGCAACTTGGCTAGCAGAACCTTACTGCGCTGTCCACCGGATAGTTCGGCTACGTCCTTATCCAGACCGATGTCGCCCAGACCCAGGCCGTTGGAGAAGTCTTCGATACGGCTGTCCAGGGAATAAAAGCCGCTGTGTTCCAGCCGGCTCTGGATTTCTCCCACTCGGACCAGCATTTTGTTCATGGTCTCTTCGTCTGCCTCTGCCATTTTGTCATACAGTTCCAGCATCTCCTGCTCCGCTTCAAAATCTTCGTTAAAAGCAGTGTGCAGGATATCCCGGATGGTCTTCCCGTTTTCCAGACTGCTCTGCTGGTCCAGGTAACCGACTTTGATTTTGCCGGGCCAGGTGATCTGACCGTCATCCGGAAGCAGATTGTTGGTGATAAGGTTGAAGAAAGTGGATTTACCTTCCCCATTGGCGCCAACCAGTCCGATGTGTTCCCCTTTTTCCAGTTTAAAGGAAACATCTTCCAGAATCTGGCGACCACCGAACGAATGGCTTACATGGCTTACGGTTAAAAAACTCATGTGGTTTCTCCTGTGTATGAAAAGTATTGGAATATTACGTGCCTGTGTGGCAGTTTTTGCAAAATATACCCTATTCTACCTTATGGAAAGCAGTTTTGTACAGAAGTTTTTTGTGATACAATAAGACTGCAGGAGAATGAAGATATGGAGGTCTGTTATGATTACTGGTAACAAAAAAGATATTACAAAACTTTTACCGTATGTTTCCCAACGGCTGGGCGTGGCCTTGCAGTACATTGCGGAAGCAGATTTCACCAAAGTGGAGTGCGGGGAATACCATCTGGACGGGGACAATGTTTTTGCGCGGGTGGACCGTTACACTACCGAACCGAAAGAAAATAAAAAACCGGAAAGCCATAATGCGTATATCGATGTGCAGTATCTGGGAGAAGGTACGGAAAAAATTTATTACGCGGCAAAATCGGATGCGCATAAGGTAATAGAAGATTACGCGGCAGAACGGGATCTGCTGTTTTACGCTGATGCGGGAGAAAAAGATGCTGTAACATTAGGGTCCGGGGTCTTTGCAATCTTCTTTCCCTGGGAACTGCACCGGCCCGGATGCCATGCGGTACATGGGGGCTGCACGGTACAGAAGATTGTAGTGAAAGTACTGGCGGAATAAAAAAACGCTTGTCAAACAGGATAAAGTGTGGTAGTATAAGCTCCGTTGAGTTAAGCACTGTGAGTTACCGGATTTGAGGACTGTTAAAAAAGTGTAAAAAAGCTATTGACAAGGTTCTGTGATTGTGGTAATATAACTCACGTAGTCGCTGAGACTACAAGCTAATTCCACCATAGCTCAATGGTAGAGCATTCGGCTGTTAACCGAAGGGTTGTAGGTTCGAGCCCTACTGGTGGAGCCAATGTGGCCGGTTGGTCAAGCGGTTAAGACACCGCCCTTTCACGGCGGTATCAGCGGTTCGAATCCGCTACCGGTCACCATATTTTTTTTGGGCGCTTAGCTCAGCTGGGAGAGCGTCTGCCTTACAAGCAGAATGTCAGCGGTTCGATCCCGTTAGCGCCCACCAATTAAAAACAGTAAGAACAGGACGGGTTTTATGACCTGTCTTTTTTATTTTATTTTACAACAGAACAGGTTGAGACTGCCATTAGTAAGAATGTATACATTTTAGATTTACTGCAAACCGAATTGAATTGTGTTATAATTATATAAAATTTGAATTGATATGAAATCAGGGCTTTAAAGATAAGTTTTTTCGATTTCTAACTATATGCATTATTGGTGAAACTGGTGAAGAACACATGATGTGCTTGAAACTGTTAAGGAGCTGATTCCTATGAACAAAGAAGAATTGAAAGTTGCGGTATGTAATGCTATCGATGCGGCTGTACCTGATATTGAAAAACTGGCCCTTTGCATTGAAAGCGAACCGGAACTTGGGTTTAAAGAAACCAAAACGGCGAAGAAAGTGGAAGATTATATGCGGAGCCTGGGTCTGGATCCTCAGACCGGTTTGGCCCTTACCGGTGTGAAGAGCCGTATAAAGGGAGCTAAGCCCGGACCTACTGTTGCGGTGCTGGCAGAACTGGATGCCATCGGCACCCCGGACAGTCCCAAGGCAGACCCCCAGACAGGGGCGGCACATACCTGCGGTCATTTTCTGCAGACTTCTGTCATGCTGGCTGCCTGTACTGGCATCGTTAAATCCGGTGTGATGAAGGAACTGGCAGGGGATGCAGTGTTCTTTTCCGTACCGGCAGAAGAATATGTTGAGATTACGTACCGTAAAACCCTGCGGGAACAGGGAAAGTTGCATTACATCTGTGGCAAGGGGCAGCTGATTTATGAAGGCCATTTTGATGACATTGACATGGCTATGATGATGCACTCTCAGGCTAACATGCCTCAAAAGGCAGTAGCTATCGGCAGTTCCAGCAACGGCTTTGTAGGCAAGACTGTGCAGTATATCGGCAAGTCCGCCCATGCAGCCAATGCGCCCCATGAAGGCATCAATGCACTGAATGCAGCCTGCCTGGGCCTGATGGGCATCAATGCCCTGCGAGAGACATTCCAGGAAAAAGATATTGTCCGGGTGCACCCCATCATCACCAAGGGTGGCGATCTGGTGAACAACGTGCCCTCGGACGTACGTATGGAACTGTATGTGCGGGCGGCCACCATGGACGCTATTGACAATACTCACAAACGGGTGGATGCGGCTTTAAAAGCCGGCGGCGACGCCGTAGGGGCGAAAACAGTCATTGAAACGTTGCCGGGTATGCTGCCGTTGCACTGTTGCAAGGCGATGAATGACCTGTTCGTGGAGAATGTGAAACAGTTCTCTCCCGAAACGGAAATTCTGGACTCCGGTCATTTTAGCGCCTCCACAGATATGGGCGATGTGTCCCACCTGATGCCGGCGATTCATCCGTTCATCGGGGGCACGGATGGGGCTCTGCACACCAAAGACTTTACTGTGACTGATTTTGACGCGGCGGTAATTACCCCGGCCAAGGCTTTTGCCCGCATGATCGTGGATCTGCTGTACGATGACGCAGCCTGCGCGAAAAAGATTATTGCGGATAACAAGCCGCTGCTGACTAAAGAAGAGTATATTGCCAAGTGCGACTCGTATTTTACATGCTAAAGAACTGTGCAGAAAGTAACAGAACCATTCCACATAGGATAGAAGCTGTTCCTGAGCCAGACATCAAGTCCGGAGTGTGACGCAGAAAGTTGATTAAAACTGTAGTGCCATGTGTGTGTACAAGTTGTTTTAAAATAATTCCAGAGAAGTAATCTCTGAATTATAAAAAATATATTTAAGGGAAGTGAAAAAAGTGAAAGATTTCCGTCTTCATCTCATCGTTCTTATTTTGATCATTGTGGCGGAAAAAATCGGCAACATTTCTATCACGGTTGGTGTTGGCAAAATCGTGTTGCTGCCCATGATGTACGCATTGCTGATGGGTGTGGCGACTGCGCCCCGGTTTACCAAGATTTCCAGTGAAAAGAATGTCAAAACAGCCAGCTCCCTGTTAGGCATTACCCTGATGTTGCTGATGGCCAGGTACGGTACCCTGGTAGGCCCCAGCCTGCCGAAGATCCTGGCAGCCTCTCCTGCCCTGATTTTGCAGGAATTCGGTAACCTGGGCACTATCATCATCGGTGTTCCCCTGGCAGTATTTGTAGGGCTGAAGCGGGAAGCCATCGGCGCTGCCCACTCCGTAGCCCGCGAACCTAACGTAGCCCTTATCGGCGAACGGTACGGCCTGGACGGTGCGGAAGGCCGCGGTGTTATGGGCGTATACATCTGCGGTACAGTTATCGGGACCATATTCTTCGGCCTGATGGCCAGCCTCGCGGCGGCGTACCTGCCGTTCCATCCCTATGCCCTGGCGATGGCTGCCGGCGTAGGTTCTGCCAGTATGATGACCGCAGCAGTAGGTTCCCTGTCCGCCATGTTCCCCCAGATGGCAGACCAGATAGCGGCTTTCGGCGCGGCCTCCAACATGCTGTCCGGCCTGGACGGTCTGTACATGAGTATCTGGATGGCTCTGCCCTTTGCGGAATGGCTGTACAGAAAATCCTACCGCATGAAATACGGTGTGGATCCGGAACCCCCTGTTGTAAAGAGTCTGGAAGAAGGAAAGGAAGGTGAATCAAAATGAAGATGAGTGAAACCTTAGGTGTTTTATTGATTTGCGGCTTCCTTTCATTAGTAGCTAACGTAGTGGGAACGAAGAACGGTTTTGTGGAAGCCATTCCCGGAATGCTGTTCCTGATAGCCCTTGCCTTTTTGGGTATCTGGCTGGGCAAAGTGATTCCCGGCGGCATCCCAGGCGTTGCCTACGTGGTAACCATCGGCTGTATCCTGACCGTACCCGGAGTGCCTTGCGCAGCCGCTATCTCGGCAGCGGTATCCAAAGTCGGTTTTATGCAATTGTGTACCCCGATTCTTGCGTATGCAGGCGTCGCTATCTGCAAAGATCTTGACGTATTTGCGGAAAGCAGCTGGCGTATCGTTGTGGTAAGCTGTGTGGTATTTATCGGTACCTATATCGGTTCCGCAATCATCGCCCAGCTGATCCTGAAAGCGATTGGTCAGATTTGACAGGGATACCCTTCTTGAGGGAAATTCAAATCTAGCGGTTTTCTGAATCAGGGACAATACTGCACAAAATGAATTTGCGTTGGTAAAGAGAAGAAATCGGTGCCGGATTCTTTCTTTTCATACTTTGTCTGATGAAAAGGGGTATCCGGCACTTTTGTTATATCTGAAACAGTTATATCATGGTTTTGCTATTATAAAAATTTTTTCCCCTCTGATTCTGAAAAAAAGAGGACTTTCTGTTAAAATTATGATAATACTACGTTAACACATGACGAAAAGGGGGGACTGTCATGAAGATTATAGACCATTTAAAAGAAAGGCGTGCCGGAATTTCGTGCGAATTATTTCCGCCCAAGAAAGGTACAGAATTGGCTAATGCGCTCGAAATCGTCCATACCATTGCGGAGAAGGGGCCTTCTTTCATCAGTGTGACTTACGGAGCTGGCGGTTCCAATGTAGGTCAGGCAGTAGCTGTTGCCGCTGAGGTAAAAAAATGCGGTGTGCCTTCCATGGCGCATCTGACTTGTATCAATGCAGACGAAAGTAGTATCGAAGCTGTTTTGGAACAGATGCGGACAAATGGTATTGATAATATTTTGGCTTTGCGTGGTGACCTGCCGGAGGGACAAACATTGGAACATGCAGAGTATCAGCATGCCAGCGACCTTGCAAAAAAAATCAAGTCTTTTGGTGATTTCTGTGTAGGTGGTGCCTGCTATCCGGAAGGTCATCCAGAAAGTGCTAACCTCAATGATGATATTGAAAAGCTGAAGATTAAAGTGGATAATGGTGTGGAGTTTCTGGTAACCCAGATGTTTTTCGACAACGATGTGATGTATAATTATATGTATCGGCTGCTGGCCCATGGCATTACGGTACCGGTAGTGCCAGGTGTGATGCCCGTGACCAATGCGAAGCAGATTCAGCATATTTGTAAGCTGAGCGGTACCAAACTGCCGTTGCGGTTCCGCGCTATTGTAGAAAAATATGGGAATGACCCGGAGGCGATGAAACAGGCAGGTATCAATTATGCTGTGGCCCAGGTGCTGGATCTTCTGGCCAACGGGTTTATGGACGTACATGTCTATACTATGAACAAGCCGGATATTATCGGAGGGATATTGGATAATCTTTCCTGTATTGTAAAACGGTAAAGTAAAAAAGGTAAAGGTGAAGCAAGTCCTGATTGCGTCAGCCTTTTATACAATAATTATGTCAGATGTTATTATGTCAGATGTTATTATCTTTTTTAACAAAAAGGAAGCATTGCGCTACTTTCATGCACAATTGGGTGATATACAGGCGGAAACGGCTGTTGACGCTGCCTATGAAAAGATGCGCAACGAACTTCAGCCCAGGTACACGGTGAAGAAATTTGGGTGTCACATTGGGTGCGAGAAGGATAGTTCGGTTCCGTCCATTGTTTTGCTGGATAACGGCACGGTGTTTCACAGCAGGGCGCTGGCCCGGTATGTGGGAGACGCGAAATCACTGTACCTTTTTGGGGCAACACTGGGGAGCCGCGTAGATGTTGCCTTGCGGCGCATGGCGCTGACCAGTGTGGCAGTGGCCGGGGCAGGCCAGGCCGTGGCGGCTGCCCTTATTGAAACGTACTGCGATGACTGTTGCCGGGAACTGCAGAAAGAACTTCCGGAAGGGCAGAGGCTGAAATGGCGGTTTTCACCGGGTTACGGGGATTGGGCCCTGGAGGAGCAGAAAATCCTGTTTCCTGTGCTGGATTGTGCCCATACCATCGGTTTGACACTGACGGAAAGCTGTATGATGGCTCCGGTGAAATCCGTGACAGCGGTCATGGCGGTTGTGGAAGCTGCGGATGTGAATGGATTCGCAGAAGGGGATAAATGGGAATTCTCCTGCAATAGGAGTACAGAACGAAATAAATGCCGAAACTGCAGCAAAGTAAACTGCGAGTTCAGGCGGAAGGAATAAAAGATGGCGATCCTTGATTTGTTAGGACGTGAAATTCTATATTTTGATGGGGCCATGGGAACCCGCCTGCAGGCCGCCGGGATGATGCCAGGTGAACTGCCGGAGGTATGGAATATTACCCACGGTGATATCGTGTCTGGAATCCATGCCAGTTATGTGAGGGCAGGGGCCAATATCCTGAAGTCCAATACGTTTGGCGCCAATGCCTTAAAAATGAAAGGTTCCGGTTGCTCGGTGGAAGATGTAGTACTGGCAGCATTCCGGAACATCAGGTCGGCCTTTGCGTCTGTGCCTGAAATGTCTGAAGAAAAGAAATTTGCCGCACTTGATCTGGGGCCTACGGGAAAACTGCTGGCGCCTTACGGGGATTTGCAGTTTGAGGAGGCTGTTTCTTTGTATGCGGAAGTGGTACGGGCCGGTGTAAAAGCTGGGGCGGATCTGGTCCTTGTAGAGACTATGAGTGATACCTACGAAGCCAAAGCAGCCATTCTGGCGGCAAAAGAAAACAGCTGCCTGCCTGTTTTTATTACTTTTACTTTTGATAAGAATGGTATTCTGTTGAACGGGGCGGATGTGGAAACGGCGGTACTTTTGGCGGAAGGGTTAGGCGTGGAAGCTGTTGGCTTTAACTGCGGACTGGGACCGGACCTTGTGGCGAAGCTGATGCCTCGGGCAAGGGCGGTTACGAACTTGCCCCTGATTGCCAACCCCAATGCAGGGCTTCCGGTGGAAAAGGACGGGAAAACCGTCTTTACTACCGGTCCGGAAGAGTTTGCGGACTTTATGCTGGAAGTGTACCGCGAAGGCGGTGCGGTGCTGGGCGGTTGCTGCGGAACGGATCCGGACTACATTCATTTGCTGACAGAACGGACGCAGGGGTTGCTGCCGGTTTCTGCATATTATCAGAAACAAGCGGAACGGGATGGCGTTCCAAAACATTCCGTCACCGCAGTTACTGGCTATGGTGCCCCGGTGTATTTTGACAGGGTGCCGGTTCTCATCGGGGAGCGAATTAATCCTACGGGTAAACCTTTATTAAAAGAAGCGCTGCGTAACGGGGACATGGACTACATCTGCCGTTTGGGACTGGAACAGCTGGACAACGGCGCCCATATTTTGGATGTGAACGCGGGCCTTCCAGGTCTTGATGAAACAGAAACCTTAACTGAAGCAGTGAAGGCTTTACAGTCCGTTACATCCGTACCGCTGGAAATTGATACTTCTGATTATAAAGCCATGGAAAAAGCCCTGCGCCTGTATAATGGAAAACCATTGCTGAACTCTGTGAACGGAAAGCAGGAATCCATGGAGAACGTGTTTCCTCTGGCAAAAAAATATGGCGCGGCGGTCGTAGGTCTGTGTCTGGATGAAACCGGTATACCTGTCACGGCAGAAGGGCGTCTGGCCATTGCGGAAAAAATAATCAGAACAGCAGCCCGATATGGTATTGCGTCAAAGGATATCCTCATTGATCCCCTGGCTCTGACAGTGAGTACGGACAGCCGCAACCCCGCCGTCGATATTGCGGTGATCAAAGCGATGAAAGCCAGAGGAATCCATACGGTGATGGGAGTATCCAACATATCTTTTGGCCTTCCCAACAGGGATGCGGTGAACAGTGCGTTTTTTGCCATTTCTCTGGCAGCCGGGCTGTCTTCCGCTATCATGAACCCCCAGAGCGGGCGTATGATGGAAGTATGGTATGCTTATTGCGCATTAAACGGAGCGGATACCGGATGTAAAGCTTTTGTTGCCCGGTATACCGATGTGTCGAAAAATCAGACGGCAGTGACAGTGTCCGAATATACTCTGTACGACGCTGTTGTGAGGGGTCTTGTGGAACAAAGCGGTAAAGCTGTGAAAAAACTGCTGGGAGAAGGCAGGGTACCATTGGAAATCATCAATCAATTTATTATTCCGGCACTTAACACGGTAGGGGAAGGCTTTGGTAAAAAGACACTGTTTCTGCCCCAGCTTCTGATGGCGGCGGATGCGGCTAAGGCGGCATTTGATGAATTGAAAAAAGAGATAAAGAAAAACGCAACCATGGAAGGCACTCCAAACGATACCATCGTGCTGGCCGTAGTGAAAGGCGACATTCATGACATAGGAAAAAACATTGTCAAGGTGTTGTGGGAAAATTATGGGTACCATGTGGTAGATCTTGGGAAAGATGTGCCTGCCGAATCCGTGGTGGAAGCCGTGGAAAAACATCATGCAAAGCTGGTAGGGCTAACGGCACTGATGACTACTACCGTAGCTGCCATGGAAGATACTATCAATGCACTTCGTAAAAAGGCTGATACGAAAATTCTGGTCGGCGGCGCGGTGATGACCCAGGAGTATGCAGACTCAATCGGCGCAGACGGTTATGCACCGGACGCGGTGGCTGCAGTGGATTATGCAAACCGGTTATTTAAAGGAAAGAAGAAATAATCAGAATAAATAATATTACATACAGCATGGCAGCAGGAAAATGTATTCTGCTGCTTTTTTTATTTTTATCGTAAAATGATAAATTTTTATGTAAAAAAACAAAAAGATTTGTATTTGTGAAATGGACATGTACACGATGCGTTTTGGTAAAAGTATTTTTGATGCGTACTAAAATAGTAAAAAATATTCCATTAAAGAATGGAAAATGTTTCTTATTTATTTATATACTTTCGTTATATGTAAAATTTGGCTATTATTATTACACTTTTTGCGGTGTTGCCATGAGTGGACAAAAGTGCTATAATGCACGTATGTCAAAAGAAGCAAGCCGGTTTTAAACTGCTTCGCTATATTTGTGTTAAAACATGAAGGAGGAGTGTTTCAAATGAAAAAGTTTGTATCTGCATTATTAGCATCTGCAGTAGCCCTGAGCCTGGTAGCAGGTTGCGGCGGCGGAGATAAAAAGAAAGCCGACGAGAAAAAACCGGCGGCAGCCGGCACTGTAAAAGTCGGCGTGTTCCTGCCCCTGACCGGCGATAATGCAGCCGGCGGCGAATTGGAACTGCGCGGTATCAAACTGGCTAACAAGCTGCATCCTGAAATCAACGGCAAAAAGATTGAACTGGTTATTGCCGATAACAAATCCGACAAAGCGGAAGCTGCAAACGTAGCGGCGCGCTTAATTGAAAAAGACAAAGTTAAAGTAATCCTGGGTACCTACGGTTCTTCCCTGGCTATGGCAGCCGGTAACATCGTAAAAGACAGCAAGGTTCCGGCTATCGGCACCAGCTGCACCAACCCCCAGGTTACCAAAGGTAACGACTATTACTTCCGCGCCTGCTTTATCGATCCGTTCCAGGGTACCGTTATGGCTAACTATGCCTTCAAGAAAGGCGCCAAAAAGGTTGCCATCGTACAGGAAGTGTCCAATGACTACTCTGTAGGTCTGGCAAAATTCTTCAAAGAAGCTTTTGAAAAACTGGCCGGCGCAGGCAGTGTAGTTGAAATTGCTAACTATCAGACCGGCGACAAAGACTTCAGCGCACAGCTCACCAACCTGAAAGCCAAGAACCCGGACGCTATCTTCGCGCCCGGCAATTTCACCGAATCCGCCCTGCTGATTAAACAAGCCCGCCAGCTGGGTATCAAAGCCCCCTTCCTGGGCGGCGATACCTGGGAAACCCAGGACTTTGTTAATGTTGGCAGCAAGGAAGTTGACGGCGTAGCTTTCTCCAGCGCATTTGACAGTACCAAGGCTGCGACCCCGGAGGCCAAGAAATTCCTGGAAGCCTATGCCAAAGAATACAAGGGTGAACAGCCTGGTGGTTTGACAGCCCTGGCATACGACTCTTACCTGATCGCTCTGAATGCTATGCAGAAAGCCGGTGTAGATGACAGCGTGAAGATCCGTGAAGCCATTGCGGCTACCAAAGACCTGGAAACCACAACCGGCAAGACCACGCTGAACGCTGACGGCGATCCCATCAAGTCCGCGGTTATCAAGACTGTAAAAGATGGTAAATTCAGCTTCATTGACATGGTTAACCCCGAAGATCTGAAAGCAAAATAATCAGTTCGCTTACAAATTCATCAGTTTAATTCCCGTTTTTGCCCTGCTTCCCTCCCCGCGGGGGAAGCAGGTATTTTTGAGTACACCGGTTCCGCGTGCCTGCGTTTCGGCGTCAGGCAGTCATTTGTATGAACCGGCGTACCGTTCTGTTTGAGGTGCAACATATATGGAGCTTTTTCAAGCTATAACCAACATGACTGCGGTAAGTTTTGCCCAGCATATGGTGAACGGTATTTCCCTGGGCAGCCTGTATGCCCTTATCGCCATCGGTTATACCATGGTGTACGGCATACTGCTGATGATCAATTTCGCCCATGCGGATATCGTCATGATGGCCTGTTATTTTGCTTTGTTCGGCATTACGACATTCCATATTCCCTGGTATCTTACCTTTATCTTAACAATTGCTGCTACAGCCCTGCTTGGGGTGATTATAGAACGTTCAGCCTACCGTCCCCTGCGGGACGCGCCGAAAAACTCCGTGCTGATCTCGGCCATCGGCGCCTCTTTCCTGCTGGAGAATCTGGCTAACTATCTTTTCAGCGGACGTCCCCTGCATTTCCCGGATATTCCTTTTCTGTCCAGTATGATTGATCTCAATGGCATACAGGTCCAGGCTATCTGCCTGTTCATTCCGGTCGTAACATTGGCCTGCCTGTTCCTGTTGCTGCACATCGTCAACCATACCAAGACCGGCATGGCCATGCGGGCTGTGTCCAAGGACTATGAAATTGCCCGGGTCATGGGTGTCAACATCGACAACATCATCTCCATCACCTTTGCCATAGGCTCTGCCCTGGCTGCTATCGGCGCCATTATGTGGGGTATCCGTTACCCGGGTATTACTCCGTATCTGGGTGTTATGCCGGGCCTGAAATGCTTCATTGCAGCGGTGGTGGGCGGTATCGGTAATATCAAAGGCGCAGTTATCGGCGGCTTCATCCTGGGCTTGGGCGAAATTCTGATTGTGGCTTTCTTCCCCCAGTTCTCCGGCTACCGGGACGCCTTTGCTTTCATCATGCTGCTTTTGATTTTATTCTATAAACCCACCGGTTTATTAGGCGAGAAAATGACGGAGAAGGTGTAATCATGAATAATAAGCGAAATATCATGCTCACCATTGCCGCCCTCGTCATTCTCTTCGGTGTGGCATGCTTTGTTCAGGCGGAAGTTAACTCCTACGTACGGCGGATTATCAATCTGTGCCTCGTTTACGCCATCATCGGGCTGTCCATGAACGTGACCAACGGGTTTGCCGGTCAGTTCTCTCTGGGCCAGGCCGGTTTTATGGCCATCGGCGCCTATATGGTTGGCATCTTCACGGTGCCGGTGGAACTGCGGGCGGACGTATTTTACGCCGTCCCCATGAATCCCCATCTTGTCAATGTTTATATGCCCCTGTGGATGGCGCTGATTTTAGGCGGTGTGCTGGCAGCCTTTGTGGCCGGTATCATCGGTACCCCGGTATTACGGCTTAGGGGCGACTATCTGGCCATTGCCACGCTGGGATTTTCTGAGATAATCCGCATCGTTATCACCAATGCAACCAGTATTACCAACGGGGCTTTGGGTATAAAGAACATCCCGCCCCTGAACGATGTACGGTACATTTTTATGGCCGCAGCCATCTCCTACGTGCTTATCACACTGTTGCTGAACTCTTCCTACGGCCGGGCTTTCAAAGCCATCCGGGAAGATGAAATCGCGGCGGAAGCCATGGGTATCAGTCTGTTCTACCACAAGAATCTGGCCTTTATGGTCAGTGCTTTCTTTGCCGGCATCGGTGGTGGTCTGTACGGCGCTCTGCTGGGTACCGTAGATCCCAAAAACTTCTTATTTACATTAACTTACAATTTCCTGCTGATCATCGTGCTGGGCGGCATGGGTTCCGTCACCGGAAGTATGTTCGGCGCCATCATCGTCACTGCGGGCCTGGAATACCTGCGCCTCTTTGACGAACCGATGGAGCTTATGGGCATAGCTATCCCCCTGTTCCGACCGGGCCTGCGCATGGTGGTGTTCTCCATCCTGCTGATGGTCTGCGTACTGTTCTGGCGCCGTGGCATCATGGGCACTAACGAACTGACCTGGGAAAAAATCATCAGTTTTGTGAAGCACCCGCTGGCAGGCTTCCGTAAAAAGGGGGTGCAGGGTAAATGATCCGGACTGTATTGCGTACCGAGCATGTAACCATGCAGTTTGGCGGCGTCATTGCCGTCAATGATTTAAACATTGTAGTAAAAGAGCATGAAATCATTGCCCTTATTGGACCTAACGGCGCTGGTAAGACCACGGCATTTAACGATATCACCGGCGTGTACACACCTACCAAAGGCCGTGTCATCTACTCGCCGGCAGAAGGAACTGAAATTGACATTACCGGCAAAAAACCCAGCGAAATTGCACAGTTGGGGATTGCACGTACCTTCCAGAATATCCGCCTGTTCAAAGATTTAAGTGTGTATGAAAATGTGCTCATTGCCAAGCATTTGCATCTGGAATCCAACTTCCTGGCGGCTACGTTCCGCCTGCCCGGCTACAAAAAAGAAGAAGAAGCCATGCGGGCCGACGTGGAACGTTTGTTAAAAGACGTTAACCTGTGGGATGTTCGAAACGAAAAAGCCAGCAGCTTACCTTACGGCAAGCAGCGTTATCTGGAAATTGTAAGGGCGCTGGCTACGGAGCCGCAGCTTCTGTTGCTTGACGAACCGGCGGCGGGCATGAATCCGAAGGAAACGGATGAGCTGACTGATTTTATCCGGCAGATTCGTGACCGTTTCAACCTGACCATTTTTATGATTGAGCACCACATGGATCTGGTCATGGAAATTTCTGACCGAATTTATGTGCTGGATTTCGGTACCACCATCGCAACCGGTGACCCGGCGGCAATACAGAATAACGAACGAGTCATTAAGGCGTACTTGGGGGAGGATGAAGATGCTTAAAGTCAGAGACCTGGTTGTGGCTTACGGCGGCATTGAAGCCCTGAAAGGCATCTCCGTAGATGTGCCGGACGGGCAGATCGTCACCCTGATTGGAGCTAACGGAGCCGGGAAAAGCACGCTGCTGCGTACCATCATGGGACTGGTGAAGCCCCAGAGCGGTTCTGTGGAATACAATGAAGAAAACTTAAAAGGCCTGAACAGCCAGCACATCGTGTCCAGGGGCATTACCCTGGTACCGGAAGGACGGCGGGTGTTCCCCAACCTCACTGTGCTGGAAAACCTGCGCATCGGCGCCTATCTTCGCAAAGATGAAGAGGACATCGTCAAGGATATCAAACGGATCTATGAACTGTTCCCCCGGTTGGAAGAACGGAACTGGCAGATGGCCGGTACCCTCTCCGGTGGCGAGCAGCAGATGCTGGCCTTAGGACGCGCCCTTATGAGCCGCCCCAAAGTGATTATGATGGATGAACCTTCTTTAGGTCTGGCACCTTTGGTTATCAAAGATATTTTTAATATTATCCGGCGCATCAACGAAAGTGGAACCACCGTACTACTGGTAGAGCAGAACGCCAACATGGCTCTGAAGGTGGCCCACCATGCTTACGTACTGGAAACAGGACGGATTAAGATGGAAGGCAGTGGCAGGGAACTGCTGGAAAACGAAGTGATTAAAGAAGCGTATCTTGGAAAAAAGAAAAAGTAAGCGGTAAAGATTCTTAAAACGGTTGCGAACATATAATGGCGTGCAAAGATTTTGTTTACTACTTGCACGCTTTTTGTTTTTACTTTTTGAGGGTATGGGTTATAATAGACGAAACAAGGGCGAAATTATGAAAACGATACCGCAACGTTGTTGTGGGATCGATAACTTTAAAATGGGAATCTCGTGTATGAATGATAAATTATTATTCTTTTTACGCATGCACCGTCATGCGTTGCTGCTGGTTATTTATTTGTGTATCATTGTTGTGCTCTGGCGTTTACCGGGAGTATTCCATCCAAAATCGGTGGAAGATGTACGTCAGTGGGTTACGGGTTTTGGGTTATGGGGACCGGCAGCTTATGTATTGTTGTATATTGTACGGCCCTTGCTTCTGCTCCCCGGTCTGCTGTTGAACGTAGCAGCAGGAATCCTGTTTCCGCCGGTAATCGGAATTCCCTGTCTGACTGCAGGCGGGTTAGGCAGTGCGGTACTGCTGTTTTTTATGTCCCGTACGGGTATCGGCAGTGAATTTCTGGATTTGCACGGGGGCAAGTGGGGCGGCCGTATCCATCAGTATCTTTCAGACAGCACGAAAAATTTCCAGCGTATGTTGTGGCTCCGTACAGTGCCATTGTTTCCTTACGATGTAATCAGCCTGGTAGCCGGTTGTACAGAGATGCGTTTCGTAACTTTTGCGGTTACTACGTTGATTGGAATACTGCCGGGTGCAGTAGCCTATAATGTGTTAGGAGATGCCCTGGGCGGGAATTCCGGCCTCGGCGTTTCCATATGCCTGTTGGTCATTGCTTTTGGCATTCCCCTGGCATTCTGGTATTTTGGCGGGGAACGGAAGCGCTTGAAAGAATAATCATAAAAGTTATATAATAGTTGCGTGAACGTGAATATACAATTTGTCTTTTTTATGATGTACTTGTGTCGGCAGGATGCACCGGCAGACTGGGGAGTAATATGCAGAACAATATGGAAACGGAAATCAAATTACTGATAGCCAAGAAAGATGTAAAGGCGCTGGTGGCGTCCCCTCTGGTTGCCAAAAGAACAAAGAAGGGCAGCCATAAAACAATGAAGCTGGTCAACATTTATTTTGATACCCGTGACCTGCTGCTGCAACAGGCGGGTATTGCTTACCGCGTGCGACAGAATGGGAAGAAATACGAAGCCACGATCAAACTGCGCAAAACGGCTGCAGCAGGTCTGACAGAGCGCCAGGAATACAATGTGCCGGTGAAGAACGGGAAACCGGATCTCTCTGTTTTTAATGCATGCGGTTTGCAGGTGGATTTTGATGGATTACTGGGAACGGCCCAAATCGAAAAGCTTTTCACGGTACGGGTGAAACGGGAAATACGACTCCTGCAGGTGACGAAAGAGACATTGGTGGAAATGGCTGTCGATCAGGGATTCATTTCGGCCGGTGGTAAGAAGGAGACCATCGACGAAGTAGAACTGGAGTTGAAAGAAGGTTCTTTGGCTGACCTCCTGGCTTATACTTCAAAGATAGCAACGGAGGTTCCTGTGTTTACGGAATCTCGGAGTAAATATGCGCGTGGCCTGGCATTATTGGACAAACTGGAACCGGAGGGAAGCCGTAAGCTGACGGATATTGATTGGGAAAACAGTTATTGCGAAGAATATAAGAAGCTGTTTTACCAGTGTGGTACGGCTATTCTGGAAGAACAGAATGTGTTTGCGGACTGCGGTAACCTGCAGGCAGAGGCAGATCGTATTTTCCTGCCCTGCTTTGAGAGGATGCAGGAAGTACTTTACTGGCTGCAGCCAGTGATGGATAGCAGCGCTGGGATGCAGGCTAATTTGCAGGGGGCGCTGCGTCTGTTATATAAACTGCGGGATACCAAAGCGTTGCTGAAAAGATGGAAGAGTTTGCTCAAACTGGCGGACGGACGCCTTGGCGTAGATAAGGTTACACGCATCCTGGAAAACAGGATCGAGGAAGTCGGGGATGAGGTTCAGCGTCAGATATTGGCCGGGATCTATTCTGTCATCGTCTTTTCCTTATGGGCCGCCATGGAAGGCGCGGGCTGGAAAGCGGAAGAGTATCTGCAGACGGGACAGCTGTTGCAGGTTCGTGTTAAAGATATTCTTGAAAAGATTGAAAACGCAATGAGCCGGGAAAAACAAGCAGAGACGGAAAAGGCCAGCGCCATGGTAGTGGGAAACCCGGTGCCGGAGAAAAAAGGCAAGAAGATTCGGCTGCAGGAACCGGGTTACATCACTGTGAACCGTCTCGGCAAAGAATTTCATTATTTGGTCAAAGCCAATGAAATCAGCAAACTGACAGACTTGAACAAAGAAAGCCGGAAGAAACTGGAGAAACTGGGTGAAGCCATGTCAGAACTATTTGCGGTGAGCAGTCTGGCCCAATCAATTCCGGCTGAACTGCTGAAGTCCAACACCGTGCTGGCAGCACGGCAGGGAGGCTACCTTCTGGGTGATTTGGCCGCGGAACAGTTAATGGCCCGCAAAGCGGTGAATAAGACGTTTACGAAGTGGATGAAGACGATGAAGAAGTAAATTGAATTTATAAAATTTATTTGTAAACAATCTGAAAAAAATTGGCAAACGTTAAAAAAAACGTTTGACTTTTTGACTTTATATATTATAATGATACTAGGCAAAAGAAAAGAGCCCCCGTTTTGGGGACTCTTATATCTGCCTTTTATTTTGGCAACGGATTAGCACTCTTCCTGTGAGACTGCTAATAATCACTTAAAGATGGCAATGCCCAATAAAATGAGAGCGATGACAGCCAGAAGCGTGATGTTGTACTTTCGCATCTGCTCCATGTGATGGCTGGTAACCGTTTCGTTCAACATGTTGTAGCAGCGCTGCAGTACCTGCATCTTCCGTTCAATGTTTTCCTGCCAGACGGATGCTTTCAGCAGTTTCATATACCGCGTGTATACCCTGGCATAGAAAATATCTTCGGTGACCAGCAGCGCGTTGGTGATGTTACTGGTCAGGCTGCTGACATCCGCCATGGTTTCCAGCAGTTCATCGCGCATGTTGCGGAAGATGTCGATGTTTTTCAGATTTTCTTTATCTTCGATTACATCGTACGTCTTGTCGATGGCGTGGTTTAGGAAGTTGTCATAATAGCGCAGTTCCAGATATTGGGCGTTGGCAAATTCCAGCAGGTCGGGAATGTCCATGCTGCCGGTGGGGTCGTAGACCACGGCGCTGTCCCAGGCCAGATACGCTATGTCGTCTGCGTAGGAGAAACGGTTGGCCAGTGTGGATTCCCGTGTCTCTTCGTTGACCGGGTTCGCATCCTTCAACAGGAAGGGCACGATATCCCAGTCGCCGGGAATGGGATCCTGGAAATAGTACACCACGAAGTCTTCATCGTAACCGGAAATATTCTGGTTGGTGCAGGCGGGACCGATGGTTTCCATGGTCGCGTCCAGGAAGCGCCGGAATGCTTCGTCCGGCAGTTCTTCAACGGCCAGCACCAGTTTCAGGTATTCCTGATAGGTGATATCTTCTTCAGGCGGAATGTTGAAGAGGATACAGATAACCCCCAGGTCTTGGATGCGGGCCTTTACCTCAACCAGATATTCCACGCCGCCGATTGTCATTTCATGGTACCCCAGTTCCACCAGCACAGGCGGATCGTGGAAGGTAATGGATTTAGTGGAAATGCGGTCCAGGCGCAGGCGGGATGAAATCTTGTTGCGGCTGTGCCACAGGGCCTGTACCTGGTCAAGGTTGATCTCGTCGGCTACGTCAAAAAGGCGATAGGCGATGACATTGGTTCTCATGATATAACCTCACAAAACTAAAGTAATAAGTGGCGAATGTTCAATAATTAATTATAGCATAAAAACAAAGTATTTTCTTATGTTTATATAAATTAAAGTGCAATACGCCAAAAGTTTTTTAAGAAAAAACAGATTCTGTCAGAAACTTTTAAAATGGTTTGTTATTAAAATTTAAATAGATTTAGTCGAAGATTGGAGTGATACATATGAACGAAAACTATACCGATGAAGTTAAAGCCATCATTGAAGCGGCACAGCAGCAGGCTTTAATGAACTACAACCAGGAAGTGACCAGCGCGCACCTCTTGCTGGCACTGTGCAGTGATGACTTTTTTAAGTTTTTGTTGCAGACGTTTAAAGTAGATGAAAACACATTTGCGAATGAAGCGAGGGCCCTGGTAAGCCGTATTCCTTCTGTTAAAGGACAGGACCGGCAGCTGCTCATGAGTTCGGACTTTGCGCGGGTCAACGGCATCATACTCCGCAAGGCGGGACAGGGAAACGTGACGGTGGGTCATCTGGTCTCTGCTTTGGCAAGCGACGGCAGCAGCGATGTTACGGCGCTGTTTAAAAAGTACGGTATCGACAGCAACAAGATTGAAAAACTATATGAGCATTACCTGAACAGTTCCGCCAATGATGAAAGCAAGAAGACGCTGGAAAAATTCGGGCAGGACCTGACGGCAAGAGCCCGACAGGGCAAACTGGACCCGGTGATCGGCCGAGACGACGAGATTCGCCGTACCATTGAGATCCTGAGTCGCCGGAAAAAGAACAATCCGGTGCTCATCGGGGAACCGGGCGTAGGGAAGACCGCCATCGTGGAAGGACTGGCCCGCCGAATCGTGGCCGGGGACGTGCCGGAAAGCCTGAAGAATAAAACGCTGTATGCGCTGGACCTGGCTGCCCTGGTAGCCGGGGCCAAGTACCGGGGCGAATTTGAGGAACGGCTGAAGAAGGTACTGAAGGCTGTGGCGGACAGCGCCGGGCAGATCGTCATGTTCATTGATGAGCTGCACACGGTGGTCGGCGCCGGCGCAGCGGAAGGTTCCATGGACGCCGGCAACATCCTGAAGCCCATGCTGGCCCGGGGTGAGCTGCGTTGTATCGGCGCCACTACCCTGAATGAGTATCACAAATATATTGAAAAGGACAGTGCCCTGGAGCGCCGTTTCCAGCCTGTCATGGTCAACGAGCCCAGCGTGGAGGATACCATTTCCATCCTGCGCGGTTTGAAAGAAAGCTATGAAAACCATCACGGGGTGAGAATCAAAGATGCGTCTCTGGTAGCTGCTGCCGTGCTAAGCCAGCGTTATATCAATGACCGGTTCCTGCCGGACAAAGCCATCGACCTGGTAGATGAGGCAGCGGCCCGGCTCCGTACGGAGATTGATTCTTCCCCGACGGAAATTGATGAAAGCAAACGCAAGATTCTGCAACTGGAAATTGAAGAGCAGGCTTTAAAGAAAGAGGATGACCCCGGGTCCGCAGACCGTCTGGTCAAACTGCAGGAACAGCTGGCCAAACTGCGGGAAGAGAATGCGGCCCTGATCAAGCGCTGGGATGACGAAAAGGCCGGCATCGTCAAGGTGCGGGAAGTGAAAAAAGAAATCGGCGCCGTAAAACAGGAAATGGAAAAGGCGGAGCGGGACTACGACCTGAACAAGCTGGCAGAACTGAAATACGGCCGCCTGCCGGAACTGCAGAAACAGCTGCAGGAGTTGGAAAAACAGTCCGGCGGCGATAATGCCCTGCTGAAAGAAGAAGTGGACGAGGACGATATCGCCCGGGTAGTCAGCACCTGGACCGGGATTCCTGTACAGCGGCTTGGCACCGGGGAGCGGGAGAAACTGGTACACCTGGAAGAAACTCTCCATGAGCATGTCATCGGCCAGGATGAAGCGGTGAAGGCCGTGGCGGATGCGGTGATCCGTGCCCGTGCCGGCATCAAGGACCCCAACCGTCCCATCGGTTCCTTCATCTTCCTGGGACCCACCGGCGTGGGCAAAACCGAGCTGGCCAAGACGCTGGCGGAAGTCCTTTTTGACGATGTGAAGAACATGATCCGCATCGACATGAGCGAATACATGGAGAAGCAC
This sequence comes from Succiniclasticum sp., assembly GCF_056977735.1. Classification (NCBI taxonomy): domain Bacteria; kingdom Bacillati; phylum Bacillota; class Negativicutes; order Acidaminococcales; family Acidaminococcaceae; genus Succiniclasticum; species Succiniclasticum sp. Next base: position 44,686 of record NZ_DBMCWA010000009.1, read on the forward strand.
ACGGTATCCCGCCTGATCGGTGCACCTCCCGGTTATGTGGGTTATGACGAAGGCGGCCAGCTGACAGAAGCGGTGCGCCGTCATCCGTATTCTGTCATCCTGTTTGATGAAATTGAAAAAGCCCATCCCGATGTGTTCAATGCACTGCTGCAGGTGTTGGACGATGGCAGGCTGACGGACGGCCAGGGCCGCAGCGTAGACTTTAAGAACACGCTGATCATCATGACCAGTAACATCGGCAGCCAGCGGATCATGGAAGCCAAAGAAGCGCTGGACAGTGAAGCGGTGCGGCAGCTGCTGCTGACCCGGTTCCGTCCGGAATTTCTGAACCGCGTGGACGACATCGTGACATTCAAAGCGCTGCAGCCTGACCAGATCAAGGACATTGTGAAACTGATTCTGAAGGAACTGGGCGACAGGGTAAACAAGCAGCTGGAAATCAAACTGACATGCACGGACGAAGCTGCGGCTTTGCTAGCTAAGGAAGGCTTTGATCCCCAGTTCGGGGCTCGTCCGCTGAAACGCCTGATCGTACACAGCGTGGAAAATGTGCTGTCCAAGAAGATCGTCAACGGCGAAATCAAAGCCGGGGACAGCGTGGAGATTTATGTGAACAACGGCAGCATTGATGTGAAGTGACTTTTGATTTAACAGGCTTTCGTGCATCACAAAATGGTTTATTTCGGTTTGAGAACTGCCGCAAAATGAAAAGGAAATCTTTTCTTTTTGCGCGGTTCTTTTTTGTTTTGTATTGTTGAAAACGATTAACTGTATTATGTCTTTTTTGTGTTCTTTTTTAAAAATAATTTAGAAATACTTAAATTAAGTAGTTTATTGCATTCTCCCTTTATGATAAAATAAAATGAATCCGTATATATATTTTTTCAATGAATACGTTAGGAAAATAATAAGTAATTATTGACGGTTTGTAACATTCTTTTCCTGATTCGAATCAGATCAATTAACCGGAAAGCAGGGAGGCTTTAATCATGGGAAAAATGAAAAAAATTCTGGCTGCAGGCGTGGTCTGCTATGTAGCATACAAATTAGGGAAAAAGTATTTAAAAGAAAACAATATGACTGCCGAGGATGTGTTTGACTCCGCAAAGAAGAAAGCAGAAGAGTTTGCCAGGCAGGCTGCGGGAGTTGTTCCTACCACAAAGAGCGGAGAACCGTCCGGCAAGAAGATTTACACGTTTGGAAAGGAAAAACGCATTGAGATGGTACATCTGGCAGATGGCATCACCGGTTTGTATGACAATAAAAAGAATTATCCCATTGAAAAACAGGTAAAGACCTATAGTGAGGATGGGGGCAAACTGTATGTGTACAGTGATGCGGCGGACTATGTGATTTCCGACGATCCGTTCTTCATGAATGTTTATGTGAAGGATAAAGCGCAGACGGAAGCCATCGCCATTGCGTTAGGCAAACAGTATGATGCGGAAGAAATTGCTGTGTACAACTACGGCTCCAGCCAGAAGTTCGATGCCCAGGGCATGGCGGCGGAAGCGGAAGCAGAAAAAGTAGCTGCGGAACAGGCCGAAGCCAAAGCCAAAGAAGCTGAGCTGGCAGCCCGGGATGCAGCGGAAAAAGCGGAAGCCGCTGCAAAAGCTGCCGCAGAGAATGTTGAGACCGCTGCAGACAAAGCCGAAGAAGTAGTGGAAGATGTTGCTGAAAGAGCAAAAGCAAAAGTAGAAGACGTTACAGAAACTATTGAAACCACTGCGGAGGAAGTGGCCGATAAAACAAAAGAGTAATTATATGTGGTCAGGAAAAGACAGAAGTAATCTTTTCCATGTTGGTTAAGTCTTTTCCGGACAGAAATGGAGATATAAATGCTTGGAATCGGCTGCGATCTGGCAGATGTAGAACGAATAGAAAAAGCCATAGCCCGAAAAGGCTTTAAAGAACGGGTCTTTGCGCCGGAAGAGCTTGCTTACTGCACTGGTTCCCATGGAGATAAAGCCCAAAGCTATGCTGCCCGATTTGCGGCAAAAGAAGCGTTTTTGAAGGCAATCGGTACAGGGCTCCGTGGCAGCGGACAGCTCACAGAAATTTTTGTAGTGAACGATGAACTCGGCAAGCCCGAACTACACATCACCGGCTTTTATGCAGCATACATAGACAAGCTTGGCGTAAAAAAAATCCATCTTACTCTCAGTCACACCGCCGCCACTGCAATGGCAGTGGTAGTGTTGGAATAAGGATAGTTTAGAGGTAAGGAAAAGCCAGGAGCAATCTTTTCCGTGCTTTCAATGTCTTTTCCTGATAGTAAGTAATAAAGACAGGAGGCCTGCCTATGCATATTTTACTGGCAGAGGAGATGAGGCGGCTGGATCGGGCTGCCGAGGAGGAAATCGGTATCCCCGGTCTGGTGCTGATGGAAAATGCAGGCCGCTCTGTGGCGGATGCGGCAGAAAGAATGTCAGGTTGCTGCTGTCATAGAAAAGTTGTTATTTTTGCGGGAAAAGGCAATAACGGCGGCGACGGCAGCGGCGCAGGGCGTTGGCTTCATAACCGGGGAGCGGATGTTACACTGGTTTTGGCCTGTACGGCGGAGGAACTTTCCGGCAGTGCCGCGGATGAATTGCAGTACTATATCGCCTGCGGTTCGCCGGTGCTGGAGGTTGCCGATGCAGAGGATAATCTGCGTTTTGCAGAAATTGAGAACCTGGTAATGCAGGCAGACCTGATTATCGATGCCCTGCTTGGTACAGGTTTTTCAGGAAAGATGCGCCCGCTGTTTACGCGTCTGTGCGGCTGTATCAACCGGGCAAAAGAAAAACATCCTGCCTGCGGGGTTCTGGCGGTGGATATACCTACCGGCGTCAATGCGGATACAGGAGAGGCCGATGCCAATGCGGTGCGGGCGGATGTCACTGTGACCATGGCACTTCCGAAGCTGGGACTATATCTGTATCCCGGAGCCACCTATGCTGGCACGGTGCAGGTGGCCGATATCGGTATGCCTGCTTCGCTGTTGCGGGAGGCGGAGCCTGCCTGCCTTTTGGTTACAAAAGACCACATAAGGGCATTATTGCCTGACCGTCCGAAAAACGCCCATAAGGGAAGCATGGGGCGGGTGACGGTCATTGCGGGCTCTTACGGATACGTGGGGGCTGCAGCCTTAAGCAGCTTTGCGGCGGTGAAAGGCGGAGCCGGACTTGTCACCTTGCTGACTCCGGAAAATACAAGGGAAATACTGTCGATAAAACTGACTGAAGTGATGGTAAAGGGACTGCCGGTTTCAGAAAATCGGCTGATGGCGGATGAAGCGCTGGAGGTAGTTTCCGAAGCATTGGACAAAACAGATGTGCTGGCCGTCGGTCCGGGCTTTGGTGTGTCGGAAGATGCCGGCAGCCTGGTCCGGGATATACTGGTTACTGCAGCGGTTCCCTGCGTCATTGATGCGGACGCCATTACGGCATTGCGGGATCATACAGAAATATTATCCCATATGCTGGCGGAAAAAGTACTGACGCCACATCCGGGAGAAATGGCCCGTATTACCGGGATTCGGATTGGGGAAATTGAAAAGAACCGGGTGGAAGTGGCCCGGCAGTATGCGGAAAAGTGGCAGGCAGTTATCGTTTTGAAAGGTGTACCTACAGTCATTGCTCTGTCGGACGGGACCGTATTTCTGAATACGACCGGAACACCGGCTATGGCGACAGGGGGCAGCGGTGACGTATTGACCGGCCTGATTGCTGCACTGATCGGACAGGGACTTTCCGTGGCTGATGCGGCAGTGGCAGGCGTATATCTCCACGGCCTTGCTGGAGAACTTGCAGCAAATGACAGTGTGGGCTTGGCAGCTTCCGAACTGTTGCTGAAATTACCGGAAGCGCGAAAACTCTGAGAAAATAACTGGAAATTATATTAAGAAATTGATATGAGCAATCATTGACGGTTCTGCGAAGTTTTTTTCTTACAGCATTCTTCAGATATATCAATCAGGAAAACGGTTTGCACATAAATATGTTTTATGCTAAAATTAATTGTTATAGCATTTGATATATATTGGAAGTTATTTAAAGGAGGTACCGGTTTGCATAGACGTTTTTTTGCATTTTTGGTCTGGACCGTCTGCCTGTTGGTGACTTGTACAGCGTCTGCGGCAGCTCTGGTTACAGATGTAAACTGGGGTGTGGATAAATTTAATGTGCTCCGTATGGTCGTGGATCTGACGGAAAATGCCCGTTACAATGTTTCTGTAGCTGACGGTAAAGAGCTGCAAATCAGGGTTATAGGCGGACTGGACCCCAAAGTGGGCCGGAAAGGATCAATCAAAAGCGATCTGGCAAAAAGTTATTCGGTGGACAGGGATCAGAACAGTGTTACTGTGCGGGTACCCATGACGAAAAAAGTAGAGCGGTCGGACGTAAAGAGTTTTGTCCTGAAAAAGGATGCCTCAACCGGAAGGCCGCCACGCCTTGTAGTGGATGTTTCCACTAACAAAGTGAGCAATGCTTCCATGAAATATGGGGCGACTTCGGTGCGACGTCCGGTAATACGCCCTTCCCAGGGGCCGTCTACCCCGGTAGGAAACCGGATAAACTTTGCCACGACGGGTGGACTGAAGGGCAAGCGTATCACCATCGACCCGGGTCATGGAGGTTCGGACCCTGGCGCTATCGGGCCGAAAGGCAACAAGGAAAAAACATCTACACTGCAGATCGCCAATTACCTGAAGTCTTATCTGACATCAGCCGGTGCACTGGTATCTATGACCCGTACGTCAGATAAAGACGTATACGGTCCTTATGCTTCGGCTAAAAACGAACTGCAGGCGCGGGTAAACGTAAGTACCCGCAACCGGGCGGACGCCTTTGTCAGCATCCATCACAATGCGAACAACAACCGCAGTATTGGCGGCATTGCCACCTATTATTATCCGAAATCCGGTTACGATTATAAACTGGGTAATGCGATTCAGAAAAAAATGGCTGCAGCGTCCAAACTCCGGAATATGGGAACGCAGCAGGCAAACTTTTATGTGGTCAAGCGTTCCTACATACCGGCAGTTTTGCTGGAGGTGGGCTTCCTCAGCAATTACCGGGAAGAACAGCTGATCAGCAGCGCGTGGTTCCAGAAGACCATTGCCAAAGCTGTATTTGACGGATTAAATGAATATTTCGGCGGTTGAGGACAGGAGGCGCGTAACCATGTTGAAAAAAATAAGCATGTTGCTGATGTTTGTCCTGCTGCTGACGCTGGCGGGCTGTGAACCGACAGAAAAGATTACAGGGAAAAAAGGCGAGGTAAAAGACGTTACCGGTCAAAAGGATCCCATTACGACGGTTGTGAAAGATCCGAATCCTTTGACCAAGGAGTTTGTGGTATATCGCGTACAGAAGAACGGGGAAGAAATCCTGATTCCGGAAAAAGTACGGTATGCTGCCGGAAAGAAGACCCGTGAAGAGGCTGCGCTGGATGCATTAATCCATACGGATCCGGTCTCCAAACAGCTAACCAACCTGTTCCCACCGGGAACCGATGTGCGCAGCGTGAAAGTCAAAGGGGATACGGCAACGGCTGATTTTAACCAGAATTTTGCTTCCCGGGGGCAGGGCTCCTATACAGAGCGGATGATGGTAAATGCAGTTGTCTGCACACTGACTGAGTTCCCTGAAATTAAAAAAGTGAAGTTTCTGGTAGAAGGAAAAGAGATTGACACCATCAGCGGGCATATGGACCTGTTAGATCCGCTGACGAGGAACCCGGATGTGCTGAAAAAACCGGGCGGGGAAACGAAAGCGGATAGTACAGAAAAAGATAAAAAGTGATTTGTTCAGCGCAGTATTTCTGCTGCGCTGAAATTTTGTAAGTGAAAAGGAGATAATAAGTTTTATGGATACCCACTCGCATAAGAAAAAGCATCAGACGGATAATAGTTCTGACGGCGCCGGACCTGTGCCTGAACCCCTGCCGGGCCTGACCGGTATTACATGGAGGAAGGAATCGGACGGCCCCGGAACAAGTTTCTTTCTGGCAGATGAGAAGGCTACGGAAAAATTTGGCAGGCTTCTCGGAATGCTGGCTGCCGATGGGGATGTGTACTGTCTCAGCGGCGATCTGGGCGCCGGCAAGACGCTTATGAGCAAAGGTGTCTGCCAGGCGGTGGGCGTGGAGGATGAGGATGTTGTGAGTCCTACTTTTGCCCTGATGAACATCTATAACGGGAAGCTTATGGAGGTGCGGCACTTCGATTTGTACAGGCTGGATTCCCCGGAAGAACTGGCGGATATCGGCTTTTATGAGTATGTAGGCGGCGAGGGAGTATCTTTAATAGAGTGGGGGGATCTGTTCCAATCAGAACTGCCCCCGGAATATATGCAAGTGAATCTGTCAATTGTGCCGGGAGGGCGTGTGGTGGAACTGATCCCCTTCGGTCTCCGGTATGAAGCGATAAGCAAGGAAGTGTTGCGGCATGTTAACGCTGGCGCTTGATACGGCGACGGGCGTATGTACGGTAGGGCTGGTGCGGGATGGAAACGTGCTGGCAGAATATGATATTTCTGTCGGGTTGACGCATTCGGAAGGACTGATGCCTCAGCTGGATCAGATGTTTGACCGTACGGGAATAAAAAAAGAAGAGATAGAACGAATCGCTGTCAGTATGGGCCCCGGATCATTTACGGGGCTGCGGATCGGACTTGCAGCGGCGGAAGCAATGGCTTATGCCTGGGGATGCGGTATCTGTGGTGTCAATACACTGCAGGCTATGGCCTATAACATTCCGTTGGACGGCGTTGTGCTGGCTCCGGTGCTGGATGCCCAGAAGGGAAATTATTATACCGCGTTCTATATCTGGGAAAAAGGCAAGGTACAGGAACTGCAGCCGGTGGAGATGGCAGACGGGAAAACTTTGGTGCAGCAGTTGCAGGCACTGGGAAAACCGGTACTGATCATGGGTGAATGCGGAAAACTGCTGAAGCAGGAACTGCCTTCCGGAATTGCAATTGCGCCAGAACAGGTGCGCATGCCGAAAGCATCTTCCGTAGCATTGGCAGCGGAGGGGCAGGAAGCGCTGACAGGGAAAGATATTTTTACGCTGCGCCCGTACTACATCCGTAAATCGGAAGCGGAGGAACTATGGGAGAAAAGACACCCGAAAGCATGATTCGTGTCCGATTCTGTGAAGAACCGGATCTGCCGGCCGTCATGGAACTGGACAGGGAAGCTTTCTTTGATCCCTGGAGCCGGGAAACATGGCTGCGGGAATTACATAATTCAATTGCTGTCTGGATTGTGGAAGAAGTCGCGGGGGATATTGTCGGTTATGCCGGCATCTGGGTTGTTGCCGGGGAAGCGCAGGTCATGCGGGTGGCTGTACGAAAAGAACTGCGCAACCGTGGCCTGGGCCTTGCGCTAACAAAAGCGTTGCTTCAAGAAGCCCGGGATGCCGGAGCAGAGTCTGCGACGCTGGAAGTGCGGGAGAGTAACCGGGCGGCCCGGACGGTATATGAACGCTGCGGGTTTGTATCCGAAGGTGTTCGCCCCGATTATTACGAAGATAATCACGAAGGTGCGGTCATCATGTGGATGCATGATTTTGGGAAAAGCTGATTGCCGGAATTGCAGGCTGACATGATATTATTTTTAGGAAGTACAGTATAATTCAGGGAAACAGGAATGGAACGGAAAGATATTTACGTTTTGGGAATTGAAAGCAGCTGTGACGAAACGGCGGCGTCCGTAGTGAAGAACGGACGGGACGTGCTGAGCAACATTATTTCTTCCCAGATTGCAATTCATAGAAGATACGGCGGCGTGGTGCCGGAGATTGCGTCCCGCAAACATATTGAACACATTTTGCCGGTCATTGATGCGGCGCTGGAAGATGCGCAGGTGTCGCTGGAGCAGATCGATGCGGTAGCCGTGACCTACGGGCCCGGACTGGTAGGCGCGTTGCTGGTTGGTCTTTCTGCGGCAAAAGCGCTGGCCTGGGCAACGGGTAAACCGTTACTGGGCGTTAACCATCTGGAAGGTCACGTATTTGCCAACTTTATAAATGACAAAAACCTGGAACCGCCTTTCCTGGCGCTGGTGGTGTCCGGTGGGCATACCGCATTGCTGAAGGTAACAGATTACAACAGCTTTGAGATGCTGGGGCAGACCCGGGACGACGCGGCAGGGGAAGCCTTTGATAAGATTGCCAGGGTGATGGGATTGCCCTATCCTGGAGGACCGGAGATAGAAAGGCTGGCCCTGGAAGGGAATCCCCAGGCGATTGCTTTTCCCCGGGCCATGTTGGACGATCCGTTCCAATTCAGCTTCAGCGGCATGAAATCCGCCGTCATTAATTACCTGCACAATGAAGAGCAGGCACGGCGACCGGTGAACAAAGCGGACGTGGCGGCTTCCTTTCAGGAAGCGGTGACAGACGTGCTGGTGCAAAAAAGTGTGCTTGCCATCAAAGCCACCGGTTTAAAAGAAATTGTGTTGGCAGGCGGTGTGTCCGCCAATAAAACCCTGCAGCACAAACTGGCGGCGGCGGCGGAAAAAGCAGGAGCCAGGCTGGTACATCCTACTAAAATTCTGTGTACCGATAATGCGGTAATGATCGCCTGCCGCGGGTATTATATGTATCAGGCCGGCGTCATCAGCCCCTGGGACCTGAACGCGGTGCCGGCGCTTAAGCTGGGATATAAAAACAGCAGGGAATAGAATAAAGTCAAAAAGTCAAAACAGAAAAAGAACAAAATTGCGATTTTCATAAAATCACAGGTAAAAATGAGAAAAACACCTGTGATTTTTTCATTTTCAGGGTGATTTTTTGAAAAAACAGGACATGATTTTCCGAAAAACTATGAAAAAAATGTAAAATCAGTGAAATTTGTCATTTTGACTATTGCATTTTTTTTGTATCTGGCTATAATGGTATATGGAAGTTGGCACTCCGGTTTTTCGAGTGCTAACAGATTTAAAATTATGTTGTTTTAAAACTCTCACAGAGATTTGGAACCGCACAGAACAGCTCCGGCGGTTCCGCAAATAAGAAAGGGGACATAGTAATGTTAAGACCGTTAGGCGCAAATGTTGTTGTAAAAGCTGATGCAGTGGAAGAAAAGACCAAGAGCGGTATTTTCATTCCGGATACAGCATCCAAGGAAAAACCCATGCAGGGTGTTGTGCTGGCTGTCGGTAATGGCGCAATCGTGGAAGGAAAGCGTTTTCCTGTTGATGTAAAAGTAGGGGACTCTGTTATTTTCGCAAAATATTGCGGTACCCAGATTAAATATGAAGGCGAAGAACTGCTGATCCTGGCAGAACGGGACATTCTGGCTGTTGTGGAACCGGATACCAAGAAGAAAAAGTAATTTTTGGTAAGAAGGCTATAAACCGTTTGTGAAACTTCCGCAGGAATGCTTCGCGAAAAAATATGAATGAAATCAATTACAAAGGAGATAATCAATATGGCAAAACAGATTCTGTTTAACGAAGAAGCCCGCCGCAGCCTGGAACGCGGCGTTGACGCATTGGCTGATGCTGTAAAAGTTACCCTGGGACCGAAAGGCCGCAATGTAGTACTGGAAAAGAAATTCGGTTCCCCTTCCATCATCAATGACGGCGTGACCATCGCCCGCGACATTGAACTGGAAGACCCCTTTGAAAACATGGGCGCCCAGCTGGTAAAAGAAGTTGCTACCAAGACCAACGATGTAGCCGGCGACGGCACCACCACTGCAACCCTGCTGGCTCAGGCCATGATCCGGGAAGGCATGAAAAACGTAGTAGCAGGCGCTAACCCCATGATCCTGAAAAAAGGTATCAAAACTGCGGTTGACGCAGTGGTTGAAGCGTTGAAAAAATCCTCCAAGAAGGTTGTTACCAAAGCTGCCAAGGCTCAGGTTGCTTCCATCTCTGCAGGAGATGAAGAAATCGGCGGCCTGATTGCTGACGCAATGGAAAAAGTCGGCGACGACGGCGTTATCACCGTAGAAGAATCCAAGACCATGGATACCCATCTGGAAACTGTGGAAGGCATGCAATTCGACCGCGGTTACATCTCCCCGTACATGGCTACCGATGCGGAAAAGATGGAAGCGGTTATGACTAATCCGCTGGTCTTCATTACCGACCGCAAGATCAATGTAATTCAGGACATCATGCCCGTATTGGAAAAAGTGGTACAGGCCGGACGTGAACTTCTGATTATTGCAGAAGATGTAGAAGGCGAAGCCCTGGCAACCCTGGTTGTCAACAAACTGCGCGGTACCTTCAAGGCTGTGGCTGTTAAGGCTCCCGGCTTCGGCGATCGCCGCAAAGCCATGCTGCAGGATATCGCTATCCTCACCGGCGCTACCGTAATCAGCGAAGAAATGGGCCGTAAGCTGGACAGCGCTTCCATGGAAGACCTGGGCAGCGCAGGCCAGGTTCGGGTAAGCAAGGAACTGACCACCATCGTTGACGGCGGCGGCAAGAAAGCGGAAATCAAAGCCCGCGTAGAACAAATCAAGGCTCAGATTCCGGAAACCACGTCCCAGTTTGATAAAGAAAAACTGCAGGAACGGCTGGCCAAACTGGCCGGTGGTGTTGCCGTAATCAAAGTCGGCGCGGCTACCGAAGTAGAGCTGAAAGAAAAGAAACTGCGTATTGAAGACGCCCTGAACGCTACCCGCGCAGCCGTTGCCGAAGGCATCGTACCCGGCGGCGGAACCGCACTGCTGGAAGCCCAGACCGTTCTGGACAAAGTGAAAGCGGTTGGCGATGAAAAGACCGGCGTGATGATCGTGCGCCGCGCTATCGAAGAACCGGTTCGCCAGATTGCCCATAACGCAGGCCTGGAAGGCGCCGTTATTGTGGACAAGATCCGTCATTCCAAGAAGGGCGTTGGCTTTGATGCCCTGAATGAAAAATATGTTGACATGATCGAAGCCGGTATCGTAGATCCGACCAAGGTTACCCGCAGTGCGCTGCAGAACGCAGCTTCCATTGCTTCAATGGTACTGACCACCGAGACGCTGGTTGCGGACAAACCGGAACCGAAACCGGCTATGCCCCCCATGCCTCCCGGAGGCATGCCCGGCATGATGTAATCTGCTGTTGAGGAACCGTTTTCCCGCTACAGATTACCGGTTTTGCTTGGTAAGATAATTCAATAAACCATAATAAAAGACAGGCTGCAAAAATTTGCAGTCTGCCTTTTTTTATATGATAGTGCTTATTTAGCAGGGAAAGTCCCACAGGCATTGGCAAAACCCTTGCCATCCGTCAGTAATTATTCTCCTGCGCATCAAAGTATGCGCACAAACGGGAACGGTTTTTAACATTGTACCTGTGATACAGTTTGGCCAGCGCTTTTTTGATGGTAATTTCCGCAAGGCCGAATTCATCCGCAATATCCCGGATCGGCATGCCGTTGCGGAGCATGCGCACCAGCCTTTTTTCACGGTCAGTCAGACCATCATATAAATGGAGATTCCTCCGGTTTTTGTTGGCAATCTGGATGGCCAGCATCTCTTCCGGGGAAATCCGCTTTGTGGTAAACGAGTTGTGTATATATGCCAGCTCCCACTCGTTACAGTCTGGTTTCACGTCCTTACAGCGGCGGAACAGCAACGTTTCATGCAGACATTCCTGTTCGGATTCCCTGCCTTCTTCCGTTACCTTCAAATCGCAGACAACTTCACAAAGCCAGTGATCCCAGCCAATCCGTTTTGTTGTATATTTTTCCTGAATTACATTACAGGGAAGCAAGGTTCCATATGCTTTGGTGATAAAAAACTCGACTTTCTTTTTCCCTTCTGCCTGCATATTTTTTCCAGCGCCAAGATAATAGGCGTCTGCCGCCAGCAGGGAAAACAGATAGTCTAGCTTCCTCTCTATGAAAAAGGAGCGCACAAGCTTTTTGGAAATGAATTTTATCTGGTTTTCTGCAGTTCCTCTCATTATATAATCCACCCTCTCAAAAAATAAAAAGCAAAGAATATACTCTTGTATAGAATATATTATAAGAAACTGACTGTAAAGTCAATTATTATTTATAATATTTCTGCAACTTATTCTGTTGCCAAAACGTGATTTTTTATGGTATATTTTTCTTGTTTCTTATGTATTGTAATAATTTTGTTTTGATTTGATGAGGAGGCTTACTTAAAATGAAAGAAAACCATGAACTGGTACTGGTCATCGACTTTGGCGCCCAGTATGCACAGTTGATCGCCCGGCGTGTACGGGAGTGCAGTGTGTACTGTGAAATTGTTCCCTATAGCTGCCCATTGGAAAAAATAAAAGAGATGAAACCGGCGGCCATTATTTTGTCCGGCGGCCCTGCCAGTGTGTATGTGGAAAACGCGCCTAAAGCAGATGCGGGAGTTTTTAATCTGGGTATTCCGGTGCTGGGCATCTGCTACGGCCATCAGTTTATGTGCCAGGCACTGGGAGGAAAAGTTTCGTCTGCAAACATCCGGGAGTATGGGAAAACAGATATTACACTGGAACCCTGGGCGTCCCTGTTCCGTGGCATAGATAAAGAAGAGTCTTGCTGGATGAGCCACACGGATTTTGTGTCAGAGCCTCCGGCAGGTTTTGAAGTGCTGGCAGTGACCCATGACTGTCCGATCGCAGCAGTGGGAAATGAAGAAAAAAAATTCTACGGTGTGCAGTTCCATCCGGAAGTAGAGCACACCCCCTTCGGTAAAAAGATGATTGCCAACTTTTTGTTTGAAATCTGCAAACTGAAAGGCGACTGGTCCATGAAGTCTTTTGTAGAACGGAAAGTGGCGGAGATTAAAGCGAAGGCAGGGGACAAAAAAGTGCTGTGCGCTCTCAGCGGTGGCGTGGACTCTTCCGTTGCGGCCGTGCTGGTACACAAAGCTATCGGCAAGCAGCTGACCTGCATCTTTGTGGACCATGGCCTTTTGCGCAAAGATGAAGGGGATCAGGTTGAAAATGTTTTCAAAGATACATTTGATATGAACTTCATCCGTGTGAATGCGGCGGATCGTTTCCTGGGAAAACTGAAGGGCGTGGCCGATCCGGAACAGAAGAGGAAGATCATCGGGGCGGAATTCATCCACGTATTTGATGAAGAATCAAAGAAATTAGGTAAGGTCGATTTTCTGGTACAGGGTACCATTTATCCTGACGTGGTGGAAAGCGGTGGTACCGGTACCAGCGCTACCATCAAGAGTCACCACAACGTGGGAGGACTGCCGGAAGACATGGACCTGCAGCTCATCGAGCCTCTCCGGGAATTGTTTAAAGATGAAGTCCGTGCCGTAGGAGCCGAGCTTGGTATTCCCGAAGCGCTGGTATGGCGGCAGCCTTTCCCCGGACCGGGTCTTGCTATCCGCGTGTTAGGTGAAGTGACGGAAGAAAAGCTGAAGATTACCAGAGAGGCGGACGCGATTTTCCGCGAGGAAATTGCCAATGCCAGGCTGGACCGTACCATCTGGCAGTACTTTGCATGTTTGCCCAACATTCACAGTGTAGGTGTCATGGGTGACGGGCGTACCTACAGTTACACCGTGGCCTTGCGGGCGGTGCTGTCTACTGACGGCATGACCAGCGACTGGGCCCACATTCCCTACAGCGTACTGGATACCGTTTCCCGCCGCATCGTCAACGAAGTGCAGGGCGTCAACCGTATCGTATACGACATTACCAGCAAGCCGCCCGCGACCATAGAGTGGGAATAAATGAAAGAATCCCCGGAGTACGCATGATACATGCAACTCCGGGGATTACTTTTTAATCGTACTGTTGTTGCCAGGATGGTTTGTCAGTTTAACAAAAAAACTGTATTGTAATCAGACAAACCGGCACACATGATCTACAGCGATATCGGAGAAACCGAACGTTTCGGCTTTTGTCATTTTGCCGTTGCAAATGTCGCGGACGGCATTTACCATTTCACGGCCCATTTCCTGATAGGTCTTTTCTCCCCGTACGATGGGACTTAAATCAATGTCCATATTATCTTCCATCTTTTGGTAGGTACGACCATTGGCTGTAACCTTTAATACGGGAACGATAGCGTTGCCGGTGGGGGTGCCCCGGCCCGTGGTGAAAATGATAGCCTGGCAACCGGCGGCGGCCATACTGGTTACAGAAGAAATGTCATATCCGGCAGTGTCCATGACGATAGCGCCGTGTTTGGAAGGATGTACGCCCTGTTCCAGTACTTCTACTACAGGACGGGTGCCACCCTTGCGGATGCAGCCCAGACTTTTTTCGTCCAATGTAGACAGACCGCCTGCCTTGTTGCCCGGGGTGGGCTGGCCTGCCCGGCAATCCTGACCTGCTGCAGCGAGGTGATTTTCGTACGCCCGGCAGACCTCGATAATCCGGTTATGAATTTCTTTTGTGGCTCCCCGTTTGGCCAATACATGTTCGCCGCCAATCCATTCAATGGATTCGCTCATCATGGTGGTGGCCCCCATGTCCACCAGAATATCGCTGAGCTCGCCTACGGCGGGGTTGCTGGCGATGCCGGAAGTGGCGTCGGAGCCGCCACATTCAATACCCATTAATAATTCTGAAATGTCGAACAGTTCTTTCTGCTGCATGGCGGCTTCCGCTGCCATGTCCCGGGCAGCGCGCACGGCTTTCTCAATCGTTTTCAGAGTACCGCCTTCGTCCTGGATACCGAAGGAAACCACCGGTTTGGAGGTCATAGCCTGAATTTTTTCCCGCAGCTTGTTGTGGGGAACCGTTTCGCAGCCCAGACCGATAATTACCACACCATATACATTGGGGTTGCAGGCGAAGCCCGTTAAAATTTTCTGGCTCATCCCGGTGTTGGCGGCCACATCGGAACACCCTGTGTTGAATACAATGTTGACCGCCCCGCGTACCTGGGATGCTACAATGCGACTGCTTTCACTGCCGCAGGCACAACCTGGAAGAATCAGCACATGGTTGCGGATGCCGGGACGTCCTTCTGCGCGGCGGTAACCCCAGAATTTGATACCTTTCAGATCAGGTGCGCCTTCAGATTGTTTAGCACACATCTGGAAGTCATCGGCAGCCAGTTCACTGTCGTAATCCCGGGGAACGCTGAACAGATTGCGGTCCGAAACCCAGCCGCCTTCAGGGATATCTTCCGATACCGTGCCCAGGCTTTCTCCGTATTTGATGACATGACCGCCTTTCGGGATGTCTGTCAAGGCAATCTTATGACAGTAGGGAACATTTTCTTTTGCTACAATCGAGCAGATTTCGTTCCCGTTCCGGTAAACGGCCATGCTGCCTGCCGGGATTTCGGTCATACAGGTAACTACGTTGTCAGTAGAATCCATCATCAGAGCATTAATGTCCATACTGTTTCCCTCCTGATTCTTAAATATTTGCTGATTTTTTTCGTTATTCGTTATAAAAACAATATCATAGTTTTATTGTGAAATCAAATTTGAAATGTTATAATTTGTTATAAATGTATATTAACGAATGTTACAGAGTCATTGATTTTTAAATGACCGTGCATATAAGCATGAAAGCAACCGCCGGTTTCACTGTCAGGACATGCTTCCGGAGCTTTCATAGCAGAAAAATGTGGAGGTTTGCATGGAAACACTGAAAAGCATAGTGCTTATGATTGACGCAGACAATACGCAGCTTTCAAAAATTGAAAATGTGATCCAGGAAGTGTCCACATATGGGCGCATTGTGGTAAAGAGAGCTTACGGAAACTGGAAGAAGGAAGCTTTAAAGAATTGGGAAAACGAACTAAAACGGCTGGCCATCAAAGCGGAGCAGCAGTTTGATTATGTGTCCGGAAAAAATGCTACGGACATTGCGCTGGTCATCGACGCCATCAATCTGCTCCACAAAGGGATCTACGATGCCTTTGTAATCGTGGCCAGTGACAGTGACTACACCCCGCTGGCTATCAACCTGCATGAATCAGGTGTCTATGTTATCGGCATAGGCGAAAATAAGACACCGAAGTCATTTCGTAACAGCTGTGATGAATTTATTTTTCTGGAAAACATTGGCGTGGAAAAGGAAACCGCCGTTGTGGAAGAAACTTCTGTTTCCGAGAACGAAACGCAAAACGGAAAAGCGAAAGTGAAAAAACATGAGAACATCAATGAAGTTCACAATCTGCTTCGAATTGCTTTTGATAAATTCCAGATCAATGATGACGATACGGATAACTATGTGAACATCGCTTCGGCCGGACAGTTTATCCGACGGGCGAAGCCGGACTTTGATGTGCGTAACTTTGGCTTTGAAAAATTATCAAAACTGATAGAAGCATTCCCGGAAAAATATGAGCTGAAGAATTACGAGTTCAACGGAAAAAAACAGATTGGTTATAAATGCAAGAAAGGAAAGGGCAGGGGGAAAAAGAAGTAAAATTGTATTTATCAGGTAAATTCACATGAAAAAAATTCGAATTATTGTAATGAAGAAGATTTGCCACAAGGATTTAATGGCAAAGTATGAAAACCCGATGGAACATCCCTGCGACATGGAAGAAGGACAGGTTTTCATTGCCAATGGCTGGCAACGTCCGGAAGGATTGTGCGAGAGCGCCTGGGAAACCATGTCTCCCTTTGTGATGGCATTAGCCCATGGGGCAGAGAATTTCTATGACGGCTGGATGAAGAATCCGAAGTCTGCCATGATTTCCTGCAATGACGGCTTCCGTCCGGTTAGTTTTCTGATTGAAGCATTGGAGGAAGAAGCGGAATAAGGCGGTCAGTCTAAGCAGAAGAAAAGGAAGGACACCCGTGTCTTACTACACTTACATTTTGGAATGTGCGGACGGCACATTATATGTGTAAAGGAAACTGCATAAACCGGGATAACTTATTATGGAAGAAGAGTATCAAGTGCATTTACAGTATGAAATGATAGTTTCGTGTATAATAACTCTTAGAAAGGTAAATAAACCATTTACAGGTTGGGGGAGTATATGAAAAAAATTGCAATAGAAATAGATACAGAATTTATTCCGGCCGCAGCGTTGTTAAAACTGGCCGGTGTAGTGGAAAGCGGCGGTCAGGCTTCTTATGAGATAGAACAGGGCCATGTGGCCATGGACGGGATCGTATTAAAAGAAAAACGTAAAAAGGTAAGACCGGGGAGCACTGTGGTCTTGAATCATGAATATGCAATTTATGTAACATCTTGCAGATAATGGATCAGACAGAACAGATTCCTGATTGTGCCTGTGGGATAGAGACGTTGTCTGTCGGATTGTTGATATAATGGCAGGAGGAACTGCAAATGATCTCATATATTTGGCCTGTTGCGCTGGTGGTGTTTTCCAACACGCTTTATCAGATCTGCGCAAAGGAAGTGCCCGGCGGAGTTAATGCTTTTGCCACGCTGACCGTTACGTATCTGGTAGGGGCATTGGCTTCCGGCGTACTGTTTTTGGTGACCGGGAACGGCGCGAATCTTTTACAGGAGTATGGCAGGCTGAATTGGGCGGTGTTCGTTCTGGGCCTTGTCATCGTGGGACTGGAGGCTGGCTGGATCTATGCCTACAAGGCAGGCTGGCCGGTGAGCACGGCTTTCATCGTACAGAGCGCGATCCTGGCAGGCTTTCTGTTGCTGGTGGGGTATCTGCTGTATCATGAACCCCTGGCCTGGAATAAGATTGCGGGGGTAGTAATTTGCCTGATTGGGCTGTATGTGATGAATTTCAAATAAAAAATTACGCAAACTTTTGTCTCCCTCTTGCTTTTTTGACGTTCTCTTGCGATAATTTATAATATAGGAAAGAGTAAACGTGGACCGTATTGTTCGAAGACGTCATTGCATTCAGGTAAAAATTCAAATGGTTGGAAGGGATTAAGGAAACGCTGATTCGTTCATTGCGCAAACTCTGTTAATCAGCGTATCTTTACGCAGTTCTCAAAAGCATGACAATGAAGTCGGAGAGATTTTCTTTGTCGTGCTTATTTTTATTTGAGGTAGGGGTTGTTTATGAAAACGTTGTTGGCGCACACAAAAGAGATCAATGAACAACTGGCCCGGTACGGAGTGAAATTCGGAATCTACAAAGACGGGACGTTCAATGAGCGGCTGTTCCCCTTTGACCCGGTTCCCCGGCAGATTCCGGAAAAGGATTACGAAGTATTGGAGAAAGGCCTGGTCCAGCGCGTGACGGCGCTGAACAAATTCATCTATGACATCTATCACGACAAAAAGATCGTGCGTGACGGTGTCGTGCCGGAAGAATTTGTGTACCGTTCCCCCGGTTACCTGGCCCAGTGTGAGGGCATCACACCTTCCAAAGAGGTGTACAGCCACATTTCCGGTATCGATCTGGTGGAAGGAAAGGACAACGAGTGGTACATACTGGAAGACAATCTCCGGATTCCTTCCGGTGCATCGTATCCGCTGATTGCCCGGACCATTTGCCGACGCTGCAGTCCGGAGACGTTTCAACGCTATCATGTGCGGGACAACCGGAATTATGGCGCCCTGCTGAAACGGACCATGGATTATGTGAATACCGGTGGCATCAATGTAATTTTTACGCCGGGCCGTTATAATGCGGCATACTTTGAACATTCGTATCTGGCGGAACAGGCCGGAGCGGTGCTTGCGGAAAGCAATGACCTGTTTGTGGAAAACCAGACGCTGTATTACCGTACCAGCCGGGATCCGGTGCGGGTGGGAGCCGTGTACCGCCGGGTCAGTGATGAGTACATGGATCCTCTCTGCTTTGAGCCTTCGTCCCTGATCGGCATCCCCAATATCATGGACGCCTACCGGGCCGGCAATGTGGCGATGATGAACGCCCCCGGCAACGGTGTGGCGGATGACAAAGGCATCTACTATTTCGTGCCGAAGATGATTAAGTATTATCTGGGTGAGGACGCGATCCTGAAGAATGCGCCTACCTATCTGCCTTATTATGAGGAAGACCGCAAATACACCCTGGACAACATCCATCGCCTGGTCATCAAAGACGTGGCAGAAGCGGGCGGTTACGGTGTGGTATTTGGCGAAAACCTGACAGAGGCGCAGCGGGAAGAACTGAAGAACACTATCATCAACGCGCCGCGCCGTTTCATTGCCCAGGAAGTGATCGACTTTAAGGATCTGCCCATTCTGGAAAACGGGGAGACGGTGGAGCGCAAGGCGGACCTGCGTGCTTTCGTCCTCAGCGGCGAGGATGTACAGGTATGGCCCAGCGGGCTGACCCGTTTCTCCCGGAACCCGGACAGCTTTGTGGTGAATTCTTCGCAGGGAGGAGGTTTCAAGGACACATGGATAGTTTGTCAGTAAGCAAGTTGAACCGGCTTTATTGGCTGGGGCGTTATTATGAACGGCTGGCTACCACCCTGGGTTACCTGTGGGACTGGTACGATGTGATGATCGACGGGGAAATTGATTATCCGGTTTTTTGCCGGAAGCTGAGCATCGATTGCTGTTATAAAGATGATAAAGATTTTATGCACAACTATGTATTTGATAAAAACAACCCCGATTCCCTGCGCACGGTGGCGGATGCCATGCTGGGCAACGGCATGGTGCTGCGCGATGTGATTGGAAGCCGCACCCTTGCCTATCTGGAACTGGCGGTGCTGGGGATGAAGAGCGCGGAAACCAGCGACAGCCCTACGCTGCCCCTGCAGCGGGTCATCGATTTCATCATGGCCTTCCGTGGCAGTTACGACGACATGATCGACGATGAAAATGTGCGTAACATTATCAAATGCGCCGCAGGCGTGGAGAGACTGAGTTTATACCTGCGCCTTGGATGGCATCTGGATTCGGTGAAGTCGGAGATCGGCAAGCTGATGAAACGGATGAACCGTACGTCGCTGCAACCGTCCCACGCTTCGTTGCAGACCCTGCTTTCGGCAAAGAATCCGGAAACGCCGGAAGAGCGTAAAGCACTGCTGGATGCAGCGGAGAACCTGTTTATCGTGTGAGGGAGAGTTATGCGTCAGGCGTTGTTACAGAGAGAAGAAGGATTGCGGCGTTTGCCGTAACAGGCCTGGCTGAAGAGGAAGGTGTCCCATGCAACGAGAGTTGTCCTTTTATTTTGATACAGTTTTGAATTTTTCCGGGTCAGTGACGGAGCACAATTACCTGTTGCGCTGCATTCCCGCTGACAGTCCGGAACAGAAGATTCTTTCTTATACGCTGACAGTTTATCCGGACAGTGCGGCGTCCCTGGGACGAGATTCTTTTGGCAATGTGGTGCGCGCGGGGCGGGTGGCGGAAGCCCATGATTCGTTCCGTTATACCCTGCAGGGCATGGCCTACCGTGACGATTCCCTGCGTGTGCCGGAAGAAGCAAAGCCTTTTTACCGTTATGCGTCACCATTGACCCAGGTCTCACCTGAGCTGGAAGCATTTTATGAGAGTGCTGTGAAAAACGCAGACGGCGGTATGTTGCAGGCCCAGGCACAGAACGGTGTGCAGGTGCAGGGAACACCGGGCCGTTTCAGTGCATTGAATGCGCTGGAGAAAGCATATGTTCTCTGTGCAAAGGTGTATGAGCATTTTACTTATGCGCCCGGTGAAACCAACGTGATGACAACGGCAGGGGAAGCATTTGTCGCAGGGAAAGGCGTGTGCCAGGATTATGCCCATGTGCTGATCACGTTGTGCCGTTTGGCAGGCATACCCGCCCGGTACGTCAGCGGGCTCTTTGTAGGGGAAGGAGCCAGCCACGCCTGGACGGAGATCTGGATGGACGGTTTGTGGTACGGCATCGATCCGACACACAATTGCCCGGCTGATGAAACGTATCTGAAGCTTTGTGTCGGCCGCGATTACAGCGACTGTCCATTGGAACAGGGTGTGTTCTCCGGCTGGGCGGAGCAGACCCAGAAAGTATTTACCAAAGTGACAGATTAAGAACGTTTTACCCTGTTCTCAACAGGGCGGCAGACTTTCGTCCTGTAATACAAAAAGATTCCCGGTTAGTAAGGAGATTCCATGATAGAGACCGTGATCAAAGCGCCTCTTCCGGTGGGAGAAGCGCTTGTCATTCAAAAAAACCGCATACAGGGCACAGACCCGAAATGTTGCAGGCTTTCCATCGTAACCGGAACCCACGGCGACGAACTGGAAGGGCAGTATGTGGCCTGGCAGCTGGCCCGGGTGCTGGAAGAAAAAAAAGAGACGTTGCGGGGAACCGTGGATATATATCCGGCGCTGAATCCCCTGGGCATCAGTACGATTTACCGGGGGCTTCCAGGTTTCGACCTGGACATGAACCGCATTTTCCCGGGCAGCCGTAATGAAAGCATGTATGAATATATTGCCAACGGCATCATCCGCGATATAAAGGGAGCGGATTTGTGTATCGATATCCACGCCAGCAACATTTTCCTCCGCGAGATACCCCAGGTGCGTATCAATGAAATAACGGCGAAGGAACTGGTACCGCTGGCGAAACTGCTGAACATGGATTATATCTGGGTACACAGCGCAGCGACAGTGCTGGAGAGTACGCTGGCCTACAGTTTGAATATGCTGAAGACGAAAACACTGGTGGTGGAGATGGGCGTGGGCATGCGTATCACCCAAAGCTACGGCGACCAGCTGATTACGGGGATTTTATCTGTCATGTCCCATCTGGGTATGTTAACGGAACCGGCGCCGGCAGTGAAGCAGCCAATCGTCAGTACAGACGGGAGCGTAGCTTTTATCAATGCGGATGCATCCGGCTTTTTTATGCCCCGGGTAAGTCATGGGGACTTTGTGAAAAAAGGGCAGCCGGTAGGAATGATTGCCGATTCCCTGAACGGGGTCACGAAAGAGGAACTGTTCAGCCCGGTGGACGGCATGGTCTTCACTCTGCGTGAATACCCGGTGGTCAACGAAGGTTCGCTGATCGCCCGGATACTGGGAGGAATCGGATCATGAGACGGGTAAAGTTATTTACGATTGACGCGCTTCCCTACCGTCAGCCCATCCCGGTGTACGGATACCGTTTCGGCTCACGGAAAAAAACACTGGCTGTGATGGGGGCTATCCGGGGCGATGAAGTACAGCAGATGTACACGGCGGCCCGGCTTGTGCGTAAATTTTCGGAACTGGAAGCTGCGGGAGCTTTTGCGCCGGATTGTGGCGTGCTGGTTGTTCCCTGTGCCGGACAGTTTTCCATGAATGTGAATAAGCGCTTCTGGCCTTTGGACAATACAGATATCAACCGGATGTTCCCCGGTTACGGAGCGGGGGAAACGACACAGCGGCTGGCAGAGAGGATTTTTACGGCACTGCAGGGATATAAGTGGGGGATCCATCTGGCCAGTTTTCACCTGCCGGGGGATTTTGTTCCCCATGTGCGTGTCATCCATACAGGCTATCAGGAAGATGCGGAAGGCTTGGATTTCGGGCTGCCGTACCTGGTGGTTCGCGAACCGCATCCGTTCGACACCACGACGCTGAATTACAACTGGCAGGTTTGGGAGACCTGTACCTTTTCCGTTTATTCCAGGACAACGGATTTTATTGACGAGGACAGTGCGGAAATGGCAGCGGACAGTGTGCTTCGCTTTCTGGAAAAGCGGAGGATGTTGCGCAGCAACGTACCGGAGAGCGTCCTGCGATTTCTGGCCGAGAAAGGCATGTTGGGCTGTGAAGTGCCGGAAGGCCTGAAAACGGAATTTGTAAAAGAAGAGGAACTGATCAACATTCACAATAAAAAGGGCGGCATCCTGATACGGTATTGCCATCCGGCAGATTATGTCAGAAAGGGAAACCTGCTGGCAGAGATCATCGATCCGTACACGACAGAGGTGCGGGAGAAAATCTGCGCACCGGCAGACGGCACCCTGTTTTTTGTCCATCATGCCCAGCTGATTGCAGGGCGTTCCATTGTGTTCCGCCTGATTTCACAAAAGTGAGAGGTTTCGATGAGTGGGGCAGGGTTGCTTTTTCCTGACAGTCGTGGTAAGATTACAATCGAAGACAGGGACGTCGTAACGAACCTGTCTTTTTTTGCTGCAAGAGTTTTGTATTTTTTTCTTGCAGTCTGGGAAAGAGTACGATAAAATAAGGAAGCAGTTTTGTTGTAGATTCAAAAGGGGAAAGTTGAGAGGAACTGATTCATGAGCGGATATTTTGGCGTTGTATCAAAAGAAGATTGCGTATTTGACCTGTTTTTCGGCACGGATTACCATTCCCATCTGGGAACCCGCCGGGCCGGACTGGCAGTGTACGGGGAGGACGGTTTCAACCGGTCCATTCATAATATTGAAAACTCTCCCTTCCGTACCAAGTTTGACAGTGATATCCATCACATGCGCGGCAATCTGGGCATTGGCTGCATCTCGGATTTTGAAGCCCAGCCCCTGATTGTACGGTCCCATCACGGCACTTTTGCCATCACCACGGTCAGCAAGATCAATAACATGGATGAGCTGGTGGCCGGCATTATGAAAAAAAGCGGCACTCACTTCCTGGAGATGAGCGGCGGCTCCATTAATGCGACGGAATTGGTGGCCACCCTGATCAACCAGAAAGATAATTTAATCGAAGGGATCCGGTATGCGCAGGAGTGTGTGGACGGTTCTCTTTCATTGATGATCATGACGCCTCAGGGCGTTTATGTGGCCCGGGACAAGGTGGGACGCACGCCTATGATTTTGGGTAAAAAGGAAGACGGCTTCTGTGCTACCTTTGAATCGTCTGCTTATCTGAATCTGGGGTATGAGAATTATAAAGAACTGGGACCCGGCGAGATCGATATCATGACGCCGGAAGGCGTGCAGGTACTGGCGAAGCCCGGATCTAAGATGCGGGTCTGCACCTTCCTGTGGGTTTATTACGGGTATCCTTCTTCATTCTACGAAGGGGTGTCTGTGGAACAGATGCGTTACAACTGCGGCAAATACATGGCCCGGCGTGACTGTATCGAACCTGACGCTGCGGACAACGTAGCCGGTGTTCCGGATTCCGGCATTGCCCACGCGGTAGGGTATGCCAATGAAAGCCGTATCCCGTTTTCCCGTCCGCTGATCAAGTATACGCCGACCTGGCCCCGTTCTTTTATGCCGACCATCCAGAGCAAACGGAACCTGATTGCCAAGATGAAGCTGATCCCGGTGCATGAACTGATTGACAATAAACGGATCATCCTGATTGACGATTCGATCGTACGCGGTACCCAGCTTCGGGAAACTACGGAGTTTTTGTTTAAATCGGGAGCAAGAGAAGTCCATGCCCGTCCGGCCTGCCCGCCCATCACCTTCGGCTGCAAATTCCTGAACTTCTCCCGTTCCAATTCCGAGATGGAACTGATTGCCCGGCAGATTATTGCCAAAGAAGAAGGGGAAAATGTGGCCCGGGAAATTCTGGAGGATTACTGTAATCCGGATTCAGACCGGTACCACGCCATGGTGAAGGGCATCTGCAAGAAGATGGGATTCACCAGTCTGGGCTTCAACCGTCTGGACGATATGATCAAGGCCGTTGGCATTGATCCCGATACCCTTTGCACGTATTGCTGGAACGGGAAGGATTAAGTTAAGTAAGTTGTATAAATTAAAAAAATAACAGCGTGCAGGGATTCACAAAACCGTTTACGTTTGTTATTCCATGGACTCATGCGCCTGCGGCTTCGAAACTCGGGGCTCCGCCCCTCAGACAGTCTCGCCGCTGCGTTGCATTTCGTCTCATGGAATGACACAAACGTTCCCGATGTTTTGCTTAATCCCTGCGCGCTTATTCTTTTTTTTAACTGTACATCTTAATTAATTATAACAATACGATTTAGTACGAATACACTACCCCAAACAATGCTGTCCGTCCGTAAGCGGGGAATTCACCGATATTGCGGGAGCCAAGCGCCTCGTATGATTCGTTGAAGAGGTTATGGACTTTAATGTAACTGCTCCAGTGTTTGTTGAACTTGTAGCCCAGGTTGACATCCACGACAAAGTAGTTGCCGGAGTACCAGCTTTCGTTTCGACCCAGTCCGGCCGTGAAAAGAAGATTGTTGGACCAGCGTTTGTCTTTGTACCGCAGTGCGGCTTTCAGCTGATGCCTCGCCACTTCTTCCGTGTAGGATGGGGCTTTGTCTCCCCAGTCAGTATTGGAATTGGTGTAAGTATACGAGAAGGTGGCATTGTATTTGGGGCTGAACACGTCTGTGATGGAAAGGTTGACACCTATTTGATGCAGGCTTTTTCCGTTGTCAGGACGCCATATAGCCCCGTTTTTGTACCACAAAATCGGATTTTTGGTATAGGACCAGAAGCCGCCCAGGTCTGCAAAGACTTTATCGCTGAATTGGTGGCGGATCCCTCCGCTGCCCTTCCAGCCCTTTTCCGGGTCCAGATTGGGATTTCCCTGGATTCTCTGGTTATTATAGTATAGTTCATCCAGAGTCGGCACAGCATAAAAATGCTGGATGGAACCGTACAGAGTCGTCTTTTTGTCAGGACGGTATTCACCGCCGCTGGTCGAAATGTAATGAGTGCCGAAGCCGCTATTGTGGGTGATTCCCCGGGTACTGGTAAGGGTCAGTTTTTTGATCTTGCGGACTCCTTTAATAAATGCGGTAATGTTGGTCCTGCTTTTCTTATAGTTCTTCCCAAAACTGCGATTGCCTTCACCGCCGACAGGGTCGCCTGACACATCATAGTTCGTATCACTGTCCACGCTTGTATGGCTCCATGACAATCCTGCCGCCAGGCTGCGGTTTTTCTTGAACTGCCAGCTGTCACGCCAGTCAATACCGTTGGTGTTTGTCTTCCAGCGTCCGAAAGAAGGCAGTATTTCCTGATCTTTCACACCGGCGGGACGGTATGTATCGCCCTGATTGTAATAATGGTATAAAGAAATATATCCCGGTGTTGCGGTATTTTCTTTGTAATTATAAGTTAAGGCCAGATGATTGGCCATTTTTTCGTAATCATAATCCGTTGGCTTATTCCGCGAGTACCAAAGTCCCCTGTCGTTACTGAAATGACCGTAGGTCAGGTTAAGGGAACGGTTCTTGGTAAACTGCCGCCCAATTCGGAAATACATTTCCCGGCGGTTTACGGTCGAATTGGGCATGGTCTCTTTAACACCGTCAACACTTTTGTAGTGCATGGCCTCCAGATTGGAACGGCCGCCGGTGCCGATCCAGTTCCAGCCTTTGCCGCTGCCTGCCAGCTGGGTCTCCCAGCGCCAGGCGTCGTAAGGCCCCCTGGCCCCTTCAAATTTAAAAGTATGTTCTTTGCCTTTTTTGGTAATAATATTGATTACGCCGCCGGGGTTGTCATAGTTTATAAAATTGTCGCCCACGGGGCCGTGCAGGATTTCGATACGTTCAATGGCCATCACCGGGGGCGTCATGTCCAGATCGTAGGTAGCACGTCCGTCCGCAAAACCGCTTGCCAGATTCTGTTTCCGCCCGTCGATAAACACGGCAACGCGGTCATCACCGTCGATACGGACGATCTGGTGGTTGGTGTTGACGGAACCGGGCGTTACGGTTACACCGGGGGCGTAGGTCAGGGCTTCCGCTACGGTTTCGTAATGGTTGTCTTCCATTTCTTCGGCAGTAATGACGGTGGTGAATGCCGGTACCGGCAGCAACGTTGTCTGAGTTACGGCACTGTGGGCGTCCGGACCCGGCATGGGCGCTGCCATGTGTGTATCAGCGGCAGGCGTTTCATTCGTTTCTGCTGCGTAAACGGGAAACACGCTGGCAGAGCAGGCCAGTAAAACCGCAGCGATTAATTTTCTGGAATACATAAACAATCCCTCTTTCTCAAAACTGAAACTATGGAACGGTTGATTACTATTTTGACAACCGGTTACACCTATTTGCAGGAATTTCCTGGTATTTGAAATTGCGTTGTTCTATAATTATTATTATACACAAAAAATGAAAGCATTTCACTTTTTTTTGATTTGACCAGCGTCTCCTTAAAAACGTTGAATTGTTAAAAAAGTTTTTCAAAGTTAACAGAAATTTTATCTAAATGTATATATGAATGTTTTTTATGCATTTTTACTGGACATATTTCCTGTTTTACGATAAAGTAATACTATACTTCAATAGTTATTTGTAAAATATTTTTTATATGGGGGATGAGTATTGTGAAAAAGGGAGAACCGAAGACATTGACGTACCTGTCACTGGTCGCCGTAGTACTGGTGCTGGCAGGGTTGGCATATGCGGTGGTACATAACCATATGCCGGTAAAGGAAACCGCATGGGCGCTGACGCCGCCCGTAATCGCCATCGCGCTGGCGTTGATCACCAAAGAGGTATACAGTTCCCTGTTCCTGGGGATTCTGACCGGTGCATTCCTGAATGCCGGATTTGATCTGGTGGGAACACTGAACCAGGTGTTCCAGGAAGGTTTGCTGACTGTTCTCTCCGATAAATGGAACGTGGGCATCCTGATATTCCTGATAATTTTGGGTATGATGGTACAGCTGATGAACCGCGCCGGCGGTTCCGCCGCATTCGGCCAGTGGGCTTCCACTCATATTAAGAGCCGTGCCGGTGCGCAGCTGGCGACCATGCTGCTGGGCTGCCTGATTTTTATTGATGACTATTTCAACTGCCTGACCGTTGGCTCCGTTATGCGGCCTGTTACAGACAAATATAATATCAGCCGCGCCAAGCTGGCATATCTGATCGACTCCACGGCGGCTCCGGTCTGCATCATTGCGCCGATTTCTTCCTGGGCCGCAGCGGTATCCGGCTTTGTAAAAGGGGAAAACGGTATCAGCATTTTTATCCAGTCCATTCCGTATAACTTTTATGCTCTGCTGACCCTGATCATGATGTTGCTGATCATCTTCCTGGGCATTGATTACGGCCCCATGAAGGTACACGAAGATAACGCCCTGGAGGGCGACCTGTTTACTACCGGTATTACGGCAGAAGCTGCTGAGTCGATGAAAAAGGGAGAAAAGATCGGCAGTGTGATCGATCTGGTGCTTCCCATCGTAATGCTGATCATCTGCTGTGTTATCGGTATGATCTACACCGGCGGCTTCTTTGAAGACAAGAGCTTCGTTGACGCTTTCGCCAACAGCGATGCTTCCGTGGGTCTGGTGTTGGGTTCTGCCGTTGCGCTGATTATTACGGTAGCGTTTTATCTGGCGCGTCAGTCCCTTCCTTTCGCGGACTGCATGGACTGTCTGCCGGAAGGGTTCAAGCAGATGGTTCCGGCCATACTGATCCTGTCCTTTGCCTGGGCCTTAAAGGCAATGACCGACAGTCTGGGCGCAGCCAAATATGTGGCAAGCATGGTAGAAAGTTCTGCCGGCAACCTGATGAATTTCCTGCCAGCCATCATCTTCCTGATTGCCGTATTCCTGGCTTTTGCCTCCGGTACGTCCTGGGGTACTTTCGGTATCCTGATTCCCATCGTTGTTTCCTGCTTCCAGGGTGTTGACCATCAGCTGATGATCATTTCCATTTCCGCCTGCATGGCCGGCGCAGTCTGCGGCGATCACTGCTCGCCTATTTCGGATACGACGATCATGTCTTCCGCCGGCGCCCAGTGTATCCATCTGAACCATGTTACCACCCAGATTCCTTATGCCATGACGGTGGCAGTGGTTTCCTTCTTCACCTTCCTGGTAGCCGGCTTTACCAAGAGTGCTATGGTATCTCTTATTTTCGGCATCGTGATTCTGTGCATGGGCCTGATGGCGATGCGCAGAAGAAATCTGGGGCAAAAAGAATAAAAGAAATTAGAGAACCAAAAACTGCGTCGGACGTACTGGCACACCGGTACGTTGCGGCGCAGTTTTTTATTTTAAATTCATACTTTTATATGGAAAGTTAGCGTAAATCATGTTAAAATATTTATAATAACCAGGAAGTTGCAATAACGGATGATAAGGAGGAAACAGCATGATAAAAGACGGAAAGATCTGGGTGGCCAATAACGATAAAGGCGAAAATATTTTCATCCTGCCGAAGATGGCAAACCGCCACGGCCTGATTGCCGGCGCCACCGGTACCGGTAAAACCATTACCCTGAAGGTGCTGGCGGAAAGTTTCAGTGACATGGGCGTGCCTGTTTTCATGGCCGATGTGAAAGGCGATGTCGCCGGTATGATGTGCCCCGGCCTCAACACGGAAGACATGCAGAAACGAATCCAGAAGTTTGGCCTGGCGGAAGCCGGCTTTGAATATAAAGGCTGCCCTGTAACGATTTGGGATATTTTCGGGCAGAAGGGAATCCCCCTGCGCACCACGGTTTCCGAGATCGGCCCCCTGCTGTTGGCCCGCATTTTGGAATTGAATGAGCTGCAGAGCTCTATTTTGAGTATCGTATTTAAGATTGCAGACGACAACCAGCTGTTGCTGATCGACACCAAAGATCTGAAGGCCATGCTGAATTTTGTCAATGAAAACCGCACGAAATTCGAAGCGGAATACGGCAAGATGAGCCCGGCTTCCATTACGGCCATCATCCGTGCAGTTGTGGCATTGGAGACCCAGGGGGGCGATGTGTTCTTCGGCGAACCGGCCCTGTCCATTGCGGACTGGCTGACCCAGGACTGCGGTAAAGGCATGATCAATATCCTGGACAGCGAGAGCCTGATCAATAACGGCAAACTGTATTCTACGTTCCTGTTGTGGATGATGTCCGAACTGTTTGAGACCTTACCGGAAGTAGGCGACCTGCCGAAACCCAAGATGGTATTCTTCTTTGACGAAGCGCACCTGCTGTTCAACGGTGCCTCCAAAGCACTGCTGGATAAGATTGAGCAGGTGGTGAAACTGATCCGTTCCAAGGGCGTGGGCATTTACTTCTGCACCCAGAGCCCCAAGGATATTCCTGACGGCGTACTGGCACAGCTGGGCAATAAAGTGCAGCATGCGCTGCGTGCCTATACCCCGGCTGATCAGCGGGCGGTAAAAGCAGCGGCAGCATCCTACCGGCCCAATCCGGAATTTGATACGGCATCCACCATTATGGAACTGGGCACCGGGAAAGCGGTGGTTTCTTTCCTCGAAGAAAGCGGTATTCCCGGCATGGTGCAGAAGGTTTCCATCCTTCCGCCTCAGTGCAGCATGGGATCGGCTTCCGACGCCCAGCGGGACCAGGCAATCAAAGCCAGCCTGCTGTACAGCAAGTATTCCAGTTTCTTTGACCGCGACTCTGCCTATGAGTTCCTGATGCGGCAGCAGCAGGTACAGGCGAAAGAGGCGGAAGAAGCAAAAGCCGCAGCAGAACAGGCCAAGATTGCAGAAAAAGAAGCCAAGGAAGCAGCGCTGGCTAAGGAAAAGGCAGAAAAAGAAGCGGCCCGGGAAGCAGAAAAGGCCGAAGCCGAAAAGAACCGTATGATCAAATCCGTAGGCGGCAGCGTACTGGGAACGGTGGGCCGCCAGGTGGGAAAAACGCTGGGCGGTTCCGTTGCAGGCAGCGTGGGCAAGACTGTGGGCGGTAATCTGGGCGCCAGTTTGCTGCGCGGGATATTCGGCACGTTCTTCAAGGGTTAACATTGCAAACAAAAAATCCCATCCAAACGGATGGGATTTTTTAATGCCGCAGTTTTCAGTGTTGCAGTCTGTCAATATACGTTTTAATCTCGTTTACATTGTAAAGCAGTTTGGTCTCGTTGCCGGTTTCGTCAATTAATGTGGGCACGGCGCAGATGTTGAATTTCTTTGCCATTTCCGCCCCTTCGGATTCTTCGGCGAAGAGCGGCGTGTATTCCACATGGGCTTCCTGCAGCATCTTTTTCACCATGTTGCAGTTGGGGCAGGTGTGGGTGGAGATCAGGTAGCGTTTTCCGTTGGAGGCAAGGGCTGCCGGGGAAGGAGCGCTGCTGTTCATGATGCTGGCAGACAGGTTTTTGGCGGCGTCCATCATCTGCTTGTCAGGGAGCTCCGCGGTCTTCGGGAATGCGGAAGCTTTTTTCGCTGCATCTGTTGCAACAGCTACCCTTGCGGAAAATTCCGCATCGCTTTCCATCTTTCCGTCCCGGTCAATGCGGACCTGCTCCGTGTTGTAGGTCTTGCGGTTCTGGAACTCACTGACCTTGCCGTCGTTCCAGTTCCGGACCGGCCGGTAGTAACCGGTGATGCGGGAGTACACTTCCGCATTGCGGCCGCATTTCGGGCAGGTGAAGTGCTCGCCCCGGATGTAACCGTGTTCCGCGCAGACAGAGTAGGTGGGGGACAGGGTGTAGTAAGGCAGCTTGAAGTTTTGTGCAATCTTGCGTACCAGGGTAGCGGCGGACTGCCAGTCGGGCAGACGCTCGCCCAGGAAACCGTGGAACACGGTGCCGCTGGTGTACAGGGTCTGCAGTTCATCTTCCAGTTCCAGTGCATCAAAGATGTCATCCGTGTAACCAACCGGCAGATGGCTGCTGTTGGTGTAGTAGGGCGCATTGCCGTCTTTGGCTGCGGTCAGGATGCCGGGGAACTCTTCCGTATCATGTTTCGCGAAACGGTAGGAGGTGGATTCCGCCGGGGTAGCTTCCAAATTGTACAGGTCGCCGTACTGTTCCTGATAATCGGACAGACGGGTACGCATGTGGTTCAGTACTTCGATGGCAAAGGCGCGTCCCTTTTCCGTGGTCATGTCTTCGTTGGGAAGCCACGCCGCATTCAGAATCGCTTCGTTCATGCCCACCATGCCGATGGTGGAGAAGTGGTTCTTGAAGGTGCCCAGGTAACGGCGGGTGTAGGGGTACAGGCCTTCGTCCATGAGGCGGCTGATCACTTTTCGTTTTACCGACAGGGAGCGGGCCGCGATGTCCATGTATTTATCCAGCGTAGCGTAGAACGCTTCCTTTGTCTGGCTCAGGTACGCGATGCGGGGCAGGTTCAGGGTGACCACGCCGATGGAGCCGGTGCTTTCGCCGGAGCCGAAGAAGCCGCCGGATTTTTTGCGCAGTTCCCGCAGGTCCAGACGCAGACGGCAGCACATGCTGCGCACGTCGGAAGGTTTCATGTCGGAATTGATGTAATTGGAGAAGTAAGGCGTGCCGTATTTGGCTGTCATTTCAAACAGGAGACGATTGTTCTCCGTGGCGCTCCAGTCAAACTCTCTGGTAATGGAATAGGTAGGAATCGGGTACTGGAAGCCCCGGCCGTTGGCGTCGCCCTCAATCATGGTTTCGATGAACGCTTTGTTCACCATTTCCATTTCCTTCTTGCAGTCGTTGTAGGTGAAGTCCATGTTTTTTCCGCCCACGATGGCCGGCATGTCCTTCATGTCGTCGGGCACGGTCCAGTCCAGGGTGATGTTGGTGAAGGGAGCCTGGGTGCCCCAGCGGGACGGGGTGTTCACACCGTAGATGAAGGACTGGATGCACTGTTTTACTTCTTTATAGTCCAGATTGTCGACTTTTACAAAAGGAGCCAGGTACGTATCAAAAGAAGAGAAGGCCTGTGCGCCGGCCCATTCGTTCTGCATGATGCCCAGGAAGTTGACCATCTGGTTGCAGAGGGTGCTTAAATGTTTGGCCGGTGCGGAAGAGATGCGGTCAGGAACGCCGCCCAGCCCTTCCTGGATCAGCTGCTTCAGGCTCCAGCCTGCGCAGTACCCGGTGAGCATGCTCAGGTCGTGGATGTGCATGAAGCATTTGCGATGCGCTTCCGCGATATCTTCATCATAAATTTCGCTGAGCCAGTAGTTGGCGGTGATGGCGCCGGAATTGGAAAGAATCAGCGCGCCCACGCTGAGGGTGACGGTGGAGTTTTCCTTCACGCGCCAGTCTTTGTCTTTTCCAATATAACCGTCTACCAGTTTTTTATAGTCAAGCAGGGTGTTCTTGGTGTGACGTGCCTGCTGGTGCTGTTTGCGGTATAAGATGTAGGCTTTCGCGGTCTTCACGTAATCGCATTTCATCAGCATGGATTCCACGCGGTCCTGGATGTCTTCCACGGTGGGAATTTCCTGAGAGTTTTCCCGCAGGTTGGTGATGACCATCAGGGTGATGGCGCCGGCGATGGTGGAAACGTTGCGTGCTTCTACTTCACCGGTGGCGATGAATGCTTTGGCGATGGCGTTTTCGATTTTTTTCTCGTCAAAAGGAACGGTGATGCCGTTGCGTTTTACTACATTCTTAAAATACGTCATGGTGGGTGTTGCCTCTCTCTTTCTTTTAAATTTGTTCTTTACCGCTCCGAATAAACCAGGTATTACTTTACTTTTGATTCCGGAAGTTCCGTTACAGTGCCTTCCGCTAAGGATCGCTGCACGTCGATGAGCCGCTGGTTGTCGCTGCCCCGCCAGATGGCGCGGCCGGTTTTCAGCCTTTCCACAAAGGGGCCGTCTACCAAAACGTCTAACCGGGTCAAAGCTTCTTTTGCTTTTTCGCCGGCAGCGCCCTTTTGGATCTGCTCAAAGGTCCAACCGGTGTAGAGCCAGATGTTCAGTCCGGCCTTTTTAACCGCGTCCGCGATTTCGATCACAGCTTCCGGCTGCAGAAGCGGATCGCCGCCGGAGAAGGTGAGGCCGTCCAGGTATTTGGTCTGTAAAATCTCCTGTACCACGTCTGCCGCATCCCGTTCTGTACCACCCATGGGGTCATGGGTCTCCGGATTCTGGCAGCCCGGGCAGTGGTGGGGGCAGCCCTGGAAAAACAGGACATACCGCACGCCGGGACCGTTCACGGAAGAATGCTTTTTGAAACCTGAAATACGGACTGTGCTCATGGAAACAACCTTCTCTTTACAGCGTTTTTCTGCATTTGTGCCAACGGGAGGCCGGAACGGTTTCGTCATTCCCGTGCCGTTGCTTCATTCCCGGACATCCCTCGGGGTTTTATCCCGCTTGGCAATATCCATTATAACACAATTAGTGTGCCTGTCAATACAAAAACACAAGATATTGTGTTTTTTCGTAAAAAAGGCTGAACAAGCTACAAGTCGTAATACTTCTTGTTCGGCTACATGTTTTTATAATAGTAAGCAAGAGGAACACAATGAAAAGCGTATAAGACAGAATAGAAAATAGCGGCATCCACAGGCTTGGATACCGCTTACCTGTTTTTTATGGCAGATTTTCAATGTTTTACAAAGTTGTCAAACTTTCCCTATCGCTTTATCCAATTTCGCGATGTACTGCCGCAGCTTTTTCAGGGTTTCCTCCCGGGAGGATGCGTTTTTTATGAACCCTTCCAGGTATTCGCAGAAAGCCGTAGTAATGGTAGGCTCTTTGGTATAGAACAGGGCCTGGGGGGACCTGGTGCTGAATAACAGCACGCCTGCCTGCTGGCTGGCCACGATGGAAAAGGAAGGAGCCACCGGCCTGCCGGTTACGGGATGGACTGCATCCGGCTCCGGCAGCGCCAGGCGATAAGTTTGTGTATCTTCCATCCGGCGCAGGGCGCTTTTCAGATGCAGACTGTATTCTTCCGGCGTGTAGAACAGGCAGGGAAGGCTGGACAGGTGGGTGAGGGGCACCTGTACTTTGCCGGCCATAACATCGTCCAGACCCGGCAGGTACAGGATGTCTATTACGTCATGGGCAGGGGTTTTGCCCTGCTTAAACAGCCAGCGATGGTGGTCGGCCAGGAAATCCCCAAAATTCTCGAAGCCGGGACGGCGGGAGAAACTCTCCGCCACTTCTTTCGGCAGGACCGAAAGGGACGGCGTGACATGGAACTGCAGCAGATCGCTTTCCGCCTTGCGGAAGGTTCCCAGGGCCGGAATGATCTGCTGGAAGTTGGCCGCCGTAAAAATCTGCATGAGAGGCCGGCACAGGGACAGGAAATCGTAGAATTCCTGTTCCAGGGCTTTCAGAGCGATGGGGTCATGGATCAGCATGTTTAGCCGGTTTTCACCGGATTCGCCGGTGGTGCAGGCCACGACGGCCGCTTTTTCCCTGGCGATGAACAGGGTGCGCCGGAACACGTTGTCCCGCAGTTTGGGATAATAATAGGATTCGATGGAACCGGTGGCATACAGGGGCGCCCATTTGGACACCGCCTCCAGCATCTCTTCAAAGGAACGGGTCAGGGTGTGGATGATCACGATACGGCCCCCCTGCTGTAACAGGGTCACCAGTAGCTGGCCCCACTGCCTGGCAAACTCCGGCTTTTCGTAAATCCACTCCATGTTTTCTTCCGAGTGGAGCAGCAGCGTCACCGGTTCGTGCCGGGCGGCCAGGCCTGTGAGGAAACGGATCACGGACTGGCGCTTGCCCTCGTTGCCCAGATAGAAGCCGGTGGTATCGCCAGCTGCGGAAGGCACCGCCTCTGCCGGGGCAGGAACAGCATCGCGTTCTGTGAAGTATCGGTTCAGGGATTCATAATCCAGTTCCTTCACATCTTCACTGAGCCATTGGGCAATCAGCAGGGTAGCTTCTTCCAGGGACTCCGGCCATTTGCTGTTAGGGCAGAGACGCCTTGCCAGGGTGTTGCGCTGGGCGGCCGTCTTCACCGCCCGGGCAAAGTAATCGGCGGCCGGAACAATGAAATCGCGGCGGCTGGGCAGACCCCGGTCGCCGGAACGGATGCGGCTGATATGGGACGCATCGAAAGAAAGGGCCCGGCCCAGCATATTGTTTTTGGTTCCCGTCACCTTCATGAGAAAATTCAGCTTATCGGCAATAATGTATTTCATAGGCTTTATCCTTTCGCGGATGCGCAACGCGAAATGGTGCGTTGCAGAATTGGATAATTAAAGTCATCATAATCCAATTTAAGTATACCATAAAACTGACGGGCGAAACGGTTACATGACTCCTTGCGTTTATTCTGAAAAACTTTAATAGAATAAAGGATTTAATAACTTAAAAAGTGACGGAAAGCCAGATGTGAGCAGGTGTTTATAGGGGGGGGTAAACCCATAAAAAATGACAAAAAAAGTAAAAGATCGCAAAAAAATGTCAATGACAAATTTTGTCATTCTATATAAATTGCTTAATGAACAAGGTATAATATTAATGGAATGCTATATTTTGCCAATTTTATAAATTGCAGATACAGAAGGGAGCGCCACCATGAACAAAATCTCCAAAGTGATCTGGAGCAAAGTACGGAACTGCTACGTGGCGGTGAGCGAAATCGCAAAACGGAACGGTAAGAGCTGTACCAGTGTAAACTGCGGCGCAAAGGCGAGCCGCAGCCGTGGGTTACGCATGGCTGCGGTGACGCTGGGCGTGACGGCAGCGCTGGTAAGCTTTGGCAACGGATCACGAAGATGCGCATGTTCGATGACACGTTGATGAATGCGGTGTTCGACAGACATATTGCAGAAACGGAGGTCTTGATTCAAATAATTCTGGGCAGGTATGACATCAGGGTTATTTCAACCAAGACGCAGGAAGAGTTCATCAATGTGTACGGCAGAATGGTCACGTTGGACATCATTGCCCGTGATACAGATAACAAACTGTATAACATTGAAGTGCAGCGCGACAAGTACAAGGCGTCGCCGCAACGGGCGCGGTATTTGAAGGAGAGCGAAGGAGGGAATGCGGAGATGTGTGAATTGGTAGAAGAATACGCCGAGAAGAAAGCCATGCGCGAAAAAATGAAAAATGCAAAAAAATTGATTGCCTTGAATAAACTGACGTTGCAGGAAATTGCAGAGAGTCTTGACCTGTCTTTAGCGACAGTGGAAGAGCTTGCAAAAGGAAGAACTGCATAAACAAAAATGAAATAGCTCCAAATTTATAAATTATATTTTAGTAATATTTATAAACCCAGTTAAAAATAAAGGAGGAAAAACGATGATACGGTACAGACATAAAACCCGGAAACGGCTGGCAAAGGTAGTCCTTGCGGCTTTGTTGTCCTCGGTGGGAAGCACAGCGTTCTTTATGCCGTCAGTGACAAACGCGGCTGAATTGACGGTTACGGGAATTAGTTTCTATCAAGGGAATTATACGTTTACCACAGAAGGGACAGGAACCTTAATACGTAACAATAACGGTATGTATGTTCCATCGGATTCTTCCGTAACGATTCTGAATCTGAATTTTGCTCAGACTCCTGGCGAAGAAGGCGGCGCTGCCTATCAATTTTATACGGGCGGTTATTCTGATGATGCTGTTGTTCAGGGAAAGACCGTTAACATCAGCGGCTTAACTAAGGGTATCATGGTATATGGTGGCGTGTCTAACGGATCAGGTGACGTAACCGGCAACACAGTAAATATGAGTGGAGGAGAGTTGCAATATATTTGGGGAGGGAGTTCTTCCTCAGGCAACGCAACAGGCAATACGGTAACTGTCAGCGGTGGCAAAGTGGGTACTGTTGTATATGGCGGCGCTTCCAGGAAGAGTGCCAACGACAATACGGTAACTGTCAGCGGCGGCTCTGTAAATGATGTGATAGGCGGCAATTCTGAATCAGACGATGCAACCGGCAATACGGTAACTGTCAGCGGCGGCTCTGTAAATGATGTGATAGGCGGGATTTCTAGAACAGGCAGTGCAACCGGCAATACGGTAACTATCAGCGGATCGCCTGATTTATCAAACAGTGAAGTTTACGGCGGTTATGCGGAAACCAGCGCGCAAAATAACACCATTAACGTTTTGTCCCCGGTAACAACAGAAGCTCTGGTTGGAGGATCACTAATCCATAACGCCGGTACGGTTGCCGGCAACACGCTGAACGTGGCGGCGAAAAATGTAACGACACTGCACATAAGCGGTTTCCAGAACATGAACTTCTACCTGCCGGCAGGTATTGCCAAAGACGATACCATGCTGACGGTGAACAGCGGCAATGCGACAGACGTAACGGGCGTGACCTTCGGTGTGGCGGCGTTAAGCGGCGTGAACCTGCAAAAAGGCGATACGGTCAACCTGCTTGTCAACAGCGACGGCCTGACCACGGACGATGAACTGCAGACCGTGGAGAGTTCGAAACTGGCCGAGGCTTCCTTCCTTACAGCGAACAATCTGAAAACCGATAAAAAATATGAACTGAGCATCAGCAAGAAAGATGATACTACCATCATCACTACGGTTGAGAATGTTGAAGAAGTAACGCCTGATCCGGAACCCAAATCCGGTTCCTCCGACCGGCTGAAGTCACCGATAGAAACCCGGATGGCAGTGGTGACCATGATTAACGCGGGTTCCGACCTGCTGGCCGGCCAGGGCATGCTCAACGCGCAGGCGGCGGCAGGAGACAAAGAAGCGGCCGGCGGTTTCAACAGCTTCGCGGCCGTAGGCCTTTCCAAGCTGCGGGCCATGAGCGGGTCTCATGTAGACATCAAAGGCATCGGGCTGAACCTGGGCTTTGCCAGGGAAATGGAAAACAGCAAGGGTAAGTTATTATTCGGACCGATTGTGGAATACGGCCACGGCAGTTACGACAGCTATCAGGACAACGGCCTGAAGGCGGACGGCAAGGCCAGCTACTGGGGGCTGGGTATTATAGCGAAACAGACAAACAACAACGGTTTCTACTATGAAGGCAGCCTGCGTGTCGGTCGTACGAAATCCGATTACAGTTCGCAGCTTTCTGAGGTAGCCCATGCTGATTATGACAGCAGCGCGACCTACTGGGCGGCGCATCTGGGCGCAGGCAAGCTGGTGGACATCGGCCACGACAACACGATGGACGTTTACGGGAAATATTTCTACAGCCATACGGGCAGCGACAGCGCCATGATTCACATTAACGGCCAGGATGACGCGGTCATGAATTTTGATTCGGTGAACAGTCAACGTCTGCGTGTAGGCGCCAGGCTGATCCATGCGCTGAACGAAAAGAACAAGATTTACGGCGGGCTGGCATACCAGTATGAGTTCAGTGGGGATGCCCGCGCGACGTACCGTGGCGATGGTACGCCGAGCCCGGGCGTGAAGGGAAGCAGCGGCCTGATTGAACTGGGCTGGCAGGTAAAACCCGGCAAGGGTCCCATGGCGATCGACTTCGGCGTAGCGGGCTGGGTTGGCAAGCAGCGCGGCGTTACGGCAAATCTCCAGGCCAACTGGACATTCTGATACGATGTAAAAATCAGGCAGTATTACTACCGCGCCCACGCAGGCGTAGGCAAAATCTTCCGGTACAAAGGCGGAAAGAGCTTGGACGTGTACGGCAAGTACTTCTATACCAAACGGGACGGCGTGGAGTTTGACGCAATGCAGCATTATGATCTGGCCAGTGTGAAGGGCAGTAGCGTTCGCGGTGAACTGGGCCTGCGGATGGAAGCCAGTAAGACCAACCCGTGGCAGACAGACATCAGCATCTACGGCTACGGAGGAAAACACCGTGGTTTTGGCGGCAACGTAAGCGTGGCGTACATGTTCTGATAAAAATAATAAACAAAACGGCGTCGTCATACAGGGGCGCCGTTTTTAATTTCAGGTGTAGCTGAAAAGTGGAAATTAAACAGCAAAGGGGAAGGCATAAGCAAATCCTTGACGGTTTTCCGCTTAACGTAGCGTAAAATGTATAACCTCTTCCTACTGGACAATTTTACAAAACTTATAAAAATCGTCCAGTAATATTGGACGATTCTTTGATTTTGTGTTAAAATGTCCAGTAGAAAACAGTACAATGCCATCAGCAGCCAATGGAGGGATTTCATTATGATCAAGCGTG
This sequence comes from Succiniclasticum sp., assembly GCF_056977735.1. Lineage (NCBI taxonomy): Bacteria > Bacillati > Bacillota > Negativicutes > Acidaminococcales > Acidaminococcaceae > Succiniclasticum > Succiniclasticum sp. The sequence continues at coordinate 84,058 of NZ_DBMCWA010000009.1, forward strand.
AAAAATATATTGCGCCTGTCCGCGAGTTTTATGACAGCGACCTGATCAAGATTATTACAGGAATCAGACGCTGCGGCAAATCCGTCATACTTGGGGAAATATATGAAGAAATAAAAGCCAGGTCTGATAATATTATTTACCTTGATTTCGAAGATACAGCAGTCCTGTCAGCGCTGCCGGATGAGAAAACGTTGCTAAGTTATGTTGGGGCAAACCGCAAAGATTCTCTTTGTTATGTTTTTCTTGACGAAGTACAGAGGCTGGATGGCTGGGCCGGAGCCTGCCGGACATTACGGCTGCGGAATTGTTCTGTATTTGTCAGCGGCTCCAATTCAAAGCTGCTGTCGCGGGAATTTACCAAAGAACTGTCGGGCCGTTATGTTTCGTTCCGGGTACGGCCTTTTGTTTACAAAGAACTGGCGCAGTACGCGAAAGAACTTGGCAGGGAGATTTCGCTGACAGACTATCTCATCTGGGGGGGCTTTCCTAAACGGATCGAGTACAAGAGCGAACAGGCTCAGCGCGCCTACCTTAATGAACTCAATGAAACGATCATTTTAAACGACATTGTCAACCGGTACAAAATCCGCAAAACGGAAGTGTTCAAACGGCTGGCAAATTTTGTTTTCCTTTCCAATGGCAGGCTGCTTTCTGCCAGGTCTGTGGAAAAATATATGCGCGGCACGGGTCTTCCTTGCTCCCTTACAACGATTACAAAATTTATTGGCTATCTGGAAGAAGCATATGCCATTGCTACTGTCCGAAAATATTCAAAAAAATCCAGGCGCGAGCTGGAATACTACCTGAAAGTTTATGATGAAGATGTGGCGTTGAATTCCATCCGCGTTCTGAATAACAGATTCGACTTGACCCATAATTTTGAAAATGTTGTTTACAATGAACTGGTTTACATGGGTTACAATTTACAGGTTTATCATGACGGCGCCCATGAGATTGATTTTGTGGCCCATAAAGGGAACAAACAATATTTTATCCAGGCGGCGTATTCTGTTTCTGAAGAAAAAGCCTATGAACGTGAGTTCAGCGCTTTTGCGAAGATGGATAATTCCAGCCAGAAAATTTTGATTACTAATGATGAGATTGACTACAGCACCAGTACCGTGCGGCACATCCGTTTCCGCGATTTTGTGTTGCTGGATGAACTGTAAAATAGAAAGAAAATATGTACCCAGCAGCGATATCCAGCAAAGCCTTGTTTTGGCGGGTCGGCGTAATGGCAGCTTTCCCGAACAATACGATAAAATGCAGGTATGAAATGTTACTTAAAGACAAGATAATAACACTGTCTATATATATTAACAGAAAGCAGGCTGGAAAACCGCGCCACGACTCGAGTTGCGAAAAAAATCCGGTCACTGAAGTGACCGGACGGGGAATTCTGGGTTATCAATTTTACGCTTTTTACACTTCATCCGGGTCCAGAATCCCCAGCTTGCGTTTCCAGTACCGGGAATAGATGGCGCCCAGGGGATTATGGGCCAGCAGGCGGTCTTTGGCAACCAGCGCTGTTACCGGGCCGTCGCAGTTGGCGGTGAAAATAGCGTCGTGTCCTACGCAGAGACCACAGATGATGAACAGTTCCACGCCTTTTTCCTTCAGGAAGCGGGCCTGGAATTTGGGGTTGCACATGGCTTCGTGATCCAGCTCTGGTTTCACCTGCTTGAGGCCGTATTCTTTTTTGGCAAAGCTGCAGTTTTTGCAGCAGACGCTGTAAAATTCAAAACCCTGCTGGGTGTAATAGCGGGCGATGTACCGGGCTTCGGCGTTCAGACCGATGCAGAAGGCCATCCCTAATTTCTTATAGCCCATGGCCTTGGCAAACTCGGCAATTTCCTGCAGGCGGGTGATGTTGCTGTAAAACGTGCCTTCCACGTAGGCCGCGGCTTTCATGATTTTCAGTTCTTCGTCTGTGTAGGCCTGTTTTACTTCTTCATTTGATACTCCCGTGCAGTTAACGCCCTTGGTGTAGCAGGCGTGGGTGGGACAGTTTGCGCAATCAGCTTTCATGATGTTCCTCCTCGTATCTGGTTTTGGTAAAAGCAGCCGTTTCTTTGCAAAATATCTGCGGATAACGGATGCTTTATATGTTTTTACGTTTCTTCTGTTTATTGAAAAAGAAAAAACGGATGGTTAATCGGCCTCGCTGATTTTGTGGCGGATATGGGTGAGAGCTTCGTTCAGGATATCGATGACGTGCTGGTCATCCAGTGAATAATAAATACTCTTTCCTTCCCGGCGCGCTTTGACCTGGTTGGCCATACGCAGCAGTTTCAGCTGATGGCTCACAGCGGACTGGGTCATTCCCAATGCGGCGGCCAGATCGGTAACGCAAAGTTCCTCATGGGCCAGCGCATGGATAATCTTCATGCGGGTTTCGTCGCCCAATACTTTAAAAAATTCTGAAACAGCGCTGAGCTGTTTTTCTTCCAGCATCTGTGCCTGGACCTTTTTTACAATGGATGGGTCGTAATTTAAGGCCGGAGCAGAGATGATTTCCGTTTTCCGGTGAGAGACGGTACGTGAATCCTTTTTTGCTGCCATTGCTTTAAACCTGCCTGTTCAGAAAATTTGCGGAAAGAGCTGTATCATTCTGCAAGCAGGAAATGCATGAAGATTTTGTACAGTACAACTTTCCATATATGTTCCATTTGTTCAACTATGCAAATATTATAACATAGATTGTCTGAGAATGCCTGCCTTTTTGCAGTTGGGAATTTTCACTCTGAACGGTAATCCTGTTTTGGCGCAAAAAATCTGCCTTGAAAAAGACACAGAAGCAATGTAATATAGATTGTAGTAAAAGTACTATAGATTGTACTAAAAGCAGATAATGAGAATGAAAGAAGAAGAGATTGCTCATGCATCTTTTGACAGACGTTACGGATACGGTTAAAATCGGTTCTGTGCAAGTTTTTTTAGACTTTTATGGAGGAAACAACGATGAAACTGATTAAGAAAATAGTTTTACCCATCCTGTTATCCCTGTCCATATTTTTTTCTTCATCTGTTGCAGCCCCTGCCGCAGCGTATGCGTCCATTCTGCCGCAGGTGCGTGCGGTGCAGCTGGCGGAAGCCGCGCCTAATAACACGACCATTCCGGAAGTGGAAAAACCTGCATCCCCCGAACGTCCCGGCAATTCTAAATCCGGCAACGATTCTTCGTTCTTTGAAGATGTGCTTGAAAAGATTGCGGTGATGTTCCTGGTGTATATGTTTTTGGAAGCCATCAATGCTTTGTTGCATGACTTTTTCAATGACGGTGATACGAAGATCAAGATTACGCCTAAGGAAAAGACGAACCCGTCTGACCAGAAGCAGGAGAAAAATATGAAACGGCTGCCGGCAGAGCAGGTGTGAGATTGCAAAATTGAACGGAAAAGAATATCGGTACAATTGAATACGAACACAAAAAAGACGAAGCAGCATGCGTTACGCGACTGTTTCGTCTTTATATTTGCAGTAGTTGCTGTTCTGTTACGGATTTCTCTTTTGGAATTTTGCAAACAGGTCAACCGGTTTTTCTGAACACAGATTGTAATCGGGGCAGGCTTCCACCGCTTTGGCCCGGGCCAGCTGTAAATCATGGTACACGTCCCACTTGGCCTGCACCTGGGCATGTCCGTACTGGCGCAGAATATACGAGGGGTGGAAGGTGGCGATGCAGTCGTACCCCTGTGGCGTTTTGAACCATTTGCCCCGCTGCCGGGTGATGCGCATGGCCGGGTCGCCTAAATAGTGCATGGCGACACTGCCTAACGCCACGATTACTTTTGGCTGCAGAATGGCGAGCTCCCGTTCCAGCCAGATTTTGGCGCAGAAGTCCGCTTCCGCCAGATCGGGGGTGCGGTTACCTTTGGGACGGCATTTTACGATGTTGGTGGTCAGTACCCTGTCCCGTGTCATCTGGACAGACCAAAGCGCTTTATCCAACAGCTGCCCGGAAGGTCCGATCAGCGGACAGCCGTAATCATCCTCCACGCCGCCGGGGCCTTCGCCGATAAACACGATGGGGCTGTCCGGGCAGCCGTACCATCCTACGGGAGCCTGGCAGTCGCCCCGCAGATGGCAGGAACTGCATTTATCCAATTGTGCGGCCAGTTCGGCCAGCTGATTTTCTTTTATGCTCATGGTCAACCTCGTGGTATAATAGATTACAGAATCTTTTCTGTATGGAGGCGCTGATTAAACGGGTTTGTGCGCTGTCCTCAGCGTGCAGACGAATGAATCAATGTTTCCGTAAATAATTTTACAGGAAGTTGCCTTGTCATGTCAAAGGTTTATGTGGACACAAGGAGTTATACGTATGAAACGGATTCTTACGCTGTTACTGGCGTTGCTGTTTTGTGTGCCGGTTGTTTCGGTAAACGGGAAAACAATACCGGTAAAAGAAAAAAATCTTGAACAGTCTGCTGCAGCTTCGTTACGCACCGTGACTGCGCCGGTGATCATTGACAGGCCGGTCCGTCTTACGGAATACCGGAAACAGCTGATACGTGAGTATGCATTTCAGCATTACGGTGAGGAATTTACGGAAATCGTTCCCCAGGCGGTCATCGTGCACTGGACGGAATCGCCGGAGGCGGACGGGGTGTTTGATTATTTTTATAAGGAAACCAGAAACGACGGCACGCTGAATGTATGCTCCCAGTTCCTGGTGGACCGGGACGGCACCATTTTCCGCCTGACCCCGGAGACCATGCTGGACCGGCATGCCATCGGGTACAACTGGTGTGCCATCGGTATTGAAAATGTGGGCGGCACTGCCAACCGGGAAGATTTAACAGAGGCACAGCTGCAGGCCAATGTGCTGCTGATCCGTTACCTGCAGGAGAAGTATCCGACGGTTCGTTACGTGTGGGGGCATTACCAGCAGACGTTGGCGAAGAAAAGCGGCCTGTTCAGGGAAAATGTCAGCGACTATTTTCACGGTAAGGTGGACCCGGGACCCAAGTTTATGAAAGCGTTGCATAAAAAACTGAAAGATACAGGACTGCTGTTTTTTGAGCCGTAAGTTTTATGGTATTGTAAGTATTACGGAATATAGAGAGGACACCGGTGTAACGGGTGATACGTTACAAAGCGCGCAGGCTTTTGCCGGTGTTTCTTTTTTTATATAAATATAATGTAAGAATCGCTACAATGTGATTGACACTGTTTCGGCATATTGGTAAAATTACTATGAAACTTTACTGGAAGGTAAGGTCTGTTTCGTATACGCAAAATAAAAAAGTATTGCAATATGCTGTGACGTTTGGGCAGCATGTGAATAACAATTTGGGATACTGGAAAAGGGGAAGTCAAAATGAAAGTTGCCATTATTATGGGAAGCAATTCAGACTGGCCGATTTTGGAGCCTGCTGAGAAAACACTGAAAGAGTTTGGTGTGGAGGTTGAAGTAGTGGTAGCTTCCGCCCACCGCACGCCGGATCAGGTGCACGAGTTTGCGGCCGGCGCCAGAGACCGGGGTGTGGAAGCAATCATCGCGGCAGCGGGGCTGGCGGCCCATCTGGGCGGTGTCATCGCAGCCTATACTACGTTGCCGGTCATCGGGATCCCCATCAGCGGCGGACCGCTGAAAGGAATGGACGCGCTGCTCAGCTTTGTGCAGATGCCTTCCGGCGTGCCGGTGGCCACTATGGCTATTGACGGGGCGAAGAACGCGGCGATCTTTGCGGTGGAAATTCTGGCAGGTGCCCATCCGGAACTGGTGGAAAAACTGGCGGCGTACCGTGTTAAAATGCAGGAAGAAGTGGCGGCGAAAGCGGCGAAGCTGGCGGCCATGCGCGGAGAATAAGAGTACAGGAGGCTTTCATGAGCGAAGAGAAAAAGCAACTGACGTATGCGGATGCCGGGGTGGATATCGATGCCGGCAACCGAGCGGTAGAACTGATGAAGGACAGTGTGCGGGCCAGTTACCGGCCGGAGGTCATCGGCGACCTGGGCGGGTTTGGCGGTCTGTTTGCGCTGGACACAAAAAAATACAAGGAACCCATCCTGGTGTCCGGTACGGACGGGGTAGGCACGAAATTAAAATTTGCTTTCCTTACGAATAATCACAGCACCATCGGCCAGGACGCGGTGGCCATGTGCGTCAACGATATCCTGGTACAGGGAGCGGAACCGCTGTTCTTCCTGGACTACATTGCAGTAGATAAGGTGGATTCCCAGAAGGTGGCGGACATCGTAAAAGGTGTGGCCGATGCCTGCCGGGAAAGCGGCTGTGCGCTGATCGGCGGCGAGACGGCGGAGATGCACGGCTTTTACGCAAAAGACGAATATGATATTGCCGGGTTCTGTGTGGGCGTGGCGGAACGCAGCAAGATGATCACCGGGGAAAAAGTGAAAGCGGGCGATGTGTTGCTGGGCCTTCCGTCCTCCGGCGTGCATTCTAACGGGTTCTCGCTGGTACGCAAGATCTGCTTTGATGTGATGAACTTTACGGTGGACACCGTGATTCCGGAATTCGGCTGCACCCTGGGCGAGAAACTGCTGACTCCCACCCGCCTGTATCCGAAGACCTGTCTGCCGCTGATCGAAAAGTTTGATATCCACGGCATGGTTCATATTACCGGCGGCGGTTTCTATGATAATATTCCCCGTATCCTTCCGGACGACTGTGACGCGGAAGTGAATGCGGACGCCTGGGACGTGCCTGTAGTATTTAAGAAACTGCAGGAATGGGGCAACGTGCCGGATAAGGAAATGTACCGCACCTTCAACATGGGCGTAGGCATGGTGCTGGTGGTGGATCCGGCGGAAGCCGACGCGGTACGGGCCCACCTGAAAGAAAGCGGAGAAGTCTTCTACGAGCTGGGTAAGATTGTTCCGGGCCATAAGACTACCGTTATGAAAGGCGGCGTTTTCGGTGCGTAAAAAAATCGGCGTCATTGTAAGCGGACGGGGCAGCAACCTGCAGTCCATCATCGACCATATTGCAGAAGGCAAATTGAATGTGGAAGTGGTCGTAGTAGTCAGTGACCATAAGGATGCCTTTGCGCTGGAGCGGGCGGCCAAAGCGGGGATTCCCACTGCTGTAGTGGAACGGAAAGGCTGCAAAGATAAAGAAGAGTTTGAAGACAAAATCGACGCGGCGCTGCGTGAAAAAGGAGCGGAACTGGTGGTGCTGGCCGGGTTCATGCGTATCCTGACGGGGCATTTCATCAGCCGCTGGGAACATAAGATCATCAACATCCATCCGGCGCTGCTGCCCAGCTTCAAGGGGCTGGACGCGCAGGGTCAGGCGGTGGATTACGGTGTTAAGGTAGCAGGGTGTACCGTTCACTTTGTGGACGAGGGCACAGATACCGGTCCCATCATTTTGCAAAAGGTTGTGCCGGTGCTGGACGACGATACAGAAGAAACGCTGGCAGAACGCATTCTGGTGGAAGAACACAAAGCGCTGCCGGAAGCCATCCGGCTGTGGGCGGACGGAAAGCTCACAATTAAAGGGCGCAAGGTTTACGTGGCAAAATAAAAAACGGTTTTGACAGTTCGCGTCGTTGCAGCGGCGAGGGCGTGAGATATGTTTTGAAAGCAGTAAAAGGCAGTAACATGTGAAAAGGAAAGCGAAAGACAAGAAGAAAGGTAGAAGGCAGAGAGGAGAACGTATGAAAATCAAGAGAGCGTTACTGAGTGTTTCCGACAAAAAGGACATTACCAAACTGGCTGCGTTCCTGCATGAGAACGGAGTGGAGATCATCTCTACCGGCGGCACCATGAAAGCCATTAAAGACGCAGGCATTCCCGTAACCTATGTCAGCGATGTAACCGGCTTTCCGGAAATCATGGACGGCCGTGTCAAGACGCTGAATCCGAAAATCCACGGCGCGATTTTAGGCGTGCGCAGCAATCCGGAACACATGGCCCAGATGAAAGAACACGGCATCATTCCGATTGATCTGGTGGTGGTCAACCTGTATCCTTTCAAGCAGACCATTGAAAAACCGGGTGTAACGGAAGAAGAGGCCATTGAGAATATCGATATCGGCGGTCCGGCCATGGTGCGGGCTTCTGCCAAGAATTTCCGGGATGTGGTGATCATCACCAATCCGGAACGGTATGATGCGTTGATGGACATGCTGAAAAAAGACGGCGACATTGACCTGAAAACAAGAAAATCGCTGGCTATGGAAGCATTCAAACATACTTCCGAATACGATGCCATGATTACCGGCTATCTGCAGAAACAGCTGGAAAAATAAACGTATTGCAAAGTGCATGGCATCTGTTGATGTTTGTATGTGCTTTTGTAAATTAAAACTGTGAGGCGTAAACATGAATATTTTACTGATTGGCGGCGGCGGCCGGGAACATGCACTGGCATGGAAACTGGCACAGAGTCCGATGGTGGAAAGCATCCGGGTAGCGCCGGGCAATCCCGGTATCGGGTTACTTCCCAAATGTGAATGTGTTGCGTTGGATTTAAATGATTTAGATAAAGCAGCTGATTATGCGGAAGAGTACAGCATCGATCTGACGGTGGTAGGGCCGGAGGCCACGCTGGTGGCTGGAATTGCCGATGTGTTCCGCTCCCGCGGGCTGCCGATTTTCGGGCCGAATCAGAACGCGGCGGAACTGGAAGGGTCCAAAGCCTTTTCCAAAAACCTGATGCAGAAATACCATATCCCTACGGCTGCCTTTAAGGTTTGCACAGATATTGATTCCGCGAAAGCGTTTGTAGAAGAACAGGGCGCGCCGATCGTGGTGAAGGCGGACGGGCTGGCTGCCGGCAAGGGCGTAGTGGTAGCGATGACGAAAGAAGAAGCCATGGCTGCCATTGATGAGATGATGGCGGACCATAAATTCGGGGAAGCCGGCGCCCGGGTGGTACTGGAAGAGTTCATGGATGGCGAGGAAGCGTCCCTGCTGGCATTCACCGATGGAAAAATCGTAGTGCCTATGGTCGCGTCCCAGGACCACAAACGGGTCAATGATGGGGATAAAGGCCCCAACACCGGCGGCATGGGTGCTTATGCCCCGGCGCCCGTGATGACGGAAGCCCTGCGCATCAAAGCAGAAGAAACCATTCTGAAACCTGTAATTGCCGCGTTAAACAAGGAAGGCCGTCCTTATTCCGGCTGCCTGTACGCCGGTCTCATGATCAAAGGCGACAGCGTCAAGGTGGTAGAATTTAACTGCCGTTTCGGCGATCCGGAAACCCAGGTGGTATTGCCGTTACTGGACAGCGATCTGGCCCAGATCATGCTGGCCTGTGCTACAGGGACGCTGGACGCTTCCATGGTGAAATGGAAAAATCAGGCTGCCGTATGCGTGGTCATGGCTTCGGGCGGTTATCCCCAGTCTTATGAAAACGGCAAAGTCATTACCGGTCTGAAAGAAGCCGGCAACATGGAAGACGTGGTGGTATTCCATGCCGGGACAAAAGAAAAAGACGGACAGGTCGTCACCGCCGGCGGGCGTGTGTTAGGCGTCACCGCACTGGCCAAAGATATTAAGAGTGCCAAGAACAAAGCCTATGAAGCGGCAGATAAGATCCACTTTGATAAAGTCCATTACCGGAAAGACATTGCCTGGCGCGCATTGAAACGCTGATGCAGCGGGTTACGCAGAATTTTGCCAAGAGGGAGCCGGCGGAGAGGTTTCTTTTGTCTGTGACAGAGTAAATTAAAAAAAATTTCCGTCAGGGGTTGCTTAACGTCCGTCTATGTTTTATAATGTTCGTTAATATATTTTCGTTACAGTAATTTTCAAGTTGAGAAAGGGAGGGTGTTACGATTGGCTTTTTATTACGATGAACCCGCGCATACGTTTAGTGAGTATCTGTTAGTACCGGGGTATTCTTCTTCCAAGTGTATTCCCGATAATGTGACGCTGGTAACGCCGCTGGTAAAATTCAAAAAAGGCGAGGAACCCGCAATCAGCTTAAATATTCCCATGGTGTCCGCTATCATGCAGTCTGTTTCCAATGACAAACTGGCTGTGGCCCTGTCCCGGGAAGGCGGCTGTTCCTTTATTTACGGCTCCCAGACCATCGAAGACGAAGCGCAGATGGTGCGGAATGTGAAGAGCCACCGCGCCGGCTTTGTGGTCAGCGATTCCAATATCACGCCGGATAGCACCCTGGCAGACGTGCTGGCGTTAAAGGAAAAAACCGGTCATTCCACCGTTGCCGTTACCAGTGACGGAACGGTAAACGGCAAGATGGAAGGCATCATCACCAGCCGTGACTACCGTGTCAGCCGTATGGACCTGGGCACGAAGGTACGGGACTTTATGACTCCCATCAGCAAACTGATCGTAGGCAAAAAGGATACCACCCTGCAGCAGGCCAACGATATCATCTGGGACAATAAGCTGAACACGCTGCCCATCATTGACGATGAAGGACGCCTGTTATACATGGTATTCCGCAAGGACTATATATCCCATAAAGAATATCCGCTGGAACTGCTGGACGATAAAAAACGCCACGTAGTAGGTGCCGGCATCAACTCCCGCGATTACGCGGAACGGGTTCCGGCTCTGGTGGAAGCGGGCGCGGACGTGCTCTGTATTGACTCTTCCGAAGGTTTCTCCGAATGGCAGAAGATCACCCTGAAATGGATCCGCGACCATTATGGCGATAAAGTAAAAGTAGGCGCAGGCAACGTGGTAGACGCGGAAGGCTTCCGCTTCCTGGCGGACTGCGGCGCAGACTTTGTCAAGGTCGGCATCGGCGGCGGTTCCATCTGCATCACCCGCGAAACGAAGGGTATCGGCCGCGGGCAGGCTACCGCCCTGATCGATGTGTGCAAAGCACGTGACGACTATTTCAAAGAGACCGGTGTGTATGTTCCCGTCTGCAGTGACGGCGGCATCGTCTACGATTACCATATGACCCTGGCCCTGGCCATGGGCGCAGACTTCCTGATGCTGGGCCGCTATTTCGCCCGCTTCGATGAAAGCCCCACCAACAAGGTCAACGTAAACGGCAGCTACATGAAAGAATACTGGGGCGAAGGTTCCAACCGGGCCCGTAACTGGCAGCGGTATGACATGGGCGGCTCCCAGAAGCTGTCCTTTGAAGAGGGCGTGGATTCCTACGTTCCTTATGCTGGCAGCCTGAAGGACAACGTGAGCCTGACCCTGGCCAAGATCCGCAGCACCATGTGCAACTGCGGTGCACTGAATCTGCAGGAGCTGCGCGAAAAAGCAAAACTGACCCTGGTGTCCGCAACCTCTATTGTAGAAGGCGGTGCCCACGACGTACTGCTGAAGGACAACACAGCGGCGACCTACGCCAAATAATTACAGATACGCATGGTATGAGCGTAGCTTTTATAAAAAACACGACAGGGAGCCCGTGCAGGCGGCGCTCCCTGAATTTGCATAATGTGGGGATGTGAGTATATGAAAAAGACAGTAACCGGTTTTTTGCTTGGCAGTCTGTTGCTTACGGCCAGCTCGGTCATGGCAGTGGAACCGGTCAGTGCGGAAGGAGTAACGGAGGGCATGAATAAATCTGCAGCAGACGCATCGATGCAAGCTTCGTCTGTTGTAAAAAGCAAAGGGACAATGGTTTTTGTACCCCTGGATACCCGCCCTGTCTGCAAAGAGTATTCCGTTGCTTCCATGAAAGCCGCCGGATGGGATATCGTGGTTCCGCCTGACGAACTGCTTTCTTCTGCAGACCGGGACGGTCAGCCGGACAAGCTGCTGGAGTGGCTGGAAGAAAAATCGAAAGATGCAGTGGCTGTCGTAGCCAGTGCGGATGCACTGGTTTACGGAGGTCTGGTGGATTCCCGGACGCATCATACGGACCTGACGGTGTTGCAGTCCCGTGTGGAGCGACTGGTGTCCCTGAAGAAAAAAATGCATTCCCCCGATGTATATGTGTTTGTGACGATCATGCGCTCGCCAAAGGCCAGCTCGGCGCCTGTAGAACCCGTGTATTATAAGGAATGGGGACCGAAGCTGTTCCGTCAGGGCGCCCTGATGGATAAAGAAGAGCTGTTCGGTTTGTCGCGTAAAGAAAGTAAAGAACTGCAGGAACTGAAGCATACGATTCCCAGGAATGTGATTGCCGATTTTTACGGCCGCAGGAAGACCAATATCCAGACCACGGAGTTATTGCTGCATGGTGTTGAAAGCGGAAGCTTCAATTATCTTCTGATAGGCAGGGACGATACCAGTCCTCTTTCCCAGGCGCATCGGGAAGCCCGTTTTATGGGTTCCCTGGTGAATGAGCTGCCGAAATCGAAGATCCGGTTCTTTTCCGGTGCGGATCAGCTTGGCCTGGTATTGCTGACCCAGGCTGCCAACAGGCTGACGTTCTCAACGCCTCTGGTGTATACGGAGTTTGCCCCCGGTAAGGGCGGTGAGACAGTTCCGGCCTATGAGGATGATACGGTTGCGATTTCTGCCCGCCAGCATATTTATGCGTCCGGCGGTTTCCCGGCCCGCAAGGCGGACAACGCGGACTTCATACTGGCGGTGAACACGCCTTATAACGGGAAGACACTGGAAGCTTCTGATGCGAAAAATACAGGGAATCCGGATAAATCTGTCAAAATCTTTCTGGATAAAGTAGAATCCTATCTGGACGCAGGCAAGAACGTAATCGTTGCCGATTCCAAATATGGAAACGGGGCGGATAATGCGCTTGTGAAAGAAATGTTCCGCCGGGGGATTGCTTATAAAATTGCATCTTACGGCGGCTGGAACACATCCGGCAATTGTCTGGGTTTTGCCCTGGCGCAGGGTATGGAATCTCCGTATTATGATGGAAACACGGCGCGGGATATGCTGAATGTCCGCTACCTGGATGACTGGGCCTATCAGGCTAATGCCCGCATGGATGTATATAAGAATGTGATCTGGCCCCAGTACATGCCGAATTCCGGTTTTACGCCGGAGCAGAAGAAAACTGCTGAAACAGCAATCTCGGAGAGCATTACCCGCGTTGCTGAACCTGTGATGGGCAGTGTTGTGAAGAAATATGATTTCAAACTCCCCTGGAACCGGATGTTTGAAGTACAACCGGTTAAGAAGACGAAGTAAAACACAAAAAAATTCCCGGAAGATTTTCAGATAACCTTCCGGGATTTCTTTTGTTTAAGGCGATTCCATCTTTGTGATACTGTACCGTTTTGGATTTTGCCAGACAGGAAGATACAGTACTTATCTGCCGGCTTCTTTCTGCACAGCGGCTTTTAAAGGAGTTCCAAACGTTTCCCTGAACCATGCTTCGTGGGTTTTTAACTGCTGTAACTCAATGGAAGCAGTTTCCGTGGCATGTATTTCCAGTATAGCGGAACCATGGTCAAGACAGGGAACTATCGCGGTTACGGTATTGCTTTCGGAATAGTCCAGGCTTTCCGCCAAAGCGAGAAGAAGTGCCAGCTTGCCGGCGGTTCCCCAGTCCTTTTCTGTCAGAAGGGGACGGTACGCATGATTTTTAAAATAGCGTTTGGAAAGACCGTTATGCCAGCCGGCGATGACGGCGCACAACATCTGTTCCGCATGGGTCAGGCCGAAAATTTTGGCATTTAAGATCATGTAGGCGGAATGACGGGCGTGGCTGTAATAATTGATCGTGATACCTATGTCATGTAGCAGCGCCGCCGTTTTTAACAGTTTCCGGCATTGTTTCCCCAGACCGTGCAACGCATGCCAGCCGTCGAACATGGATAAAGCCAGCGCGGCCACATGCCGGTTGTGTTCGATATTTACGGAGAAAAGACGCAGTGCGTTTTGCGTGCTTTCTTCTAAAATATCCCCGGCGATCAGGGGGACATTGTTGGTCTTGGCGTAGTAATCATAAAACAGGCCTTCCCGCAGCCCGCAGCCCGATGTAATGATCCGTTTGCTGTGCGTCTGTATCAGCAGGCAGTTGATAATGGAGGCACCGGCCAGGATAATATCCGCACGTTCTTCTGACAGACCGGGGATTTGTTTGCGCTCTTCCAATGTGGTATTCTGCAGTTCTTTAAACAGTGCGCGGAAGCTCTGGGCACTGAAGATGTAATTATGGATCCGGCTGGAGGGATAGTTCCGCCGTTTCTGGATCATCTTGGCCACGGTACGGGCCGTGCCGCCGACACCGATCAGCGGCAGGCTGGCATCCTTCAGCCAGGGATATTTTTCCATGCGGGTGGAGATAAAGAAATTGACGTCGCTGTACACCGTGGAGGGCATCGTGTCGCGGATATGGAAAATTTCCGTGGTGTTTACCGCGCCGAGCGGGATGGAAACCGATTCCACCAGCTTGCGGTCCCGGAACAGGATCAGTTCGGTGGAGCCGCCGCCCAGGTCAAAAATGATACCGTCTTTCATAGGCAGGGTATTGATGACCCCGAGATAACTGAGCGCGGCCTCGGCGTTGCCCGAAATGATATGTAACCGGATCCCGGTCTTTTCAAAAACTTCTCCGGTCAGCTGGCTGCCGTTCTTTGCATTGCGGATGGCGGCCGTGGCTACGGCAATGATTTTATCGGTCTTATACTGTTTGCACATATAAGCAAAAGACTGCATGACCTGGAGCGTGCTTTCAAAGGCCTCTTTGGAAAGAAGGCCGCCCTCTGTCTTTTGTGCAAGGCGCAGGGTTTCTTTCTGATTAAAGACCATATTGTAAGCGCCGCTTTTATAGATGTGGCTGATGACAAGGCGGGCCGAGTTGGAGCCGATATCGATGATTGCGATTCTTTGCATAGTGTCTCTCCAGTGAAATATATCCGGCGTTTTTCCCGTAACGGATACGCTGTTTCCTTTACAGGATGGAAGCGCTTTCTGTTTACTATTATAACGCATTCCGTCGAAATGACAAAATTTCTAAAAATAAAATCATAATGCGTTTCTTTACACAAGGATTTTTTTAACTAATGTCGAAAATTTAATTAACAGCTATTTGCAATCATAAAAAAACGCTGATTCATTCGTATTCACGCTATATTAAAAACAATGGAGAAAAATTTATGAAGCGCAAAACTTATACCACACTGGCGGCCATCCATCTGGGATCAGAAATGCTGCGCCTGCGGATTGTGGAATACCGCAGCCTGAACCGCGTCAAGGTGATCGAGCAGTGCGATTATCCCATCCGGCTGGGAGAAGAAGCATTCAAAAAGAAAAGTATTCCTTTTTCCATGGTAGAAGAAATCTGCCAGGTGCTGCAGGGCTTTAAAGAGCTGATGCAGGATTACGGAACGGATGTGTATACGGCGCAGGCTACCACGGCAGTGCGGGAAGCCAGCAACAAAGTGTTCATGCTTGACCAGATCAGGCTGCGTACCGGACTGGATGTTACGGTGACGGAAATGCCCATGGAAATCTATACCAAGTATGTGGCGATCCGTAAAACCGTACGGGACCAGCACATTTCCAGTGAAAAAGGCATGATGCTGCTGGATATTTCGTCCGGCGGGCTGGGGATATCCCTGGTGCAGGATGAACAGATCAAATTCCAGGAAAATTTCCATATCGGCATCATCCGGATCAAAGAAAGCTTTAATAACTACCAGCGCAGCAGCCTGCATTTCAACAAAGCGTTGATGCAGTTCCTGTCCAGCACCATGGGGCCGGTGCGCAAAGCGTTGGAAGGGCAGGCGGTAAAATACCTGGTGCTTTCCGGAACGGAAACGGAACTGCTCTTGAAGGTGATGGGCATCCGCAACAAGAATAACGTGCAGCGTGTTACTACGGAAGAGTTCCGTAAGTTCTTTGAAAAGGTCCGCAAGCTGAACCTGCCCCAGCTGCTGAAGACATACCATCTGACGGAAACAGAAGCGGAGCTGGTGCTGCCTATGGTTCTGCTGTATGAAAAACTGCTGGACCTGGCCCCGTCGGCCAAAGAAATCATCATCACCAGTGACACGTTCCTGGACGGGATGATTTTGTTGCGGCTCATCCGTGAAAAAGACGAAAATTATACCCGCATGCTGGAAGAAGAGAAGATGAGCCTGATCCATCATGTCGGGGAGACGTATGAATATGATTACAATCATGTGACCCAGGTGGAACGGCTGGCGCTGGTGATCTTTGACAGGATCGGAAAAAAATACGGACTGGACGATCATTGCCGCCTGTTGCTGCGGGCTGCGGCGATCCTGCATGATATCGGAAAGTATGTTTCCATGCGCAGCCATTCCCTGTATTCCTACCAGCTGATCATGGGCACCGATCTATTAGGCTTTACGGAAGAAGATAAGCAGGTCATCGCCATGGCGTCCTATTATCACGCCCACAATGTACTGGAGAGGGACGATAAACGGGTACCGGAACTGAAAAACGAACTGGTGCCTGTCGTGGCAAAACTGTCGGCCATCATCCGGCTGGCAGATGCGCTGGACCGGAGTTATATGCAGAAGATCCAGCGGTGCAAAGTGAATCTGCATAACAGGGACCTGACGATTCAGGTCGTGAGTAAGGCGGATCTGGATTTGGAAGAATGGACGTTTGCTTCCAAAGTGCTGATGATGGAAGAAGTATACGGATTTAAAGTGCGGTTAGAACGGGTGGAATCATTATGAGTGAGACGAAAGTAAAGACCGGGACAAGAACAAAACGCAACGTGGCGGCAGCGGAAAAGAAAGTGCCGGCCGCGGTAAAAAGAGCTGCAGCAGTGGTAAAGAAGCGCATTAAGAGCGCTGCGGTACCGGAACCTGTGGCGGATAAGACGGCTGGGATCTCCAGAGAAAAGAAAGTGACGAAAGCAGACCTGAAGCGGCCGGAGTATTTCTTTAACAGGGAACTGAGCTGGCTGAAGTTCAATCTCAGGGTGCTGCGGGAAGCAGAAGTGGAAACAACGCCGATCCTGGAGCGGCTGAAATTTATTGCCATCACATCCTCCAACCTGGATGAATTCTTCATGGTGCGTGTGGCCGGGCTGTGGGACCAGTATGAAAACGGTGTGACCAGTAAGGATCCGTCCGGCCTGACGGTACGGGAACAGCTGCGGATGATCTCCCAGGCGGCCCATGAACAGATGAAGCTGGAAAGCAAAATTCTCGCCGACGTACTGGAAGATCTGAAAAAAGCAGGCGGTCCGGAAATTAAGAGCATCGAAGACTGCAGCGACGAAGGCAGAGAATGGCTGGAAAATTATTATCAGGAAGTCGTGTATCCGGTACTGACGCCGATGGCAGTAGACGCGTCTCGGCCGTTTCCGTTCCTGGGAAACAAGACGCTGAACCTTGCTGTGCAACTGATTACGGTAGACGGGGAAGAAAGCATGAGCGTGGTACAGGTTCCGTCCCTGCTGCCGCGTCTGATTGAAATCCCCGTGGAAGAAAAGCGTACGTTTATTTATCTTGAGGAACTGATCACCATTCACTGCAAATATTTGTTCCGGGGCTGCCAGATTCTGGACGTGGCGCCGTTCCGTCTGACCCGTGACAGCGATTTGGACGTGGATGAAGAGGATATCGACGACTTGCTGCGGGAAATCGAAAAATCCCTGCGGCAGCGCAAACGAGGCGCAGCCCGCCGCATGGAGATCGCCAAAACCGCCAATAACAGTATTAAAAAGTTTCTGGAAGACAACCTCGATCTTACAGATGAGGAAATTTATGAAATTTCCGGCCCGCTGGATGCCACCTGTTTCTTCAAGTTTGTGTCTTTGGATAAGATGTGGCCCTGGCTCCACGAGCCTTTTGTGCCCCAGCGCCCGAAGGATCTGCCGGAATACGACAATCTGTTTGAACGGATCAAAGAGAAGGACATCCTTCTGTTCCATCCCTATGAAAGCTTTGACCCGGTGGTAAAGTTTGTCAGCGATGCGGCAAACGACCCCAAAGTGCTGGCCATTAAACAGACGCTGTACCGCGTCAGCGGCAATTCGCCCATCGTGGCAGCGCTGGCCCGGGCGGCGGAAAACGGAAAACAGGTCACGGTGCTGGTGGAACTGAAGGCCCGTTTTGATGAAGAGAACAATATCCTTTGGGCCCGTCGTCTGGAAAAAGCCGGTGCCCATGTAATCTACGGTCTGGTAGGGCTGAAGACGCATGCCAAAATCATTCTGGTAGTGCGGCAGGAACCGGACGGAATCAAACGATACGTACATCTGGGTACCGGTAACTACAATGACAGTACGGCGAAGCTGTACACCGACATGGGCCTGATGACGGCCAACGACCAGTTTGGCAGCGATGCGTCCGCGTTTTTTAACCTGCTGTCCGGTTATTCCAAGGCGCCCGTCTGGAACAAGCTGGTGATGGCGCCCATCGGACTGCGGGAAAAAATTTATGAGCTGATCGACAACGAGATCCGTATTGTAAAAGAAGGCGGGGAAGGGCACATTATCGCCAAAATGAACTCCCTGTTGGACCAGCCTGTCATCCAGAAGTTGTATGAAGCATCCATGGCAGGCGTGGAAATTGAACTGATTGTGCGGGGCATCTGCACCCTGCGTCCGGGACTGGAAGGTATCAGCGACAACATTACCGTACGCAGCATCGTGGGCCGGCAGTTGGAACACAGCCGTATTTTCTGGTTCGCCAACAACGGGGACGAGCAGCTCTTCATGAGCAGTGCCGACTGGATGCCACGTAACCTGAACGACCGGGTGGAACTGTTCTTCCCGGTGGAGAATGAAGAGCATATTTCGCGAATCAAAGGAATCCTGCAGTTGTATCTGGAAGACAACGCAGGCGCCCACATGATGCAGAGCAATGGGAATTACCGCAGGGTGGTGGCCGGTAAGGGAAAGGAAATCAGTTCACAGAACCTGCTGTACGAACAGGCACAGCTGGCGGCGGCGGAAAACATGGAGAAGATACCCATGGAACAGCGGCTGCGACCCGCGCCCAGACAGGAAAGCGAGGAGTAAGGAGTGTTGTATCTGCAAGGAGTTTCCCGGTAACGTCTGCTCCAAATATTTATAAAGGGAATCTGCAATATATATATTGTTAAATAGCCCATCTTTGTGTTATAATAATACGGAATTTTGAGGAGGGGCGTTATGATGGAAAAATTTGCCGTGACAATCAATCATCACGGGAATTACGGATATATAGAATATGATCCGGCAACAAGGAAAGCAGATGTGCACCTGGGGCTGGAGAAGCCGAAGGCCGCGGTGGAAAAATATCTGGCAGAACCTCATACTTTTAAGGTGTGCTGTGGGCCGACCATCAGGGATTTTAAAGAAGTGACCCTGCACCCGCTGGAAAGCCTGGAAAATTTTCAGCTTTGCCTGACCCGGATGTGGGTCTCCATTGATGTGCGGGTGGAATGGAGCATGCCGCCGGGTATGGCGGAAAATCTGTAAAAGGCAATCAAAATGCCGGCGTATAACCGGCATTTTCTCTCTTTACGCGTACCGTATGTACCGTGTATGGTTAAATGTTTATAATTGTTCATATGGTTCCGTAGCTCAGCTGGATAGAGCGACCGCCTCCTAAGCGGTAGGCCGGCAGTTCGAATCTGCCCGGGATCACCAAAAATAAACCCCTGACTTTGGTAAGCTGAAGTCAGGGGTTGTTTTATACCTTCGTGTATTGCTATGCTCTGATTTTTGCGATCAGGGCTTCCTGCAACGTTTGGGAAAAATTAATCTTCTTTTCCTGTGCTGCGATGTTTAACCAGGCAGGAATCGTAAGTGTTTTCCGTACAGGTTTTTCAAAATGCGTTTTTGCATACTCCGCAACGTCAACGGACACCATGCTGACAAAAGCATCCACCGTATCAATACGTGTAAAAAAGGTATGCACGACTAAAGCAATCATTGAAGGTTTTAAGAAAAAACAACATCCGGCGGAAAAAAAGCCTGTATAAAAACAGCAAAAGAGTGTTTATGTAATTTAAATGAAAAAGAAAGAGAAAAACGCAATTAATAAACGATAAAACAAATAAAAAATATAAATTAAAAAATAAATAATTGACAAAATAAAAAACAATTGCTATAATCTCCATAGTGAGATTCATAAAGGCACGAACAGCAATCTTCCATAATACATTTAGAATATCACGGCAATGTGTCTGCGGACCGGCCTGAAATCTTGGACGGTGCCTTGTGGAATGTCACTGCAATGTAAAGGCGCGAACAGCAACGACCTATTTGTCTATCTTACATGGAATGACCGGCGTTCCCCGGAACGCTAAAAAAATGCGCCTTGTAGAAAGTGCGGGCGGATTTCCTCCCGCACTTTTCTATCTCCGGAACAGTTAATGAAATGTATTTCATCAGTTTTTTCTTGATGTATAACAATGAATATCCTTGTTCTTCAGGGACCAGGAATCAGACACGATCAGGAGGTAAATCATGGACTTAATTCATGCCATCGAAGATGCTGCCAATAAAACCCATACCGAAAACGGAGCCGTGACCCTGGAAACGACGGGGGACTGCTGTCTGGATCTCTTCGCCACCGTCGGCGCCCTGCGCCATGTGTCCGAAGAAGAAATCTGCCTGCGCTTCCAGCGCGCCTGGGCGGAAAACCGGGACATTGCCATGAAGATCCTCTTCTTCGCCCGCGACGTGCGGGGCGGGCTGGGGGAACGCCGTTCCTTCCGGGTTATCACCCGCTGGCTGGCGGACTACGCCCATACCTCCGTTGTCAAAAACATCAGCAACATCCCGGAATACGGCCGCTACGACGACCTGCTGAGCCTGCTGTCCACGTCCTGCGAAGCCGATGTGCTGCGCTTCATCGCGGTACAGTGGAAGAAGGACATGGAAGCGCTGCAGACCGGGGAACCTGTGTCCCTGCTGGGCAAATGGCTGCCTTCTGTCAACGCGTCCAGCGCAAAAACCGTCGTGCTGGCGAAAAAAGTTGCAAAGCAACTGAAACTCCGCCCTGCGGAATACCGCAAGGCGTTGACCGCGCTGCGCGAACGCATCCACATTCTGGAAAACGATCTGCGGCTCAAAGACTACAGCTTCGACTACGCAAAACTTCCCTCAAAGGCCATGTACAAATACCGCGCGGCTTTCCAGCGGAACGATGAAGCGCGGTATCAGGAGTTCCTGGGCAAAGTGGAAAAAGGCGAGGCGCAGATGCATACGGACAGCCTGACTCCGTACGACATCGTTGCGTCTGTGCTTGACAATTCCTCCCGCTGGAAACCGGACGTCAAGGCAGCGAATAAAAAAGAACGCAAAGCGCTGGACGTAACGTGGAAGGCACTGCCGGATTACACCTGCGGGGAAAACGCGCTGGTAGTGGTTGACGGTTCCGGTTCCATGTACGGTTACGGCAACCCCGTGCCCGCAGCCGTGGCCCTGTCCCTGGGCATCTACTACGCGGAACGCAACCGGGGCCAGTTCCGCAACCACTTCATCACGTTCTCCGAACATCCGCGGCTGGTTCAGATCAAAGGGAAGGACATCGTAGACAAAGTCATGTACTGCGAAAGCTACAACGAATGCGCCAATACGGACATCGAAGCAGTCTTCCGCCTGATCCTTACCGCTGCAAAAAAACATCAGGTGCCGCAGGAGGAAATGCCCTCCCGCATCTACATCGTCTCCGATATGGAGTTCGATTGCTGTGCGGAAAACGCAAGCCTGACGAACTTCCAGAACATGGAGCAGATGTACCGGAAGGCCGGATACAAGCTGCCGGAAGTGGTGTTCTGGAACGTGGACAGCCGTAACACGCAGCAGCCGGTGAAGAAAAACCAGCAGGGCGTGGCCCTGGTCAGCGGCTGCACCCCGCGTCTCTTCGAGATGCTGGCAGGGGGCAACCTGTCTCCCTACGCCTGCATGATGGATATCCTGAAGCGTGACCGGTACAAGGATATCGTAGCGTAGGGCGGAGAAAAGATTGTCGCTTCCCGGGCGACCAGTTTAAACGAATTCCCTTTATAATTAAGATAGAGAGAATGATGTGTTTAAACTGTAAAACAACCTGACCAAACGGAGGTGAAGGAATTGACTATCAATGAAAAATGCCAGAAACTGCCCGTGATAAAAACACAGCACAGTCCGTGGGGAGGCGGGTTACAGAAGGACGGAATATCACAGTTTCCTTATCCGATCTATTCAAACGAAGTCACGGAATGGATTAAAGCCATGTATGATCTGGATCTGACGGATAAAAATTATTTTGAAAACATGGAAAAAATCAAGGGAAAACCGGTTGCGGAACTGACACGGGATGAAATCCTGACCCGGATGACATTTCTGATCAGGGCAGAACGGTTTTGTGACGGAACGATAGAAGAAGCATTGAACGACGGCACGCTGGAAGCGTTAAGCGTAAGGCTGCATGAGATTACCAAACCGTAAAGCTGATGCAAAAGGGAGAATGCAACCATGGCAAAGCCTGTCGTAAAGACGGGCTTTAATTTATCCTTCATCAAATAATATAAGGTGAGATAATGATTGCCTCTGTTATCCCTAACGAGAGTGTGAAACTATTTCTGTAAATTAGGTCTTCTACGATAATTTCGAGTGGTTCAACCCCGCTATTCCATGCGGGTATAAGCTAACTAACATATAACG
>NZ_DBMCWA010000010.1:0-101500 GCF_056977735.1 Succiniclasticum sp.
ACGCATTGCAATTATACCATGGGTATTGACAGACCGATTGAATGAGAAAGGGCATAAAATACAACTATTATTTAATCTTAAAAATAATTATACGAGGAGGAAACAAGGATGAAATTTACCTGGAAAAAAGCAGCTGCGTTTGCAGCAATGGCAGCACTGACTGTTTCGTTTGCAGGCTGCGGCGGCGGAGACAAAAAGGCTGACGACAAGAAAGCCGCTCCGAAGGGCAATGACAAAGAATTGGTTATGTACATGGGTATCGTAGAACAGGCTGCGAAAGTCGTAGCGGCTGAATTCGAAAAAGATACCGGCATCAAAGTAAAATTTGTCCGCATGTCCGGCGGCGAGACCCTGAGCCGTATCCGCGCGGAAAAGAACAACCCCCAGGCCAGCCTGTGGTACGGCGGCAGCGCCGACAGCTTCATCATGGCCAAGAAAGAAGGCCTGCTGGAAGCGTACAAATCCCCCAACGCGGAAAAGATCAAAGCCGAATTCAAGGATCCGGAAGGATTCTGGACCGGCATTTACCAGGGCTACCTGGGCTTCATCCTGGACAAACGCTGGTTTGAGGAACACAAAGCGCAGCCCCCGAAATCCTGGGATGACCTGCTGAAACCGGAATTCAAGGGCCAGATCGTGATGGGCAACCCGGGTTCCGCTTCCACCGGTTATGTGCTGGTTTCCGCTACCGTACAGCGTCTGGGTGAAGAAAAAGGCATGGAATACCTGGCCAAACTGGACAAACAGGTAAAACAGTATACCAAAGCCGGCGCGGCTCCGGCCCGTTCTGCTGCTCTGGGTGAATGCGCCATCGGTATCACCTACCTGCATAACGGCATCCGCCTGATGAAGGAAGGCAACAAGAACGTAGCTCTGTCCCTGCCGGAAGAAGGAACCGCATACGAACTGGGCGCCGTTGCCATGATCAAGAACGCGCCGCAGAAAGAAGCGGCCAAGAAGTTCATCGACTGGTGCTTAACGAAGAAAGCCCAGGAAATCGGCCAGAACAACAATTCTTACCAGTTCCTGACCAATCCGGAAGCCAATCCGCCGAAAGAAGCCCTGTCCTTCAAAGATGCCAAGCTGCTGAAATATGATTTCCAGTGGTCCGGCGACAACCGTGCCCGCCTGCTGGAAGCATGGAACAAGGCTGTGAAGAAATAATAGTGTAGAACCGTAAAGGCGCATGCGTGTTGCGTGCGCCTTTTTTGAAAGCTATTACAAAGCGTTGGGCTTACCCCTCCCTCCCCCGAATCGCGTAGCCGACTCACCCGCAAGCAGCCTTGCGGTTCGTCGCGACACGCTTCATGGGGCAAGCCCTTCCGGGGTAAGCCCAACGCTTTAATTTCAGTTATCGTTAAAAGGAGTTCACGTATGCAAGCGAAAATCGGTTTAATCGGACTGGCGGTTATGGGCGCCAACCTGGCCCGTAATCTGGCAAACAACAACATTCAGACGCTGGTGTTCAACCGTACGGCTGCCAAAACAGAGCAGTTCATGCGTGATTTCGGTTACAATCCCTGCCTGCAGGCGGCATACAGTATGGAAGAACTGGTGCAGAATCTGGAACGGCCCCGGAAGATCATCATGATGATCCAGGCAGGGCCGGCTGTGGATGCCATGCTGGATACCCTTACTCCGCTGTTGGAGGCAGGGGATATCGTCATTGACGGCGGTAATTCCTATTTTGAAGATACCCGGCGGCGCAGCGTGAAGCTGGCGGAACTGGGGATGGAATTTGTCGGCATGGGCGTCAGCGGCGGCGAAGAAGGGGCCCTGAACGGACCCAGCCTGATGCCGGGCTGCAGCCGGAAGGCCTATGTGCAGCTGGAACCCATGCTGCAGGCGATTTCCGCCAAAGCCGGGGAGAGCGGAACCGAACCCTGCGTCGCCTATATCGGGACCGACGGCGCCGGCCACTATGTGAAGATGGTACATAACGGCATTGAATATGCGGACATGCAGCTCATCGCCGACGTGTATACCATCATGCGGCAGGTGCTGGGCATGGAGCCGGAAGAGATGGCGAAGGTCTGGGACGAATGGAACAAGGGTGAACTGTCTTCGTACCTTGTAGAAATTACCGCTAACATTTTGAAGAAAAAGGATGCGGAGACCGGCAAGGCCATGGTGGACGTGATCCTGGATGTGGCGAAACAGAAAGGCACCGGCCGCTGGACCAGCATGAGTGCGCTGGAGCTGGGGGTTGCCGCGCCCACCATTACGGAAGCGGTGTTTGCCCGCAACATGAGCACCTATAAAGAGGAACGCACGGCGCTGGAAAAGGTGTACGTGGATTTGCCGGGGGCTGGCAAAGCGGCAGCGGCGGATACAAACGCTGCCGGGGAAAATAAAAATGCCTCCGTTACGGAAGCGGAAAAAGAACAGCTGCTGGAGGATTTGCGCAATACCTTATATGCGGCGAAAATCTGCGCCTATGCCCAGGGCTTCAACCTGCTGGGAACTGCCAGCGAGACCTACGGCTGGGATCTGCAGATGGATAAAATTTCCAAGATCTGGCGGAACGGCTGCATCATCCGGGCCCGTTTCCTGGATGACGTCAGCGACAGCTTCGCGAAACAGGCGGGGATGAAGAACCTGCTGTTCAGTGACTTCTTCGCGGAAGCCCTGAAAAAAGCCCGTGCAGGCTGGGGCCGTGTGGTGGCTCTGGCAGCGGAACGGGGTGTATCAGTTGTGGCATTAAGCAGCGCCCTGTCCTACTTTGACGCCTACCGCACCGCCAACGGCAATGCCAACGTGCTGCAGGCCCAGCGAGATTACTTTGGCGCCCATACGTACCAGCGCGTGGATAAAGAAGGCAGCTTCCATACGGAGTGGACGGAATAAAGGGAAAGATTAAGTATTTAATATTATAATAAAAATAGCGTCACCCTTGTTATCAAGCGGTGGCGCTGTTTTATATTTTACGGGCTTTTTGCTGAAAATCCGTCGTTCTATAATAGAAAAATGCAAGTAGTTGCAAAAATCTATTCCGGGAACTTGACTTTTTACTGAAATCCTGTCATTCTATAATAGAAAAATGTAAATAGTTGCAAAAATCTATTATGGGGTGACGGCGATGGAGATTAAGCGTAACTACTATCTGAATAAACTGATTCGTAAGCAAGGCAATGGTTTGGTCAAAGTCGTTACGGGCGTGCGCAGATGTGGGAAATCGTTTCTGCTAAACACACTTTTTTTCAAGTATCTGCTGGAAAGCGGCGTAGCTGAAGATCATATCATCCGTTTCGCATTTGATTCTGCTGACGATTTGCAGTTGATAGGGGAAGATCTGCTTGCGTTGCAGGAACAAAAACGGAAAGTGGATCCGGAAAAGTTTATGGATTATATCCGAGCAAAAATTTCCGGGGAGGGAAAGTATTGTCTGCTGCTTGATGAAGTGCAGCTTCTGGATTCTTTTGAGGCAGTGTTAAACGGATATTTGCGCAGAAGTAATATGGATGTGTTTGTGACCGGAAGTAATGCGAAGTTTCTTTCCAAAGACGTGATAACGGAGTTCGCCGGGCGCGGGGACGAAATTCGTATGTATCCGCTTAGTTTTTCGGAATTTATGAGTGTGTTCAAGGGAGATAAGTACGAAGGATTTTCCCAGTACATGCTGTATGGCGGCATCCCTTTAGTTGTGTTGCAGGAAAATTTTCAAGACAAGGCAGCGGTTCTTTCCGGTCTTTTCAGCGAAATATATGTCCGTGACGTAGTAACAAGGAACAATGTACGCAACAGAGGAGAACTGGAAGACTTATTAAATATCCTGTCTTCCACGGTGGGATCGCTGACGAATCCGGAAAAACTGAAAAACACATTTCGCAGCATCAAAAAATCCAGAATTACGGCAGCCACTATACTTAAATATCTGGGTTATCTGGAGGATTCATTTTTGGTGGAGGCGGCCAGCCGTTATGATATCAAAGGGAAGGCGTACATCGAGACGCCGAAGAAATATTATTTTACGGATGCGGGTCTGCGGAACGCGCGGATTAATTTCCGCCAGATTGAACCGACCCATCTCATGGAGAACATAGTCTATAATGAACTGAGGATGCGGGGCTACAGTGTGGATGTAGGCGTTGTACCTGTGGCAGAAAAAGATAGGGACGGAAAAGTGGTTCGTAAGCAGCTGGAAGTGGATTTTGTCTGTAATCTGGGTTTCAGGCGCTATTATATCCAGTCAGCTTACTCCATTTCTGACGAAGAAAAGAAGATGCAGGAAGTCCGTCCTTTCCGCAAGATTGACGATTCTTTCAAAAAAATAATTATTACGCAGGATATGGCGCCGGCGCATTATGATGATTCCGGGGTTCTGACGATGAATATTTATGATTTCCTGCTGGATCCTGCGGCATTGGAAAATCAGTGATGCAATGATAATGAGTTGCATGCAAGTTATAATCAACTGGAACTAAAAAGCAGCAATGGAACGGCATAAGCAAAACATCGGGAACGATTGCGTAATTTCATGAGACGAAATTTGCCGTCGTGGCGAGACTGTCTGAGGGGCGAAGCCCCGAGTTTCGAAGCCACAGGCAAATAAGTCCATGAAATAGCAACCGTTCCCGGTTTTGCGATGCCGTTTCCTTGCTGCTTTACTATTTATGTCAATATTAAGTTTTGTTTTTACAAATCCCCATAATCAAAATCTACTGGCGCCGCGACCCGCTCATCGATGATGGACTGCAGCACCAGCCCGATGAACGGGTTCTGGTTCAGCTGAATAGCCTGGATCACGGCCTTTTTCAATTTTACGGGAACCTTATCCCGGGGCCAGGTAGATACAGACAGGGCCGCCATGCCGATGGCGTGCTCATAAATAGAAGTGAGACAGGCCTGCAGCAACGATTCCCCTTCTCCGGGGTAATCCTTCAGGTAATGGGCAAAATTGACCAGCAGGTCTTCTTCTTCCATATACTGGCGCAGATGGGCTTCCGCACAGTCAAGGAACAGGTGCCGCCGGGTGTCGACACGTTTCTCGTCTCCGCCTGCGTCTGCAAACATCAGATAACGGAGGGCCGTGTGATCTTTCGGATGGTCATTGTAAAATTTAATGACGTCCGGCCAGATGTCGATGTCAAGGTCGGCGGCGAAGTCCACGATTTCCGAATTCAGCCTGCCGCTGTTGTCAAACAGGGAAGCCCGGATCTCCGGTTCCCAGTCCTTGCAATAAATGAGGGCGTCGCACTGGCCGATCAGGAGCTGGGCGGCATTAGCACTGAGAGCTGTGCCCGCTTTTTCCGTCGCCATCAATTCCAGCCGGTCTTTAATGGCAAAGATGGTCAACAGGTTTTTCGGCGTTTTACCATACGTCTCCGCATGGCGCAGGAAGTCACGCAGCAAGGGCTCCAGTGCGATACGTACCGGCATCATCAGGGAATTTTCAAAAGGATTCCCTGCCGGGTCCTGGTTGGGAACGAGGAAGATCATGTAAGTGATGATGACGTTGGCAGCCGCCAGATAAATGTCTTCCGTAATTTCCTTTTCCTGAAGCATCTGCTCCAGGCCGCTTTCCTTGATAATGACCGGCGCCAGGGGCGGCCAGAAGATGCGCAACTCCAGCCCCTTTTTCAGCAGCCAGAGTCGCTGGGCGGGGGTGCGGTACTCCAGCAGCAGCAGTGTGACGGCCTTACCCCAGCCCTGTGTGTGACGGGCCAGGAACCAAAGTTCTTTCTGAGGATGGATTTCACTTAATTGGCAGGCCATGCACAGGAAAATGGTAAACTCCTCACAGCGGGCCATGGTAAAAAGGTCGTTGTACAGGTGTTCCGAAAAAGATTTGCGTACCTGGTCCAGCCCGATGAGGCCGCAGATCAGGTAGGCAAACTTGACGGCTTCCCGGTCTTTGGCGGTGTAAAACCACTCCTGGGCCAGATGCAGCAGGTCATAGCTGAGCTTTTCTCCCCGCAGCTGACCGGCCAGGGCAAAGAACACCGTGATCAGGGGGGTAGTATAGATTTTCTCATACAGATTGTTCTTGGTTTTCTGTGTGGGGTTCTTCAGCCATTCTTTCAGCAGCAGATAGATATCTTTGGCTTCTTCCATGGTACTTTCATCGGTTTTGGGATGGAACATGGCGGCGTCCTCGGCGCCGTAGGTATACTCCCGCATCAGATTGTCAGGCAGGGGGGAACCGTCATAGTTTCCTTTGCTGTCGAGGTGGTCGACGACGAACAGGAAGAGGCTGTTGTAATTGGTATTGGTATTGGTAACTTTATTATCAGAAGACATGGTAACCTCGGAGGCAGTTTCCCGCAGAAAAGCAGTTTCGCAGGAAGTCTGATGTAATCAGTTTGTAAATGAAATGTGTTTTTCGTGCCCTACATTATAGCACATTACAAGAATAATGTATACATGGCGCTGAATAGTTGAATTTGTAAACCTCATATAATACAATAAAGCCACATATCTTAGGGACGCCGGTTTTATCCTTTGGCGCGATTGGACACGCGCTTCCTGTTCCGCCGGTTTTTTCCCGAAAGCCTTTACATTCCAAGGAGGAGACAAGATGAGAAAAATTAAGACGGTTTTAGTTGCCAACCGGGGCGAGATCGCCATCCGCGTGTTCCGTGCCTGCAATGAACTGGGAATTCGTACTATAGCGATTTTTTCCAAAGAGGATACCCTGTCCCTCCATCGCAATAAAGCCGATGAAGCCTATCTGGTAGGCCGGGGCAAAGGCCCGGTGGAAGCCTATCTGGATATTGAAGATATTATGAGGATCGCCCATGAACACGATGTGGATGCCATCCATCCCGGTTACGGCTTCCTGTCGGAAAACGCCGAGCTGGCCAAGCGCTGTGCGGAAGAAGGCTTTATCTTTATCGGACCCCGTGTGGAGCACCTGATCATGTTCGGTGACAAGGTGAATGCCCGCGCCCAGGCGAAACTGGCGGAGATTCCTATGATCCCCGGCAGCGACGGCCCCATTTCTTCTGTGGAAGAAGTCCGGGAGTTTGGGGAAAAGCACGGCTATCCGCTCCTGATCAAGGCGGTCAACGGCGGCGGCGGCCGCGGCATGCGTGCGGTCAACTCTCCGGAGGAAGTGGAAACCGCCTATGCGCTGGCCAAGTCCGAAGCGCTGAAAGCTTTTGGCAACGATGAGATTTATCTGGAAAAATATCTGAAAGACCCGAAACATATTGAAGTGCAGATTCTGGGCGATGAACAGGGCGAGATCGTGCATCTGTACGAGCGCGACTGCTCCGTGCAGCGCCGCCACCAGAAGGTAGTGGAAATGGCACCGGCCACCTTCGTCAAACCGGAATTGCGGAAACGGATCTGCGACGCGGCCGTGAAGTTGATGAAAAATGTGGACTACATCAGTGCCGGCACCGTGGAGTTTCTGGCCACTGCCGATGACGAGTTCTATTTTATTGAAGTAAACCCCCGTATCCAGGTGGAACATACAGTAACAGAAGCCATTACGGGCATTGATATCGTTCAAAGCCAGATCCGCATCGCGGAGGGCTACGGCATCCACAGCCCGGAAGTGGGGATTCCGGAACAGGATAAAATCGGCATCCGGGGCGAGGCCATCCAGTGCCGTATCACTACGGAAGACCCGCTGAACAATTTCATGCCGGATACGGGTAAGCTTATCGCCTACCGCAGCGGCGGCGGCATGGGCATCCGTCTGGACGCAGGCAATGCCTTCACCGGTTCCGTCATTACCCCGTACTACGATTCCCTGCTGGTTAAGGCTACCACCTGGGGCCTGAACCATACGATTGCGGTGACCAAGATGTTGCGCTGTCTGAAGGAGTTCCGTATCCGTGGTGTGAAGACCAACATTGCGTTCCTGGAAAACCTGCTGCAACACCCGCATTTTATCAACGGCACCTATACCACCAATTTCCTTGATGAGACGCCGGAACTGTTCCATTTCCCGGAAGGCCGGGACCGCGGTACCAAACTGCTGCATTATATCGGGGACATTACCGTAAACGGCTATGCCAACGTAGGCGTGGTGCCCAAACCGGAGTTTGCCCCCATGAATCTGCCAAAGCCTTTTACGGGTGAACTTCCCTCCGGCACAAAGCAGATCCTGGACGCCAGAGGACCGGAACGACTGGCTAAGTGGGTGCAGGAGCAGAAAGAAGTGTTGCTGACGGATACCACCTTCCGTGACGCCCACCAGTCCCTGTTTGCCACCCGCCTTCGCACGGCGGATATGCTGCGGGTCATCAAAGATACCGCCGGCAAACTGCCGGAACTGTTTTCTTTTGAATGCTGGGGCGGCGCGACCTTTGACGTGGCTTACCGGTTCCTGGACGAAAGCCCCTGGCAGCGCCTGCAGGCGTTTAAAGAAGCGGCGCCCAACGTACTGTTCCAGATGCTGCTCCGGGGCGCCAACGCCGTCGGGTATACCAGCTATCCGGACAATGTAGTAAAAGAGTTTATCCGCCTGTCCGCCAAAAACGGCGTGGACGTGTTCCGTATCTTCGACTCCCTGAACAGTCTGGATAACATGCGCCTTTCCATTGAGGCGGTGCGGGAATGCAATAAAGTAGCGGAACCCGCGCTGTGCTACACCGGGGACATTCTGGATCCGGAACGGGATAAATATAATCTGAAATACTTTGTGGATATGGCGAAGGAACTGGAACGGGCCGGCGCCAACATCATCTGCATCAAAGATATGGCAGGCCTGCTGAAACCCCAGGCTGCCTACGAACTGATCAGCGCCATGAAGGACGCGGTGACGGTGCCCATCCACCTGCACAGCCACGAAGGCAGTGGCAACACCATCTACACCTATGCCCGGGCCATCGACGCCGGGGTGGATATCGTGGACGTGGCCATGAGCGCCATGAGCAACGGGACTTCTCAACCTTCCGCTGCCAGCCTGTATTATGCCCTGGAAGGACATCCCCGCCAGCCTAAGCTGAGCGTGGACGCACTGAATGAATTCTCCCGGTACTGGGAGACCATCCGTCCCTATTACAAAGCGGCAGACAAGACGGAAAACTTCCCCAATCCGGAAGTCTATGTACACGAGATGCCCGGCGGGCAGTATACCAACCTGAAGCAGCAGGCCGCTGCCCTGGGACTGCTGGACCGCTGGGAGGATATCAAGGACATGTACCACCGCGTCAGCATGATGTTCGGCGATGTGATCAAGGTCACGCCGTCTTCCAAAGTCGTGGGCGACATGACCCTGTACATGGTGCAGAATGAAATTACGGAAGAGGATGTGTATGCCAACGGGGATACCATGGACTTCCCGAAATCCGTCATCGAATTCTTTGAAGGCCGCATCGGCACGCCTTACGGCGGCTTCCCGAAACGCCTGCAGAAGATTGTGCTGAAAGGGAAAGAACCGATTGCCCAGCGCCCCGGTGCCGTACTGCCTCCGGTTGATTTTGAAGAGGTCCGGAAAAAGCTGGAAGACATGAACGCGCCCACTACGGACGAAGCGGTTTCCTCGTACTGCCTGTATCCGGATGTGTTCAAACAGTGGGTGACCCGCTGTGAGGAATACGGGGATGTAAGCGTGCTGGATACACCCACCTTCTTCTTCGGCATGACCGTGGGCGAAGAAGTGGACGTGGAGATCGAAAAGGGCAAAGTGGTCATCATCAAACTGATCCATATCAGCGAGCCCAACGAAAACGGCAAGCGCACCGTGTCCTTTGAGTTCAACGGTATGCCCCGTGAACTGGAGATCTTCGACAAGAACGTGAAGACGGAAAACGTGGCCCGCAAGAAAGCGGACAAGAGCAACCCGGGCGAAGTAGGGGCCACCCTGTCCGGTTCCGTGGTGAAGCTGTTGGTGGAAAAGGGGCAGAGCGTAACTAAGGGAACGCCGCTGCTGGTTACCGAGGCCATGAAGATGGAGACCACCATTGCAGCGCCCATCAGCGGTATCATCGGCCAGATACATGTACAGGCCGGCAGCCGCATTGAGAGCGGGGACTGCCTGCTGGAGATCGATTCGAAGAATTAAGGCATAGTTAAAATTTAAAGACAAAGCGTGCAAGGCTTCACAAAACCGTACGTGTTTGTGATTCCATGGACTTATGCGCCTGCGGCTTCGAAACTCGGGGCTTCGCCCCTCAGACAGTCTCGCCGCGACGGCGCATTTCATCTCATGGAATTACACAAACACTTCCGACGTTTTGTTCAGTCCTTGCACGCTTTTGTTTTAAATGTAAAGTTTATATAATGATAGTCATTCAAAAGATTGACTTTTTGATTTTTCAATTATTTCACTTGTCAGAGTAATTGTTTCGCGATAGAATAAACTATCATATTACTATGAAAAATAATACTGCAGTCGAGAGGTGAAATATATTTATGAATAACAACAACGATAATGGCAGAAAGCCGCTGTATTATTACTACATACTGGCTCTGGTCGTGCTGATGTTCCTGAACACGTCGGTGTTCCCTTCCATGTTCAAGACCAAAGTGACAGACCTGTCATACGACTCCTTTATCCAGATGGTGGATGAGGGAAAGTTCGCGAAGGTGGAGATTAGCGATAAACGGATTGCGGCGACAGCCAAGGATCCGGAGGATAAAAAGATTTATGTCACCGGCCGGGTGGAGGACAATCAGCTGGTAGAGAAGCTGATGAAAAGCAAAGTGACGTTTTCCCAGGTCATTCCCCGGGAACCCGGACTGCTGGAAAGTATTCTTACAACCTGGATCCTACCTATCATCATATTCTTTGCCATCGGCCAGCTCATTATGCGTTACATTGGCGGTAAGGGTTTCGGTGGTATGGGCAACTTCGGCAAGAGTAATGCCAAGGTGTACATGCAGGCCCAGACCGGCGTCACCTTTGCGGATGTGGCGGGGCAGGACGAGGCCAAGGAAGCATTGGTGGAACTGGTGGATTTCCTGCATAATCCCGGCAAGTATTCCTCTATCGGCGCTACCATGCCGAAGGGCGCCCTGCTGGTAGGACCTCCCGGTACCGGTAAGACTCTGCTGGCCAAGGCCATCGCCGGGGAAGCGAAGGTGCCGTTCTTCAGCATTTCCGGTTCCGAATTTATTGAAATGTTTGTCGGCATGGGCGCGGCCCGCGTTCGTGATTTATTTAAGGAAGCCCAGAAAAAGGCTCCCTGTATCGTATTTATCGACGAAATCGATGCCATCGGCAAAAAGCGTGACAGCGGTGCGTTCGGCAGCAACGATGAACGGGAGCAGACGCTGAACCAGCTGCTGTCCGAGATGGATGGCTTTGACGGCAGCAAGGGCGTGATCATCCTGGCGGCCACCAACCGGCCGGAATCCCTGGATGCCGCGTTACTTCGTCCGGGCCGGTTTGACCGCCGGATCCCGGTGGAACTGCCGGACGTGAACGGTCGTGAGGCGATCCTGAAAGTCCATGCCAAAGATGTGAAGATGAGCGACGATGTGGACCTGAAAAAGATCGCCCGATCCACTCCCGGTGCCAGCGGCGCGGAACTGGCCAACATTATTAACGAAGCAGCCCTGTGCGCCGTGCGTAACAAGCGGGAAAAAGTGACCAACGTGGACCTGGAGCAGGCGGTGGATATCATCATTGCCGGCTATCAGCGTAAGAGCATGGTCATTTCCGAAGAGGAAAAGAAGAACACTGCGTACCATGAGATCGGTCACGCGCTGGTGGCCGCCAGCCAGACACACAGCGCCCCGGTGGAAAAAATCACGATCATTCCCCACACCAACGGTTCCCTGGGTTACACCATGCAGGTGGACGAACAGGAAAAGGTCAATTATACCAAGGAAGACCTGTTTACTAAAATTGTGACCTTCACCGGCGGCCGGGCAGCGGAAGAAGTGGTGTTCAACCACATGACCGCCGGCGCCTCCAACGATATTGAGCAGGCGACCCGTCTGGCCCGGGCCATGGTGACACGGTTCGGCATGACGGAAGAATTCGGCATGATGGGTATGGAGACCATCCATAACGCGTATCTGGGCGGCGATGCTACCCTGACCTGCAGTGAAGCCACCCTGGAAAAGGTGGACGTAAAGGTCATGGAGATCATTAAAGAAGCCCACCGGAAAGCGCTGGCGATTTTGCGGGAGCACCGGGACGATCTGGACCGTCTGGCAGCGTACCTGCTGGAAAAAGAAACCATTACCGGCGTGGAGTTTATGGCGATCCTGAATAACGAAGATCCTGCGGAAGCCATGCGGAAAGCGGCGGAAGAAGCAGAATCCCGCAATGCGGAACAGCGGGTGAAGGATGAGGAAAAGGCCCGCCGGGAAGCGGAAGAACTGGCGGCCAAGCAGGCCCAGTGGACGGCGGCTTCGGCTGCGGCCGGCATGGAAAACGGTGCTTTGGGAAAAGAAGTGAAGGACGGGGCGACGGATGCCGAATTCCGCCCGGCGGATGAAGAGAAAAAAGAAGAATAGCGCCGGTTGTCCGTAAAGAAATTTGACAGATAAAGTATATAAGAAAAAAGAATAAGCGGAGACCATATCCCTGAAGGGGCCCCTTCGATGAGTGAAACGAGGAGGGGGAATAAGGGATAGGTCTCCGCTTTATTAATAACTGTTATATGTTTATTATTACACTTTTTCCGCTTCACCCATTTCACTCCAGCCGGTGCGCAGTTCCGGCGGGCGCTGCACGGTGTGGTCGGTGCGCTGGGTAAAGCCCCGGCCGAATACGTCGCTGGCATCCTGCACGATCATGAAAGCAAAGGGGTCCAGCTTTTTGACCAGCTGTTTGATCTTGGCCACCTGGGTCAGCTTGACCACGCAGAACAGCAGTTTCCGGTGCTGGTGGGTGTAGGCGCCTTCCCCTTCGATATAGGTGACGCCCCGGCCTACGATCTTGATGATGGCTTCGGCGATTTCTTCGTTGCGGTCGCTGATGATGATTATGTTTTTCTTGAAATCAAAGCCGTCGGTGAAGGCGTTGGAAACTTTAAATACGACGAAGTACGCGGTGAGGGTGTACAGGGCCGGTTCCAGTCCGAAGAAGAAAGCGCCTGCCGTCAGCAGCACGATGTTGATCAGGAAACCGGTGGTGCCGATGCTGATGCTGTAAAATTTCTGGACGATGGCACCGATGATGTCGCTGCCACCGGTGCTGCCGCCCACCCGGTACAGGGTGCCCAGCCCGATGCCATGGAGCACACCGCCGGCGATACAGCTCAGCATGGGGTCGTGGACCTGCGTGAGCTGCTGCAGCGGCGCAAACAGATGCAGGAAAAAGGACAGGACCAGGGTGCCGTAAATGCCGCTGATAAAATAGTTGCGGCTCATCAGTTTATAAGCCAGGATGAACAGAGGGATATTGAAGAGGATGTTGGTGACACTGACCTGCCAGCCGAACAGGTAGTACAGGATCATGCCCAGACCGGTGATGCCGCCGCTCAGTAAGTGGTGGGGCAGGAAAAAGGCGTTCAGCGCGATGCCGGAGATGCAGGTTCCCAATGTAATGGTCAGGTAGCGTTTTAGTTGTTTATTCATACTATATACCCCCTTGTAATGAATCAGAATTCCGTGTACAAACGTTTTTTGGACATGTGTCAGTTATTGTTGCTGACCTGATTTAATGTAGAGGTCAGGCAGAAAATACCTACATAGCATACCACTACGGTAAAAAAATGCAAGGGGGCAGTGAAAGAAAATCATTTAATCAGCGTCTTCTTAAAAATAAGTTTATTCATTTTTTGAGTGGGAAATATTTAAAAAAATGCTGTAATATGCTAAAATGTATTTGAAATTTTGTATACAGTATTTTTTGTCTTTGCATAAGGCAATCATATATGCCTGCCTGCAGGAGCATGATGATTGCCGCTATAGATTAAGGAACGGTTTATGAAACTGACTGAAACAGGGTATGCCAAGATCAATCTGGGGCTGGACGTGTTGGGCCTGCGTCCGGACAGGTACCACGAAGTTGCCATGGTGATGCAGACGATTAGCCTGGCGGACACCATTACCATTACGGAGAGCCCGGAACTGGTTGTGACGACAGATCGTATCGGGCTGGAAGGGGGGCCTTCCAACCTGGCTTATAAGGCGGCCGTGCTGATGGGAGAATTTGCCCACCGGGAGCCCCGGGTACACATCCACATTGAAAAAAAGATTTTTCTGGCGGCCGGGCTGGCGGGAGGTAGTACGGATGCTGCGGCGGTCCTGCGGGGGCTGAACCGGTACTGGGAACTGCACCTGTCCGTGGAGAAGCTGGAACGGCTGGGGGCCAAGCTGGGGTCTGATGTTCCCTTCTGTGTGGCAGGCGGAACGGCACTGGCCACCGGCCGGGGTGAGATACTGACTCCGCTGCCGGATTTACCGCCGTTACAGTTGGTACTGGCGAAACCGGCTCTGGAGATCTCCACACCATGGGCCTACCGGGAGTATGATAAGCAGAAGAATGTGGTCCATCC
This sequence comes from Succiniclasticum sp., assembly GCF_056977735.1. Taxonomy (NCBI): domain Bacteria; kingdom Bacillati; phylum Bacillota; class Negativicutes; order Acidaminococcales; family Acidaminococcaceae; genus Succiniclasticum; species Succiniclasticum sp. The sequence goes on from NZ_DBMCWA010000010.1 coordinate 14,352, forward strand.
GGACATCGAGGGTATGGTGCAGGCTGTACAGACCGGCGATGTGCAGGGCGTGCTGCAGCGCTGCGGCAACGTGCTGGAGCCGGTGACGGCAGGCGCCCGCCCGGAAATCCGGGAGATTCGGCAGCAGATGCTGCAGAACGGGGCCGGGCCGGTCATGATGAGCGGCAGCGGTCCGACGGTGTTCGGAATCATAAAAGATAAAGAGGCCGGCGAAAAAATTGCCGGGATATTGCAGTCACAGCGTCTGGAAACCGCAGTGGCGGAGATGGTGGGGAGGAAGAAGATATGAGCGGACATTTGGAACAGATTCGTCTGGACAGTTATAAACCTTTGCGGGAGCTGGTGTGCGAACACATCCGGGAAGCGATCATCAACGGCGTCTTCGCGCCGGGAGAACGCCTGATGGAGATCCAGATGGCGGATGAGATGGGCGTAAGCCGTACCCCGGTGCGGGAAGCGATCCGCAAGCTGGAAATGGAAGGCTTTGTGGTGATGATCCCCCGGCGGGGCACCTATGTTTCCAACATGTCTATCAAGGATATCAACGACGTATATGAGATCCGCATCAGTCTGGACACCCTGGCTGCCGGGCTGGCGGCGGAGCGCATCAGCGACGAAGAACTGGAAGAGCTGCAACGCCTGCTGGTAAAGGTGGGTAATGCCATTGAAGAGAATGATATGTCCAAAGTGGTGGAAGCGGATATTGAATTCCACGATGTTTTATACAAGGCCAGCCGCAATGAACGGCTGCGCAACATCATCAACAACCTGCGGGAGCAGATCACGGTGATCCGGGGCGTATCCATGCGCTATCCGGGCCGGTTAAAGGATACCCAGGAAGAACACCGACGGTTAGTGGAAAGCATTGCAGCCCGGGATGTGGAGAAGAGCCAGGAAGCAGCCCGCATCCATCTGGAAAACGCGGAACGGACCCTGATGGCTGCCATGTCGGAACGGAATGGCGGCGAGGAGTTCCATACTTCTCTTGCGGTGAAAAAGTGACGGGACAACATGAATACAGCAACGATGCAATATAAGGAGACGCTGTCTGAGCGGCGTCTCCTTAAATATGACCTGGTGATCCTGGCCGGCGGCGGAGGTACGGTATCCCTGCCGGGGCAGGAGCGGCAGCCAAGGGCGCTGGCACAACTGAAGGGGCGCCGTCTGTTGGATTATATAATGGAATCAGTCCGCCAAAGCAACCGTATCGCATCCGTGGTCCTGGTGACACACAGCGGGCACCTGCAAGCGTTCCGGCAGGCGGCCGTTCCGGGTATGCTGTTATGCGCCTGTGACGGCAGCATGGCGGAATGCGCGGCGGCGGCGATCCAAAAACTGAGGGAACAGCCGGGGCATGAAAACATAGATAAGGTCGTTACCGTGTGTGATGACCTTCCCTTTCTGACCGGGGAAGCCCTGGACGATTTTATCGCCCGGGCGGAAGCGGCAGAGGCGGACGGGGTCTACGCCATCGTACGGAAAGAGGCCTGCCTGCGAGAGTTTCCTTCGTTGCGTCGCACCTTCTTCCATTTAAAAGAAGGCGATTTTACCGGTGGTAATGTTTCGCTGGTTTCCGTGCATTTATTCCCGGGCTGTATCGAAAAGATGAAAGAAGTTTTTGCCCTGCGCAAAAATCCGGTAAAGCTGGCAGCCTGGCTGGGGCCGCTCTTTATCCTGAAGATGCTTTTGCACCGGTTGTCCCTTGCAGATGTGGAGAATAAGGTTTCGGAGCTGTTCGGCTACCGGGGACGGGCCGTCATTACGGATCACGCCTGCATCGGTACGGATCTGGACAGGGCGGAGGAATGGGCGGTGGCAGAAAAATATTTGTAATTCTTTCCGCCGCATATTATAATGTGGCAAATGATAAATGAAGTTTTTACAGATTTGTTTATAAATTATGAGAGTTACCAGGCGATCAAAGGAGAGTATTTAGAATGGCAAAATTAACGGCTGTGATTCTGGCAGCAGGCAAAGGTACACGGATGAAGTCCAAACTGCCCAAAGTATTGCATAAAGTAGGCGGGCATCCCATGCTGGAACATGTGATGGACGCGGCAGAAGCGGCAGGCTGCCGTGATAACGTGGTCGTGATCGGCCACGGCGCGGAGCTGGTACGGGAACTGGTAGGCAGCCGGGCCCGGATCGCCCTCCAGGCGGAACAGCTGGGAACAGGCCATGCGGTGCTGCAGGCAGCGGATACCCTGAAGGATTTTACCGGCACGGTGATGATCCTGTGCGGCGACACGCCGCTGCTGGAGGCGGATGAACTGAAAAAGTTTTATGAGGAACACGTAAAATCCGGCGCGGTAGCCACCGTGATGTCCGCCGTGATGGAAGATCCCTTCGGCTACGGCCGTATCCTGCGGGATGCCAACGGGGATGTAGCCGGCATCGTGGAGCAGAAAGACGCTTCCGAAGAGCAGAAGCTGATTAAGGAAATCAATACCGGCAACTACTGCGTGGAAGCCCCGCTCCTGTTTGAAGTGCTGCGGACGCTGGGCAACAATAACGCCCAGGGGGAATATTACCTGACAGATGTGCTGGCCAAACTGCGGGCCATGGGCAAAAAAGTAGGCGGCGTGGTCACAGCGGACAGCGAAATGATCATGGGCGTCAACAGCCGCCGCCAGCTGGCGGAAGCGGAAAGCGTCATGCGCCGCCGTATTCTGGAACGGCTCATGGACGAAGGCGTGACAGTTATGGATCCGGCTTCCACGTTTATTGAAAAGAGTGTAAAAATCGCACCGGATACCGTGATCTATCCCAACACCTGGCTGCAGGGGACGACGGTGATCGGGGAAGACTGCCAGATCGGTCCCAACGTGCGTCTGGAAAACGTGAAAGTGGCCGACGGATGCTGCTGCGAATTTACCCATGTGCAAAACTGCGAAATAAAATAAATACGGGAGCGCAAACTTATTAATAAGAATTATAAACCGGATGAACCTGTTTTTCCCCTTAATAAAAATACTTGTGGAAAACAGGTCGTTTGGTATATACTAAGTAGGGATTTTTGAAATAGCAGTTCAAGGCAAGTCATTTCATGATACCAAGGGAGACAGGGGAGGACGTCCAAATGTTGGCAAATGAAGACAAATTCAGGATTTTTACTGGTAACGCAAATCCGGACCTGGCACGGGAAATCGCGGCCTATCTGGGAACCACGCTGGGTGACGCGGTCATCAACCGGTTTAACAACGGCGAAGTGCAGGCCATGATCAATGAAAGCGTTCGCGGCAAAGATGTATTTATTGTCCAGCCTACATGCGGACCCATTGTCAATGACAATGTGATGGAACTGCTGATTATGGCAGATGCCTTCAAACGGGCTTCCGCCAATCATATCATCGCGGTGATCCCGTTCTATGGATATGCCCGTCAGGACCGCAAGGCCCGGGGCCGGGAACCGATCACGGCCAAGCTGATGGCGGATATTCTGCAGTGCGCCGGTATCACCCGGGTGGTGACCATCGACCTGCATGCGGCCCAGATACAGGGTTTCTTCAACATCCCGCTGGATCATATGCCGGCGGCTCCCGTACTGGCCGATTACATCAAACAGAAGAATCTGAAGGATATGATCGTAGTGTCTCCTGACCTGGGCGGCGTAAGCCGTGCCCGTGTCTTTGCGGAACGGCTGAACTGCGGTCTGGCCATTATTGATAAACGCCGTCCCGAACCGGGCGTGGCGGAAGTCATGAACCTGATTGGCAGCGTAGAAGGCAAGACGGCCATCATGGTGGACGATATGGTAGATACGGCCGGTTCCCTGACCGAAGGAGCCAAGGCGCTGAAAAAGTTTGGGGCCAAAGAAGTCTATGCCTGCTGCACCCATCCTATCCTGACGGATCCGGCTTTAAACCGCATTGCTGCTTCGGATATTACGGAACTGGTTGTGACCAATACCATTCCGCTGCCTCCGAACAAGAAGCATCCTAAGATTAAAGTTCTTTCGATTGCCCCGATCCTGGCAGAGACCATGCTCCGTATTTACAACGACTGGTCGGTAAGCCAGCTGTTTGAAGAAGTATAAGGACAGGTATTTATCAGATGTAAGGTGCGCATTTGCCCGGCTTATGGGCTGGTGTTTTCTTACGATTCGGTTTTCTCAGGCTCCGTGTCACATTGGCGGAGCCTTTATTTTATTTTTGGTTTGGTAACTAAGGGTAATTTTTATGCGTGTAGTATATATCATGGGGGCGTTTTATCTGGCGGCGCTGGTTTTCCTTTGGGTGGGGCGGCTGGGCAAAATCTCCCGGAAACTGGCCGTCACAGTTTCCGCAGTCTTCCTGTTGGCAGGGTCCGGCGCACTGGCGGCGGCAGTGTATCCGATTGGCAACAGTTATGGAAAAACGGTGAACCGTTTGCAGGATTTACCCGGCAATGGGGTGGTCGCTGCGCCGTCTCCTGGCGGTGCGGAATTTGCGGCGCCGTTACCGGGCAGTGCGGCGCAAAAGCCTGCTCCGGACAGCGGCAAGACCGGTTCACCGGCTATACCATCAGGCGGGTATATGGCCCTGACCTTTGACGACGGGCCCTATCCGCCTTATACGGACCGTCTGCTGGATGTACTGAAAGAGAAGAAGGCCCATGCCACGTTCTTTCTGGTGGCGGAGCAGGCGCAGCGGCATCCGGAACTGGTGAAACGGGCGCTGGCTGAGGGACATACGGTCGGGCTGCACGCCTTCCGGCACCGGGACTTCCTGAAGCTGACGGAAGAAGAAAAACAAAAGGATCTGGCGCAGGGGAAAAAAGTACTTCATGGCATTACCGGTAAAGAACCGGTGTACTGGCGCCCGCCCCACGGCTTCCGGGATTTTTCCGTGATGGAAGAAGCGGCTGCGCAAAACCTGGCAGTGGTAAACTGGTCGGTGATTCCCCGGGACTGGACGGGGATCGGGAAACAGGAAATCTATGGCCGGGTGATGGCCAAAGCAGAAGACGGGGCCATCGTCCTGCTGCATGACGGGGACAGCCCGTTTTACAAAGCAACCCGTCAGGCAACGGTGGACGCGGTGGCTTTGCTCATTGACAGCCTGCGGGAAAAAGGGTATCATTTGGTATCGTTGGAAGAATATCAGGAGATAAACAGATGAAAATTATAGCAGGCCTGGGGAATATCGGCAAAGAGTACGATAAGACCCGGCATAATATCGGTTTTATGGTGGCGGATGAACTGGCCCGGCGCTGGAATCTGGAGAATGCCTGGCGGACGGACCGGAACGCCATGTATGTAGAATATCGTGCGCCGGAAAAGGTGTTCCTGCTGAAGCCGACGACCTATATGAACCTGAGCGGCAACGCGGTAGGACCCTGGGCCCACTTTTTTAATATTGCCCCGGAGGACGTGGCGGTGGTCCATGACGATATGGACCTGCCTTTAGGAACCATACGGATCCGGAAGAACGGATCCAGCGGCGGTCATAACGGGATCAAATCCATCATCAGCAACCTGGGGACGGACGCCTTTCCCCGGTTCCGGCTGGGCATCGGCCATCCGGTCCACGAGCAGCAGGCGGTGATCAGCCATGTGTTGCAGCGCTTTGCCGGCGACGATAAAACGCTGATCGACGAAGCCGTCAAAAAGATGGCGGACGCCCTGGAGCTGTGGCTGAAAGAAGGCGGCGATCTGAATCCGGTGATGCAGCAGTTCAACACCAAACCGGCCAAGGCGAAGAAGCGGGCGGCAAAAGAAGCGGAACAGACTGCCGTGGCGGAACCACAGTAGAATTTCATTTTTTTAAAACTTCCACTTGCGCTCCGGAAAAGAGTGTGATATTATAGTGAAGCGTTAATGTCGGGAAATATTAATGCAAATAAAAAAAGAGGTGCATAGAAATGAAAGAAAAAATCCATCCGAAATTTTATACTGACTGCAAAGTAACCTGTGGCTGCGGCAACACCTTCATCACCGGCTCCACCAAACCGGAACTGCGCGTGGACGTATGCAGCAAATGCCATCCCTTCTATACCGGCCAGCAGCGCAGCGTAGCCGCCCGTGGCCGTATCGAAAAGTTCAACAAGCGTTACAATGTAGAAAGCAAATAAAAGCAACTCACACAGCAGAGCTTAGGCTCTGCTGTCGTTGTCTTCCGACCTTTTTTGACAAAAGTGTAAACTGTATCCACGCGGCTGGACAAACAAGAATCTCCGGCCGCCGCGTAATGTAAATTCAACGTATGTTGATTGGAGATAAACGAATTATGGCGAAGTTAAGTATCGGCGGGCAGGCGGTCATCGAAGGCGTGATGATGCGCGGTCCCAAAGACGTGGCGGTGGCGGTCCGGAAAGCAGACGGGACCATCGATGTGGATGTGAAGCCGGTCAACAGCATTTCAGACCGGTATCCGATTTTGAAGAAACCGCTGCTCCGGGGCGTGGTGGCCCTGGTGGAATCCCTGATCATGGGCATGAAGGCCCTCAGCTATTCCGCCCAGGTATCCGGCGAAGAAGACGAGCAGATGGACGATAAAGAGATGGCCCTGACTATGGTGACCTCCGTGGCCCTGGCTGTCGGTCTTTTTATTGCCGTGCCCACCTGGTCCATGCGCTTCCTGCAGCAGTGGACCCAGAACAGCCTGACCCTGAACCTGGCGGAAGGCTTCCTGCGCATGGGGATATTTTTGGTGTATATCGCTGCCATTTCTTCCATGGAAGATATCCAGCGGGTGTTTAAGTACCATGGGGCGGAGCACAAGACGATCTTCACCTATGAAGCAGGCATGCCCCTGACGGTGGAGAACGTGCGGACCTTTCCACGGCTGCATCCCCGCTGCGGCACCAACTTCCTGATGATCGTCATGCTCATCAGCATCTTTATCTTTGCCTTTTTAGGCTGGCCAGGCCTGCTGGAGCGGATCCTGTCCCGGATTGTGCTGATGCCGGTGGTGGCGGGCATCAGCTACGAGCTGATCCGTTTTGCCGGAAAGAATAACGATAAACCCTGGGTGCACCGGATGATTTTGCCAGGCCTGCTCCTGCAGAAACTGACCACCCGGGAACCGGACGATGAGATGATCGAGGTGGCCATTGCTTCCGTAAAAGCGGTGCTGCCGGAAGAAGAACTGCAGAAGGTGGAACTGAAGGTGCCGGACGCCATTGCGCTGAAGGTACCGGTTGCAGCGGAGGAATGACAGTTGAGCACGTATACACATACCCACATTGACAGTGATGGAAACGTGATAACCCATACGCATGAAGTCGCCGAATCGCGGCTTAAAAGCCATGGCCATTATCATTCGCCGGAAGCCCAAAAACGGCAAATCAATCGCATATCACGGGCAATCGGACATTTAAAGCATGTGAAAACAATGATTGAAAATGACGAAGACTGTTCCGATGTGTTGATTCAGATATCTGCCGTTACTTCCGCACTCAGAAATCTCGGAAAAGAAATCATAAACGAACATATGACACACTGTATTGTCCATGCGATTGAAGAAGGGGACAAAGACGCTGTTGAGGAGTTCCAGAAAGCGGTAAAAAAATTCATGTAGCCGCTGGCGTTTCCTGCGCACAGGTGGTTGCATCAGTTACACAGCGCTCCTTTTCATCCAGTTGGTTCTGCCGGCCAGAGGGCCGGCTTTTTTGTTTTTGTGGGCAAAACGTCCTCGGTCAGCGTGCAGACGAATTGATCAGCGCTTTCTTAGCGCCTGAAAAGCAAAAAAGTATCCCCCGGGGAGGCTTACGGACGCAACGGAAGGCCGATATAATAAATACAATCGGTATTATTTATTGTTATAGTGGTCATTTATTGTTGCACTGGTTATAGAAAAAACGCAACTTACACAAAAGAGAAACGGAACGAGGCGTGAGGATGAAACACTATGCAGTCAGACGGCTGCTGCAGCTGATCCCGATACTGTTCGCGATCACCTTCCTGTCTTACGGGATGATGCGGCTGGCCGGCAGCGATGTGGTGGAACAGAAAATGGAAAATACCAGCGGTACGGTCTCGCAGGAGATGCTCGATGCAGCCAGAGAGGAACTGGGGCTGGACAAGCCTTTTATTGTCCAGTATGTTACGTGGCTCGGGAAGCTGGCCCAGGGAGATATGGGGGTATCCTATGTCTCCAAAAAACCGGTCTTTGCAACGTTTGTTTCCAAACTGCCTGCCACGCTGCTGCTGGCATCCGTTTCCATTTTGCTGACGGTGATCGTTTCAATCCCGCTTGGAATCTGGTCGGCTGTGAACCAGAACAAGGCGGCCGACTATCTGGTTCGCACGGCAAGCTTCATTGGGAATTCGCTGCCTAATTTTTTTGTATCCCTGCTCCTGATGTATTTTTTCGCGATCCGGCTGAACTGGTTCCCGGTGATTTCCCGGGGCGTCAGCCTGCAAAGCGTGGCTCTCCCGGCCTTCACGCTGGCTATTGCCATGTCGGCCAAATATCTGCGTCAGGTTCGCGCAACCGTACTGGATGAACTCAGCAAGGACTACGTGCTGGGCGCCAAAGCCAGAGGCGTGAAGTTTTCGACGACGATGATGAAAAGCGTGATGAAGGCTTCTCTTGTAACGATCATCACGCTGCTGACGCTCTCCATAGGTTCCCTGCTGGGCGGGACTGCCATTGTAGAGTCGATCTTCATGTGGGACGGCGTTGGCAAGATGGCGGTGGACGCCATCAATATGCGCGACTATCCGATCATTCAGGCCTATGTCATGTGGATGGCTTTGATTTATGTGCTGGTCAATCTGGTAACCGACATAAGTTACCGGTATCTGGATCCGCGGATCAGGCTGGGGGGAACAGAGCGATGAACAGGCCGGTCACGGTTCGTGTGCAAAAAGTAAAAAAGAACAGGATCCGGGCGCGTTTGTTCTTTTTCCTGTTTCTCGTTGCGATTCTGCTGCTGGTTTCCTTTTTTGCAGACCAGATCGTTCCCTTTGACCCTTACGCGCAGGATCTGGGCCTGTCCAGACAGTCTCCGTCCGCAGCTCATTTCATGGGAACGGATCAATATGGCCGGGATGTTTTTTCCCGCGTAGTGGTTGGAGCGCAGGCCAGTGTTTTCTCCACGCTGCTGCTCGTTTCCGTCACCTCGGTATTTGGAACTGTGGTGGGAACGGTCTGCGGCTATTTCGGACGCGGCATAGACTCGGTTGTGATGCGCATTTCGGATGTCTGCCTGGCATTCCCGGGCCTGGTCTTTGCGTTGGCGATCGCGGCGCTGCTTGGCGGGGGGATCAGTAACGCCGTCATTGCGCTGGCCGTCATCAGCTGGCCCAAGTACGCCCGCGTTGCGCGCGGTCAGACGCTGGCCCTGAAGAACAGTGACTTTGTAGCGGCGGCAAGGCTTGCCGGAGACAATTCTGTCCAGCTGATCCGACGGCACATTTTGCCGAACATCCTTGGCCCGATTCTGGTTACGGCCATGCTGGATATCGGGACGATGATGATGGAACTGGCAGGGCTGAGCTTCCTCGGACTTGGCGCGCAGCCGCCTGTGGCCGAATGGGGGAATATGATGAGCGGCGGGAGAAGCATGTTGCAGACATATCCCTGGCTTGTACTGTCTCCCGGTGTTGCGATCTTCCTGACCGTTGTGACCTTCAATCTGCTGGGGGATACGGTCCGCGACTATATGGATCCCAAAAACGCCGGCAATCCATAACCGGTAAGCGAATGCTTTTTTAGTACATTATATTTATGGGAGGGGAAAAAACATGAAAAAGATTCTGGCAGTCCTGCTGATGCTCTGCATCGCAATCGGCGTTCTGAGCGGCTGCGGCGGCAGCACCAATTCACCGTCTGCCTCCGGGAAAAAGAAAACCTTTGTCTTTGGCGACACTACCTTCAATGCGGAGAACGAAGAACCGGATATTAATCCGCATAACGCATACTCCGGATGGCCCTGCATCCGTTACGGTGTGGGCGAAACGCTGATGAAGATCGCGGACGACGGTACGCTGAATCCCTGGATTGCGAAGAGCGCTGTGAATGTGAATGAGACGACATGGGACATCGTGATCAAGGACGGGGTTCGTTTTTCCAACGGTAAAAAGTGCGACGCGGCTGCTGTCAAAGCCTGTTTCGAACACCTGATCAAAGTGCATGAGAGGGCGGCTTCCAACCTGAAGATCGCTTCCATGAAGGCGGACGGGCAAAAACTGACCATCGTCACATCGGAGCCAAATCCCATTCTGTTGAACTATCTCTCAGAAGCTTACGGCTGTATCATCGATATGGAAACCGGTATCCCGAAGAACGGATGCGTCGTGGGCACCGGTCCTTTCGTGGCAACGGAGGTCGTAACGGACAGTCATGTTAAACTGGTGAAGAATACAAACTACTGGGACGGCAACGTTAATATTGACGAAGTTACCGTCCGCACCATCTCCAACGGCGATACGCTGGCGATGGCGCTCCAGTCCGGCGAGATCAACGCGGCATATGGCATGGCGTATGCCAGTTATCCTCTCTTTGAAAACAACAAATTCAAGTTTAGCAGTATACAGACCAGCCGCTGCTTCTGGGGCATGATGAACTTTCACAAAGAGAACCCCGGCTACCGGATCATGAGCGATCCTGCTGTCCGCAAGGCGATTTCCATGGGGATCAACAAGAAGGGCTTCGTGGATGTCCTGCTCAAAGGCTATGGCTATACTGCAACCGGCGCCTTCCCCGACAGCTTTGCATTCGGGAAGGGGATCAATACGGTTTCCTACGATCCCGAACAGGCAAAGAAAATACTGCAGGATGCCGGCTGGGTTGATACGAATGGAGACGGTATCCGCGAGAAAGACGGTGTGAAGCTGTCCATCCGCTGGCTGACCTATCCCTCCCGGCAGGAACTGCCGCTGCTGGCCGAGTCTGCGCAGGCCACGCTCAAAGATATAGGCATCGAAGTCCAGGTCAACAATACCAAAAGCCACAATACGGTCCGGAAGGATCCCAAAGCCTGGGATATCTGGGTCAGCGCCAACGTGAACGCCGGTCTGGGCGATCCGCAGAATTTCTTTGATACGTATTGCCTGGATTCTTCCATCAAGAACTCCGGCGGTCACCACAGCGACAATCTGGAGAAGCTTGCCGTGCAGCTGCGCAGCACCTTTGACCCGGGCGAACGCGCCAAGATCGCAGTTAAGATGCAGCAGGAACTGCTGGATGACAATTCCTATCTCTTCTGTTCGTTCCTGCGCATGAGCATGATCATGCAGGCCAACGTCACCGGTCTTACGGCGCATACCTGCGACTTTTACGAACTGACTGCGGATCTGGATATCAAGTAAGGAACTGTGGCGAAATAATCAATTTATCTGCGGAAGGTTTCCTAAGGGAGACGCCGTCTCCCTTAGCGCCGTATTACGGATGAGGTCGTGTAATGAAAGGATTATTGGATTATCAGCATGTGGAGATTTCCTTTAACGGGACCCCGGTCGTCCATGATGTAACGTTTCAGCTGCATCCGGGCGAGATCCTGGGCCTGGTGGGTGAATCCGGCTCGGGAAAATCTACCCTGATCAGGGCCGCGATGGGATTGCTTGGCAGTTCCGGCATGGTCACCAGAGGCGATATCTGGTTCGAAGGGAAAAACCTGCCGGATCTGTCTGACGGGGAGATGCGGCATATCTGCGGCGAAAAGATCGGTATGATATTCCAGGACTGCGGCGCTTCCCTGAGCCCCATCCGTACCATCGGCGAGCAGATCGTGGAGAGCATGGCGGCCCATCGTAAGGTGGATGTCACGGAGGCAAAGACTGCGGCCATGGAACTTTTTGAAAAGCTGAACCTGAAAGACGGCGAACGGGTCTGGAACAGTTATCCTTTTGAACTCTCCGGCGGCATGAATCAGCGGGCGGGCATTGCAATCGCCATGCTCATGAACCCGGCGGTCCTTTTGGCGGATGAACCGACCTCCGCTCTCGATGTAGCCGTGCAGCGGCAGGTCGTGGAGGAAATGATGCATGTCAGGGATGTGTTCGGTACTGCGATTATTATTGTGACGCATGATATCGGCGTTGTCTCCGCCATGGCGGACAGTATTCTTGTGCTGCAAAACGGCAGGGTGATGGAATACGGCAGGGCGAAGGAAGTTCTGGATAATCCGCAGAACGGCTATACCAGGAAACTGCTCAGCGCGGTTCCGAGATTGAGGAGGGCGTAAATGGATCCGGTCCTGAAGGTTACAGACCTTTCCAAATCCTTTTCCCGTGCCGGGAAAAACAACTTTTTCGCTGTGGACCATGTGAGTTTTGCGCTTATGCCTGGCGAGATTCTCGGCATCGTGGGCGAATCCGGTTCCGGCAAGTCCACCATTGCAAAACTGATTACAAGACAGCTTGACGCGACTTCCGGAACGATTGAAATCGCCGGGCAGGATATTACCCGGTTGAAAGGGCGGGCGATGATTCCTGTCTATGCAAAGATCCAGATGGTCTTTCAAATGCCAAAGGGCTCTTTTGATCCCCGCCGTACCCTGGGCGACGGAATCTGCGAGAGCCTGCGGAACCAGGGGGTACCCAGGGCGGAGCGTGAGGCAAAGGCGCGCGGCCTGCTGGAACAATGCGGATTGTCCGGCGATTTTCTGAACCGCTATCCGCACCAGGTCTCCGGCGGGCAGTGCCAGCGCGCGGCGATTGCCAGAGCCCTGATGTGCGACCCGGAAATACTCATTCTGGATGAGGCGACCTCGTCCCTTGACGTGACGGTGCAAAAGCAGATCATGGAACTGCTGCAGGAGCTGCAGCAGAAAAAGCGGCTTGCCTATCTTTTTATCTGCCACAACCTCGCTCTGGTCCAGCAGTTTTGCGACAGGGTTATCGTTCTTTATAACGGGAAGATTGTGGAACAGGGACTTCCTGACGAGGTGATCCTGCATCCGGAATCTGAATATGCGAAGCGTCTCGTGGAGGCAGTTTTTTAATTGTTTCCCTTTCAAAAAATCTAATAATATTTATGAAATAAGTCGTGGAATTTCCACGACTGTTTTGTTATAATAGAACGAGCCCGCGTTTGTCCCATAAAAGAGCGGGCTTAAGGAACCGCTGATTAAAAACCGGAAGGCGGAATGCTTACCGGTCTTCTGTGAGGAAAAGACATGTTAGAGAAATTACACGGGGTAGAAGAAAAATATCTGGATCTGGAAGCGAAGCTGTCCGACCCGGATGTGGTCTCCGACCCGGAACAGTATTTGAAATATGCGAAGGCTCATGCCAAACTGCAGGAAATCGTAACCGTGTACCGGGAATACAAGGAGCAGAAAGCCCTGTATGACGATGATATGGCCGTGGCGGAAGAAAACAGCGATCCGGAACTGGCAGAGATGGCCCGGGAAGAGGCGGAATCCCTGAAGCCGGTGCTGGAGGATTACGAAAAGAAACTGACCCTGCTGCTGTTGCCCGGCGATCCCAACGATGACAAGGATATCATCCTGGAGATACGGGCCGGGGCCGGCGGCGAAGAAGCGGCGCTGTTTGCGGAAGTGCTGTTCCGCATGTACAGCCGCTACGCCGACACCAGGGGCTGGTCTGTGGAACTGATGGATGCCAACCCCACGGAACTGGGCGGCTTTAAGGAAGTGGTAGCCCAGATCTCCGGCGCCGGGGTCTACGGCCGCATGAAGTTTGAAAGCGGCGTGCACCGGGTGCAGCGGGTGCCGGAAACGGAATCCCAGGGACGGATCCATACGTCGACCTGCACGGTGGCGGTGCTGCCGGTAGCGGAAGAAGTGGACGTGGATATCCGGATGGAAGATATCCGGGTAGATACGTACCGGGCCGGGGGCGCCGGCGGGCAGTATGTCAACAAAACGGAATCCGCAGTGCGTATGACCCATATCCCCACGGGTATCGTGGCCCAGTGCCAGGATGAAAAGTCCCAGCTGAAGAACCGGGAGAAATGCCTGCGGGTATTGCGCACCCGTATCCTGGAGCAGAAGCAGCAGGAGCAGCAACAGTCGGAAGCGGCGGAGCGGAAAAGCCAGGTGGGTACCGGGGACCGCAGTGAGCGGATCCGTACTTATAACTATCCCCAGGGGCGGGTCACCGATCACCGGATCGGCCTGACACTGCATAAGCTGGATGCCATCGTGAACGGGGACCTGTCGGAGTTGCTGGATGCGCTGATGACAGCAAGCCAGGCAGAAAAATTACAGCAGGTGAAATAAACGGTTGCCCGTCCTGGCAGCAGCCTGCGGGCAGAATGGAAGAAGACAATGACAGAACAGGCCGTTTGGACTGTAAATAAAATATTGCAATGGACACAGCAGTACTTTTCCGGGAAGGGCTTGGAAAATCCGCGCCTGGATGCGGAGGTACTGCTTTGTGACGTGTTAGGCTGCCGCCGGATCGATCTGTTTATGCGGCTGCAGCAGGAACTGCGGCCGGAAGAGCTGAAACGGTACAGGGAATTTGTGCTGCGCCGGGCCGCCTGGGAACCGCTGGCGTATATTATCGGGCGAAAGACTTTCCTGCAGTGGGAATTCAAGGTGACCCCTGCGGTGCTGATCCCCCGGCCGGAAACGGAACTGTTAGTAGAAAAGCTGGTGCAGTGCTGCACGGGAAAATCGCTGTCGCAGATAGAAAAAGAAACGTTCTGGCGGAAAAAGGCGGAAGAGGCCAAAGCCGCGGCGGAAAAAGCGAAAGCGGTGTCTGCAGAAAAGTTAAAGGACGAAACGGATCCGGAAAAGGCAGCGGTCTGGCAGCAGGAGGTGGCGGACCGGGAAGCGGTAGTCCTTCAGGCGGCGGAACGGGCCGGCATGGCCTGGCTGACAGAAAATGACAGCCCTTCCGGGAACCCGACGGAGCTTGACGGGATGACAGATACAAGGACGGATGGCCTGTGCGGCAGCAGCAGGGCAGATTCTGTCGCCGCACCGGCAAAATCGGAACGGAAAGGTCCCGATATCCTGGATATGGGAACCGGCAGCGGAGCTATTCTTCTTTCTTTATTAAGATTATTGCCGCAAGGCCGGGGGCTGGCGGTGGATATTTCCCCGGAGGCGCTGGCGGTGGCAAAAGAAAATGCCGCCCGGCTGGAAGTGGCAGACCGCACCTGGTTCATGCAGTCGGATATCTGGTCCCGGGTGCCGGCGAAAGCGCAGTTTGACATTGTGGTGTCTAACCCTCCCTACATCCCGGCGCAGGTCATCGGGACCCTGGCCCGGGATGTGCAGAAAGAACCGCGTCTGGCGCTGGACGGAGGCGGGGACGGCCTGGCTGCGTACCGGAAGATTGCGGCAGGCCTGCCGCAGCATGTGAAACCGGACGGACTGGCGGCTTTTGAAGTGGGCGTCGGCCAGGGGGAAGTTGTGGCTGCCCTGTGCCGTGAACAGGGTCTTTCCGTGACTGCCGTGGTAAATGATTATGCGGGTATTGACCGGATGGTCTTTGCCGCACGGCCGGGCAGTGCAAAGGCGGAATGGGTGTTGCAGTTACAAAAATCATAACAGGCTGCCGGCAGACGGTTTTGTGGGAACAGACCGGACAGCGGCTGCCGTAATTGTTACGGATATAGCAGGTGGATATTGTATGGAAACGAAATTCTGGGAATTGAAGAAAAAACCGGACACGGCCATTGCGGAAGCAGCTGAACTGATCGCGGCAGGCGAGGTGGTGGCTTTCCCCACGGAAACGGTATACGGTCTGGGGGCGGACGGCCTGAACGCAGAAGCGGTGGCAAAAATATTTGCGGCCAAAGGGCGCCCGGCGGATAACCCGCTGATCCTGCATATTGCGGATACAGAACAGATTTATCCGCTGACCAGCGGCCTGAACGCCAACGCCCGGGCCCTGATGGATACGTTCTGGCCGGGACCGCTGACCATTGTGGTGCCACGGTCTGACCTGGTACCGGACATTGTGGCGGCCGGGCTGGATACGGTGGCGGTCCGGATGCCGTCCCATCCGGTGGCGGCGGCCCTGATCCGGGCGGCAGGCTGTCCCATTGCGGCGCCCAGCGCCAATGTGTCTGGCAAGCCCAGCCCCACCAATGCGCAGGACGTGGCGGAGGATATGATCGGCAAAGTGGCCGGGATCCTTGACGGAGGCAACTGCGGCATCGGAGTGGAATCCACCGTTGTGGACACAACGTCTCCCGTGCCCACGATCCTGCGGCCCGGCGGCATTACCCGGGAAATGCTGGAAGAACGGCTGGGCGCGGTGGAGATCGACCCGGCCCTGAACGGGGATCCGGCCCTGCGCCCCAAAGCGCCGGGGATGAAATACCGGCATTACGCGCCGAAGGCTCCCATGTACCTGTATGAAGGAACACAGGCGGCGCAGCGGCTGACGGAAGCCGTGCTGCGCGCCCAGAAACAGGGATTGCATATCGGGGTATTGTGTGACGACAGTGTAAAAACCAGGCTGGAGGAAAGCCTTCGCCGGGGCCATACCGCGGAGATTTTTTCCTGGGGGCAGGGGAAACCGGATCTGGCGGAGCATCTCTATGAACTGCTGCGTGATTTTGACAGGGTCTCTCCGGAGTTTATCGTCGGTATGGGCGTGGACGAAAAAGGTCTGGGACTGGCGGTGATGAACCGGCTGCGGAAAGCAGCAGGGTATCAGATCCTGCTGGCCGATGACAATATAATTGCTGTAAAGAGCGGTCACGGTTTCCCGGAACTGCTGCTGACGGTGGAGAAGTAAACGTTCCTGAAAAGGCCGGTTTAGTCTGTTTCGGCGGGGCTAATTCATGAGACCGGCGTTGTCTGAAAACTGTATGTGGTACTGTACGGCTTTTTGTGATAAAATAGATTGAATAAGCAAGCGACAGTTTTTGTTTGAAAAGAACGGAAGTTTGATTCGGGACCATCAGGAGGCAGTCTATGAAGATTGTAATCGGCAGCGATCACGGCGGGATCCATCTGAAGGAAGTACTGAAACAGCATCTGGCGGAACGGGGGATCGAGTTCCTTGATGCCGGGACCTATACGGAGGAGTCCTGCGACTATCCGGACATTGCGCTGAAAGTGTGTCAGAAAATTACGACTGGCAATGCGGAACGGGGGATCCTGGTCTGCGGTACCGGTATCGGGATGTCCATGGCAGCCAATAAGGTTAAGGGAATCCGTGCGGCACTGTGCGGGGATGTGTTTTCCGCCACCATGAGCCGGGAGCATAATAACGCCAATGTCATCTGTCTGGGCGAACGGGTGCTGGGGGCCGGGCTGGCCACCTGTATTCTGGATGCCTGGCTGGATACGGAGTTCGCCGGCGGGCGTCATGAACGCCGGGTGAACAAGATTATGGCGATTGAGGAATAAAAGATGGACTTGGCACAGATTGCAACTGCGGTCACCGCAGCTGCGGAAGAACTGATCGGGGCCGCGCAGCCGAAACCGGGACGGATTTTTGTGCTGGGCTGCAGCACCAGTGAGGTGCTGGGATCCAAAATCGGAACAGCCCGTTCACCGGAAACGGCGGAAGCCATCCTTACGGCGTTGCTGGCTGTGACCCGGGCCCATGGACTGTTTCTGGCCGTACAGTGCTGTGAACACCTGAACCGGGCATTGGTTGTGGAAGAAGAAGCACTGGAACGGTTCGGGCTGACAGAGGTGACGGTGCATCCAGTGCCGGAGGCCGGCGGCAGTGCGGCCAGCCGGGCGTATGAACTGTTTGCGCACCCGGTGGTGGTGGAATCAGTGACGGCAGATTTAGGCATGGATATCGGGCAGACGCTGATCGGCATGCATCTGAAACGGGTTGCGGTGCCCGTCCGCCTGCAGGTGAAAACCGTCGGGGAAGCGGTACTTACGGCAGCCCGTACACGTCCGCCGCTTATCGGGGGAGAACGGGCAAAATATTTTTGATTAATTTTGATTTTGAAAAATAAAAACCTGAAAGGAGTCTTACCCATGAACGTACACGTAGTAGACCATCCGCTGATCGCACATAAACTGACCATGATGCGCGACAAAAACTGCAACAGCAAGAATTTCCGCGAGTTGTTGGGAGAAATTGCTTCCCTGATGACCTATGACGTAACGAAAAACTGGGAGACCGAACCGGTGGAAATAGAAACACCGCTGGAAAAGATGACAGGGACCCGGCTGAAGGGGGAAGTGACCATTATTCCCATCCTGCGGGCGGGGCTGGGTCTGCTGAACGGTGTGCTGGAGATGATCCCTCATGCCCATGTGGGACACATCGGCCTGTACCGCGATCCGGAAACCCATAAACCGGTAGAGTATTATTGCGGCCTTCCTAAGCAGATGGACGCAAAATGCATCGTGGTGGATCCTATGCTGGCAACCGGCGGTTCTGCGGCGGCGGCGATTACCATGTTAAAGGAAAAAGGCCTGAATAATATCTGTCTCATGGTGCTGGTGGCAGCGCCGGAAGGCATTGAAGTGATTAATAAAGAGCATCCGGATGTGGAGATATATACGGCGGCTGTGGATCGAGAGCTGAACGAAAAAGCCTATATTCTTCCCGGGCTGGGGGATGCGGGCGACCGGGTCTTCGGCACATTGTAATTAATACACTGTAATTAAAAAAGATAATTGATAATTAATGGAGAATTACATAAGCCGCAGGAATGCGTTCAGGCCGCCCATGGCGGCTTACGGCGGCAGAATGAAGGGTTGTTATGAGCAGCAGAAATGAGATGAGGCCGGACTGGGACCATTATTTTATGGAGATCGCCCAGGTGGTCAGCAAGCGTTCTACCTGCCTGCGCCGCAGTGTCGGCGCGGTTATCGTAAAAAACAAACAGATTCTCGCTACAGGCTACAACGGCACTCCCAAGGGAATGCCCCACTGCGGGGAAGTTGGCTGCCTGCGGGAACAGCTGCATGTGCCTTCGGGCAAGAACCATGAGCTGTGCCGGGGGATCCATGCGGAGCAGAACGCGGTCGTACAGGCTGCGGTCCATGGCGTGTCGGTAGAAGGGGGGACCCTTTACTGCACTAACCAGCCCTGTGTCGTATGTACAAAGATTCTGATCAACGCGGGTATTGAGCGGATCGTATTTAAAGATCCGTATCCCGACAAGCTGGCGGAAGATATGCTGGCAGATTCCGGGATCCGGGTGGAAGTGCTGGACGCGGAACAGAAATAGGAAAAGGCTGGCCGGACGGTAAGGCCGGAACTTTTTTCCGAAGTTGTAAGTTGCCTGGCTGAAGAACAGGCAATCGTATTTTTTGCAGAAAGACCGAGGTCTGTTGGTTGTATATTTTAGCTTTTGTCATTGCCTTGCTGGCCGGTTTTCTTTTAACACCCTATGTAAAAAAACTGGCTTTTGCCATCGGGGCAGTGGATAAACCTGATAAACGAAAAGTGCATACGCGTATTATGCCCCGTCTGGGCGGACTTGCTATTTTTATGGCGTTCGTTCTTGCGGTTGTCTGCAGTCTGCCTATTACCCGGGATCTGATGGGGATCCTGTTGGGCGGTTCCTGGATTGTAATCGTGGGCATACTGGACGACAAGTATTCCCTGCCTGCCAAAGTAAAGCTGCTGGGACAGATTCTGGCAGCCTGTATCCTGGTGGCCTTTGATATAAAGATCGAATGGCTGAACAATCCATTTGGCGGTTACTTCTATCTGGAATACCTGTCCATCCCCTTTACGATTTTCTGGGTCATCAGTTTTATTAATGTAGTAAACCTGATCGACGGTCTGGACGGTCTGGCAGCCGGTGTGTCCGGCATCGCTTCCATTACCATTATCCTGGTGGCGGTCCATCAGGGGTATTATCCGGTGGCGACCCTGACGGCAGCCCTGGCGGGCGGTATCTTCGGATTTATCCATTATAATTTTAATCCGGCTACCATTTTTATGGGGGATACGGGCAGCATGTTCATCGGTTACATGCTGGCGGCGATCGCGATTTTCGGCGCGGTAAAAAGTGCGGCTACGATTGCGCTGATCGTGCCGGCTGTGGCGCTAGGCCTTCCCATCATGGATACAGCTTTTGCCATCCTGCGGCGGTACAGTAACGGGAAGCCGATCTTCCAGCCGGACAAGGGGCATCTGCACCACCGGCTGCTGGCCCTGGGACTGAGCCAGAAGCAGGCCGTGCTGCTGATGTATGCGATCAGCTTCATTTTAAGTCTGGGAGCTTTTGTGCTGGCCATGGCCAATGTGTACGTTGCAGCTGTCGTCATCGTCCTTATTGTCGTAGCCGTGGTGATCGGGGCCCGTAAGATCGGAATTTTGCGAAATCCGTAAACGGGTACGCGACAAGTTATTTTGCAGACCGGGATCCCCGGAACGTGCAGGAGACCACCCGACATAAAACAGGAACTGAGAAGGAGGTCCTTGTTTTGAAGAAACTGAGAATTATGACCGTATTCGGCACCCGGCCTGAAGCCATTAAAATGTGCCCGCTGGTGCTGGAAATGCGGAAGTATACAGACTATATCGAGCCCATCGTGGCGGTTACGGCCCAGCACCGGGAAATGCTGGACCAGGTACTGCGTCTGTTTGCCATAAATCCTGACTACGATTTGAATATCATGACCAGCGGGCAGACGCTGTACGATGTAACGGTGCGGGCGCTGCTGGGCCTGAAGGATGTGATTGCGGCGGCGAAGCCGCACCTGATCCTGGTTCATGGGGATACCACCACGACGTTTGCCGGTTCACTGGCTGCGTATTATGCCCAGATTGAACTGGGACATGTGGAGGCAGGCCTGCGGACAGGCAATAAGTTCTCCCCGTATCCGGAGGAGATGAACCGGAAGCTGACCGGGTCCCTGGCGGATTATCATTTCGCACCTACGGCTGTCAGCCGGGATAATTTATTACGGGAAAATGTGCCGGGAGACCATATTTTTGTGACGGGAAATACAGTCATTGATGCTTTGAATACCACTGTGCAGAAGGATTTTGCCTTTACCGATCCGGTCATTCATGAAGCGCTGGGAAGCGGCAAACGGCTGATCCTGATGACGACCCACCGGCGGGAAAATCTGGGGGAACCCATGCGGCAGGTGTACCGGGCTTTAAAGACCGTTTTGGAGCAGCATCCGGATACGGCGGCAATCTTCCCCGTACACAAGAATCCAAAAGTGAGGGAAGTGGTGCAGGCGGAACTGGCCGGAATTGACCGGGTCTACCTGACGGAGCCTATGGATTACGAACCTTTTGCCAATCTGATGAACCGTGCCGATATCGTGCTGACGGACAGCGGCGGTATCCAGGAGGAGGCGCCGGCCCTCGGCAAACCCGTGCTGGTGCTGCGGGATACCACGGAGCGCCCGGAGGCGGTAACGGCAGGAACTGTCTGCCTGACGGGTACCGGCTATGAAGCGGTCAGGGAAGAAACGTCCCGCCTGCTGGACGATCCTGCGTATTACCGCTCTATGGCGGAGGCGGTGAATCCCTACGGGGACGGCCGCGCCTGTGAACGGATCGTGCGGGCTGTCCTGTCGGCGAAGGGCTTTCCTGTAGCTCCCCCGGAGGAATTTAAAGGGACACGCTGATCCGATGTGTTTTACGGGGCCTTCCTAATTTGTTGTGATTCGTCACCCAGGGGCAGATGACGGTTTGTGAAACGCATGGCGCCTGTTTTTAACCGGGGTGAAAAATTTACATATTTTTCAAAAAGGTATTGGCAAATTGCCGTTTTTATTGTAAAATACAGATGATTTATAAGTTGAATTTTGGGTTGGAGTCTGCCCCGGGGAAGGGATTCTGTTTGCACGGCATGAAATTGCCGTTGGGGCATGCTCACGCGCACAAGGAGCAACATGTTCAGCTTTCAGGGAATGGACAAACGCGAAATCGTCGTGGCGCTGGCCGGACTTTATAAGCGCCAGGTTTATGTAGCTGCGGTGGTGATTGTGGTTGTCGCCCTGCTGATGAAATCTGCGCTGACAGGGGTTGGATCCGGGCTCGTCTGGAGCCTGCTGGACAGCCTGCTGCTTGTGATAAGCATACTGAAGGGCTTCAACAGGATGTCAGAGAAGGAACTTAAGTTCCGGGTGTTTATGAATTTCGTAAAACGCCTTACTCTGGCACTTGTTATGCTGTACCTGGTCTACAGGTATAATGCCGGTATTGTCTGGATGCTCATCGTATTTACGCTGATGCACCTTGTGCTGGTATGTAATTTGTTAATTTTCACGGGCCGGAAGGAACAGAAGAAGGTAAGCTGAGGGCCGTGAGGAAAGGAGAATAATATGGGTCCAGAGATTATTCATTATTTACCCCAGAAGATTGATTTCTTAGGTACCACCGTTCATATGCAGACGCTGTATATGTCCTGGCTTACGATGGCTATCGTTATCGTGATTGTAGCAGCGGCTACGAGCCAGCGTAAGCTCATTCCCTCGGGGGTGCAGAACGTGGTGGAGATGTTTATCGATTGGCTGGGAGACCTGATGGAAAAGAACATGGGCGTCGAGGGGCGCCGCCTGATGACTCCGTTCATCATCACCTTGTTCCTCTACATCTTCGTAGGCAATGAACTGGGCATGCTGCCTGCCGTTGGTGTACATTTCACTTCACCTACCAACGACATTAATGTGGCGCTGGGGCTGTCGATTATGGTTGCCGTTCTGGTATATATAATCGGTGTGGCCCGTCATGGACTGGGATATTTCAAGCATCTTATCTCGCCGACGCCAGTCATGCTCCCGCTTAATCTTTTGGAAGACTTTGCCCGCCCGATTACCATGGCAGCCCGTCTGTTCGGTAACATCCTGGCCGGCGAAATTCTGCTGGTCGTGTTGAACAGGCTGACACCGTGGCTGGTTCCTGACATCTGGATTGGATTCAGTCTGGTTATCGGTTTCTTACAGGCCTTTATCTTCACGATGCTGACCATTGTTGCTTTAGCCCCTGTATTTAAGGCTGTTCACGGCTGACGCTGACAGCCGTGGGCTGTTTAAAAAATTATTATTTTTATTAAGAGAAAGGAAGATTTTACAAATGGAAAATGCTCTTATGGTAGTAGCTTCTGTACTTGCTGCAGGTTTGATTGGTGCCGGTGCGGCTCTGGGCGCAGCGCTGGGCAACAGCCGTGTTACCAGCACGACGATTGAGTGCATGGCACGTCAGCCCGAGCAGGCGTCCAACTTTCAGGTTACCATGTTCATCTCTGTAGGTCTGATTGAATCCATGCCTATTATTGCTATCGTTATCGCGATCGTTCTGGTATTCGCCAACCCGTTTGTAGGCTGATAGCCGGTAATCCCGAAACACCTGAAATAGAAGTTTATAGAAAAGGAAGTGTGGGAAGTTGGTAAATATTGATGCAACTATTATTGCGCAGGTCCTAAACTTCATAATCCTGTTAGCTATTTTGGCTAAGTTCTGCTATAAGCCGTTATTAAAGGTCATGGATGATCGCCGTAACCGTATCATCAATAATCTTGACTCTGCGGAACAGACCCGCGTGGAGGCCGAGGAACTGAAGAAACAGTATGCGCAGCAGCTGGCTGATGCCCGTGCGGAAGCGACTGCTATTGTTGATAAGGCCAACAAGATTGGCCAGAAGCTTCATGATGACTTTATGTCTCAGGCTCAGGAAGAAAAAGAACAGCTCATGGCTACCGCCCGTGAGCATATTGAGCAGGAAAAACAGCAGGCTATGCTTGATGTCCGTACCGAGGTAATCTCCCTTGCTACGGAAATCGCAGGCAAGGTTGTTTCCGAAAAGCTTACCGGTGCTGAAGACCAGGCACTGATCGCCAAAACGGCGGACAAGGTTCTGAACAAGTAATCAAGTTTCTTTATTAGAGACTGTATTTCCGGCTAAGCAGCCGGCTGAAGCCTTGCGGTTTTCCGCCGCAAGCAATCTCGCCGCCTGAAAGCGGGAGATATGGAGGTGATGGATAACAATATGAAGGATGAAAAGCTTTCTTTCATAGATAAAAGCCTGCAGGGTCTGCAGGTGAGCCCGGAAGTCGTTAACCGTTGTGTCAAGGATGGCGCCGCCGTAATTAAAGCTACGGTAGCAGCACCCCTGAACGAGGAAGAAACGGCTGCCGTAGCCAAGTTGGTCGGCGCCCGTCTCGGCGCTGAGAAGGTTGCCCTGGAAACTGTAGTGGAGCCGTCCATTATCGGAGGCATCATTCTGCAGATCGGCGACCAGATTTATGACGCCAGCACCAAACGCCAGCTGGAACGTGTCAAAGGCGAGTTGGGCAAGGTAGATATGGCGGGGCAGAGCCTCTCCGCACCCAAGGGTATCGCCGAAGCCCTGGCTGCCAAAGTTCATGATTACAAGGCCGATGTTGACCTGGAAGAATTCGGTATTGTTGAGAAGGTAGGCGACGGCATCGCTACGGTAACGGGCATGCGCGGCGCTATGGCTTCCGAGCTGGTAGAACTGCCTCACGGCGTAACCGGCATGGTACAGAACCTTCGTCCGAACGAGGTCGGTATCGTTTTGATGGGTAATGACCAGATGATCAAGCAGGGCGATGTAGTACGCCGTACCGGCCGCATCATGGAGTGCCCGGTAGGCGAGGCCATGCTGGGCCGCATCGTTAACGCACTGGGCCAGCCCATCGACGGCAAGGGTGAGATCCGCACCAGCGAGACCCGCTGTGTTGAATCTCCGGCCTACGGTATTGCTGACCGTAAATCCGTAGACGTTCCGTTGCAGACCGGTATTAAAGCGATTGACGCCCTGGTGCCTATCGGACGCGGACAGCGCGAGCTGATCATCGGCGACCGCGGTACCGGTAAGTCTGCCATTGCGATTGATACCATCCTGAATCAGAAAGATACTGGCGTAATCTGCATTTATGTAGCAATTGGCCAGAAGGCGAGCCGTGTTGCCCGTCTGTCTAAAACGTTTGAAGAGCGCGGCGCCAACACCTATACGATCATTGTTGCCGCTACGGCAGCCGATCCCGCGCCCATGCAGTTCCTGGCCCCGTATACCGGCGTAACCATCGCCGAGTATTTCATGGACCAGAAGAAAGACGTCCTGATCATTTACGATGATCTGTCCAAGCACGCGGTTGCATACCGCGCCATGTCGCTGCTGCTGCGCCGTCCGCCCGGACGCGAAGCGTATCCCGGCGACGTATTCTACTTGCACTCCCGTCTGCTGGAACGTGCTGCACGCCGTAATGAAGCGGCCGGCGGTGGTTCCATCACGGCTTTGCCTATTATTGAAACCCAGGCCGGCGACGTTGGCGGTTACATCCCCACCAACGTAATTTCCATTACCGACGGCCAGATCTATCTGGAATCCGAGCTGTTCTACTCCGGCGTACGTCCTGCTATCAACGTAGGTCTGTCCGTATCCCGTGTAGGCGGTAGCGCCCAGATCAAGGCTATGAAATCCGTAGCCGGTACCCTTCGTCTGGACCTTGCCCAGTTCCGTGAACTGGCTGCATTCGCCCAGTTCGGTTCCGACTTGGATAAGGCTACCAAGGCGCAGCTGGACCGCGGTCAGCGCATGACAGAGATCCTGAAGCAGGGCCAGTATGAGCCTATGCCTGTTGAAAAACAGGTTATTTCCCTGTATGCGGCGACCAACGGATACGTGGATGATATCCCGGTTTCCGATGTGGGCCGTTTTGAATCTGAACTCCTGCAGTACATGGCTTCCAACAACCCTGAGGTTGCCGAATCCATTAAAACGGAGAAAAAGATTACCTCTGAAAATGAAGAGGCTCTCAAGACCGCTATTAAGAACTTTAAGCAGACCTTTGCTTCCAGTGAAGCGAGGTGATTGATTTATGCCAAACCCACGCGAAATACATCGGCATAT
Source organism: Succiniclasticum sp. (assembly GCF_056977735.1). NCBI lineage: Bacteria > Bacillati > Bacillota > Negativicutes > Acidaminococcales > Acidaminococcaceae > Succiniclasticum > Succiniclasticum sp. The sequence continues at coordinate 39,974 of NZ_DBMCWA010000010.1, forward strand.
GCGATCCGTTACCAATATCAGGCAGATAACCAAAGCCATGAAGATGGTAGCGTCCGCCAGGCTGCGTAAGGCGCAGGAACGCGCTATTACCACCAAGCCGTTTGCCGAAAAGATTAAACAGCTTCTGCAGGACGCGGTAAGCGACCGCAGTGTTCTGGGGCATATCGACCCCAAAAGCATGCCGCTGCTGGAGCAGAGACCTGTTAAGCGTACCGGCTACATTGTAGTAAGCTCTGATAAGGGCTTGGCTGGCCCGTACAATTCCAATGTGCTGAAACACGCCCAGATGGAATTGATGGACAGCGACGATTACACATTGATTACGGTAGGGCGTAAGGCTAAGGAATTTTTCAGCCGCCGCGGGTATGATATTTCCGAGGCATTGTTTGGCTTTTCCGATAAGCCCAGTTACGAAAACGCGAACGATATTGCCCGTGCAGCCATCAAGATCTTCCTGAACGGCTCCGTGGACGAGGTCGTGCTTATCTATACTGAGTTTAAATCGGCGCTGTCGTCTACCCCTGTGACGAAGCATGTTCTGCCCATCGTTCCGCCTGCAGCGGTGGAAGAGACGGACAAAAAAGCGTCAGGGGCCGGGGCTTCGGCCAACGAAATTATTTTCGAGCCTAACCCGGTGGACGTAATCAAGCAGTTGCTGCCATACTATGTTAAAACGGAGATTTATGCCGCGCTTATGCAGTGCGCCGCCAGCGAGCTGGGTGCTCGTATGACCGCCATGAGCAGCGCCACTGATAACGCGTCGGACCTCATCCGCAACCTGGAGCTGTCTTACAACAAGGCCCGCCAGGCTGGCATCACGAACGAAATCAACGAAATCGTCGGCGGTGCGGAAGCGCTGAACAGTTAAGGGAGGAAAGCATTGATGACGACTGGCAAAATTGTAACGGTCCTGGGTCCTGTTATCGACATTAAGTTTCCGCCGAAACAGCTCCCTGCGATCTACAATGCTATTCATATTGACGGCACGGTAGGTGAAAACATCAAGATCCACCTGACTGCCGAAGTAATGCAGCATATCGGCGACGATGTTGTCCGCTGCGTAGCCATGAGCTCCACGGACGGCCTCGTACGCGGTATGGATGCAATTGATACGGGAGCGCCTATTAAGGTTCCCGTGGGTCCCGGCTGCCTGGGCCGTATTTTCAACGTACTGGGCGAAACCGTGGATCATGATGATACCAAAGTGGAAGCGGCCGACTACTGGCCGATTCATCGTCCTGCCCCGGCCCTGGAAAACCAGGCCACTACCGAGCAGATCCTGGAAACCGGCATTAAGGTCGTTGACCTGATCGCCCCCTATGCCCTGGGTGGTAAGGTAGGCCTGTTCGGCGGCGCCGGCGTAGGCAAGACGGTACTGATCATGGAACTCATTCACAACGTCGCCACGGCGCATGGCGGTTATTCCGTATTTGCAGGCGTAGGAGAACGTACCCGTGAAGGCAACGACCTCTGGGGTGAAATGAAAGAGTCCGGCGTTATCGACAAGACCGTACTGGTTTACGGTCAGATGAACGAGCCGCCGGGAGCTCGTATGCGCGTAGGCCTGTCCGGCCTGACCATGGCAGAATATTTCCGTGATGTAGGCGGTCAGGACGTACTGCTCTTCATCGACAACATTTTCCGTTTTATTCAGGCAGGTTCCGAAGTATCCGCACTGTTAGGCCGTATGCCTTCCGCCGTAGGTTATCAGCCTACGCTGGCGAACGACATCGGCGCCCTGCAGGAGCGGATCACATCTACCAAGCACGGCTCCATCACATCGGTACAGGCTGTATACGTACCTGCCGATGACCTGACTGACCCTGCGCCTGCCGGAACATTCGCCCATCTGGATGCTACCACCGTACTTTCCCGTCAGATCGCGGAGCTTGGTATTTATCCGGCCGTGGATCCCCTGGATTCCACCAGCCGTATCCTGAGCCCGCAGGTTCTGGGTGAGGAACATTATAAGGTAGCCCGCGGCGTACAGGCAATTCTGCAGCGCTATAAAGAACTGCAGGACATCATCGCCATTCTGGGTATGGAAGAACTGGGCGAGGATGACAAGATTACCGTTGCCCGTGCCCGTAAGATCCAGCGTTTCCTGTCCCAGAGTTTCTTTGTAGCTGAACAGTTCACCGGCCAGCCCGGCCAGTATGTTCCGCTGAAGGAAACGATTCGCGGCTTCAAGGAAATCCTGGAAGGCAAGCATGACGATCTGCCGGAAGGCGCGTTCTACATGGTCGGCACGATTGATGATGCCATCGCGAAGGCCAAGAGCATGGAAGTGGAGTGATCCTATGGCCAGTTTAATGCGTTTTGAAGTCCTGGCTCCGGACAAGTATGTACTGAAGTCGGATGCCGTTTCCTATGTGGAAGCGGTGACCCTGTGGGGAGGGGTCGGCATCTTGCCGCGCCATGCCCCGCTGATTGCCGCGCTGAAGGAAGCTCCGCTGAAGTACCGCGATGCTGAGGGTATAGCTCATTTCCTGTGCCTGCAGGGCGGCTTTATGGAGGTTAAGGACAACAAGGTTGTGGTTATGACGGAGGCAGCGGAAACTGCTGATGAAATTGACGTTGACCGCGCCGAGGCTTCTGCTCTGCGTGCGCGTGAGCGCCTGGCAAATCCGGATGATGAGATTGACATGGATCGCGTCATGGGCAGCCTGCGCCGCTCAGAAGCGCGTCTGAAGACCGTAAGGCTGGCGGCGGAATCCCGCTGACCAGACCGGGCAGACTGCGTATTGGTCTGTATCAGTAAGGGTTAAGAAGGGATTCGTCCGGAATTACATTCGGGCGAACCTCTTTTTTATCAAAATATCGTAATATTTTTATAAAAATATTTGTACTATTGTTTGCTGAATTTTCCTTGATCAGTATTTCCTTAACAATGTTTTTATGACTGCAGGCGGAACGTCTGGGAACTTACTGGAGGTGTAAAAGTGGCTGTTCATCCGGGGGCTGTGATAGCCGTTGCGGGACTTGCCGTTGCGGGTTTCAGATTGTATACGGCGTTAAGTAATACCGCGCAGGTTGTCAGAAGCAGTTTGGAACGTTACAACGACGAAAAAATCCGTTACTATACCGTCAGCAAACAGGTTCTCGAGACAGTGATCGATTACGGTAAATTCAAGCTGGAGATATGGGATGAGTTTGGTACTTTGGCCCAGCTTTACAGCCGTATGACTAACCCGCCCGGACTCATTAGCTATAAGGGGATGGAGAGTGTGCATGCGGGGCGTCCGCAGATGGACGATATCCGCAACATGACAGCTTCTTTAAAGGCGCTTCATGAACAGCAGTGGGATGTGCTTGGCACAGGTATGCTGGCGAGTCTTGCCATTTACGGAAAGACGATGACGCAGAAAGTGGAAAAAGACCAGGTCCTGCACATTGACGGGTTCCCGGATACTGAGGAAGGCGACAGCGTGCTTGACACCATGGGATCAGTCCCGGCTCCCCATCATAGCGACAATGGGCTGATTGAAGAAGGCGCTGTTCTGAATGAAATACTGGGCGTGCCTGTCGTTCTGGATACGGAGGCTCTGTATAATGAGCTTTCCGCCAAACCGATCACCGAACTCACCAAGGATGAAGCGTTCGCCCTGAAGGACCAGATTGACTGGCGCAGCCTGAAACTTGCTGACGCGGTAGGCCGTATACGCCGTCTGGGCGATACCGTTGAGAGTGTCAGGAGTGATGTGGAACGCCTGCGGGAAGTGTGCAGGAGCAAGATGGAGAGCGTCGGTCTGTTGGTGCAGCGAATCCCGGATTACAATGAATTCAGTCTTGCGGATAAGCAGGATTATCAGTTCGCGGTTATGTTGCAGCGGACCATGCGTCTGCTGACGCGCCTGGATCTGGTTCTTAAGCGCGGCAATTTGTGCGTTCTGAACTCCATGGCTATCAACGACTGCAAACGCCAGGCAGCGGAACTGGTGCCGCTTCCCGATCCCAATGCGCCTGAAAGGTAAAAGGGGAGGGGCTTTAAGAGAAGATTCAGCGGCCAGGCCGCACTGTTTTTAGGAGGCTAAGGAGAAATGGCAAAAGATGCTTTGAGCAGTTTAGCCGGCAACCGTATGGGGCAGCTCAAGAGTGAGATTGCGGACCTCAAGGCGCAGCTCAGGAAAGAGTTTGAACCGGATAAGATAGCTGAGCTGAAAAAGCTTATAAGAGAAAAAGAAACCTACTACAATATACTTGCTGACCGTAGAAGGACAGGGATTTGAGCATTATGGACGAGCAGTTACTGATTCGTTTGGCGCAGATCGCGATACGCTGCGCAGTAGCGTATTATGTGTATAAAGATGCTATCAAACATGAAGTTCCCAACAAGAACTTCTGGGTAGCGGCAACCTTTCTGTTCTGGCCCGTCGTTGTGGCTTACCTGTTCTATCGGCAGCGCGCAGCCCGCACCGTGGATCTTTCCTTTGAGCAAAAAGCGCAGCTGGAGATAGATCATAAGCGCGAGGAAGAAAAGCGGCGCATCGCGGCGGAACGCGCCGAGATGGAGATAGAGCGCAAACACGAGCTCGAAAAGAACCAGATCAGCGAAGAAGAACTGGAAAAGCTCCGCGAGGAACGCAGGGCTGCCAAGGCGAAGCGTATGAAAGAACTGGAAGAAGAGCGTGCGGAACAGGAAAGGCAGCATGCCGAACTTTTAAAGCTGAAGGAAAAGAAGCTGCAGGAGACCGTGGCAAAGAATCTCAGCAATTTGGACAAGTAGTAGTAGGATATATAATTTCATTACGGGCGCTGCGCTTACAGGCGCGGCGTTTTCTTTTTGCGTCTGCAGTTTCGTGAGGCTGATGTAAAATTTTTTTCTCCCTCTTGCTAAATGACGCTTATAATGATAGAGTTAAATTGATAAGGAAACACTGATTCATTCGTTTCTGCGCCAGCGGGGCTGTTAGCTGTTGGTCGGCTCACGAACGCAGTGAATGAGTGTTTCTTTAAAAAATCAACGGTAGGGGGTAAGCTTGTGGAAAAGTTGATTGTCAGAGGCGGAAACCGGCTGGTTGGTTCGGTAAAGACCAGCGGCGCCAAGAATGCGGTACTGCCAATTATTGCAGCTTCGATTTTAGGGGAAACCCCCAGCTATCTGGATGAAATTCCCAAATTGGATGACGTACGCACGATTTGCGGTGTGCTGCAATATTTAGGTGTAAAAATAGACGATTCAAAAGAGCATGAACTGACGCTGGACACGACGACTATCTCTGCGTATGAAGCGCCTTATGAGCTGGTTCGTACCATGCGCGCTTCCTTTGTGGTGCTGGGTCCGCTGCTGGCCCGCAAAGGCCATGCCCGGATTTCCCAGCCCGGCGGCTGTGCCATTGGCAGCCGTCCGATTGACCTGCATCTGAAAGGCTTTGAAGCGTTAGGCGCTAAAATTTCCCAGGATCACGGCTTTGTGGATGCATATGCTCCCAATGGACTAAAAGGCGCGAATATCTATCTCGATTTTCCCAGTGTGGGCGCGACGGAAAATATTATGATGGCGGCCTGCCTGGCGGAAGGCACGACTACACTGGAAAACCCGGCGGAAGAACCGGAAATCGTAGATCTGGCCAACTACCTGAACCAGATGGGAGCCCGGGTACGGGGTGCCGGCACTGATGTGATCCGGATCGAAGGCGTAAAACATATGCACGGTGCAGAGCACTCCGTGATTCCGGACCGGATCGAAGCCGGAACCTTTATGATTGCGGCTGCCATGACTCATGGTGATGTAATTATCGAAAATGTACTGGCAGAACATCAGAAGCCGCTGCTGGCGAAATTACGGGAGGCCGGCGTATTCATAGAAGAAGATATTGACCGGATCCATGTATCCTGTCCCGGAACGCTGAAGGGCGTAAATGTGAAGACGCTGCCGTATCCCGGTTTTCCTACAGATATGCAGGCCCAGATCATGGCCATGATGACTATCTGTCAGGGGCGCAGCACGGTCATGGAGACTGTATTTGAAAACCGGTTTATGCATGTGGTGGAATTAAACCGTATGGGTGCCAATATTGTAACTACCGGGACCCGGGGCGCCATGATTGAAGGTCCTGCAAAACTGACGGGATGTGAAGTGAATGCTACGGACCTGCGTGCCGGCGCGGCGCTGATCCTGGCCGGTCTGGTTGCCGAGGGGCAGACTACTATCGGCAATCTGCATCATATTGACCGTGGTTACGAAGATATAGTAGGCAAATTGCAGGGGCTGGGGGCTGATATTCAGCGCATCAGCATGAAAGACTGATTTTCAGGTAGGAGAAGAATATGTTTGGCGGACATACAGATATCGGAATTGACCTCGGAACTGCGAATATCCTGGTCTATGTAAAAGGGAAGGGGATCGTGCTGAACGAGCCTTCGGTAGTGGCGGTAGAAAAAGCCGGCAATAAGATTCTGGCAGTGGGGGCGGAAGCCCGGGATATGCTGGGACGTACTCCCCAGGGGATTGTTGCGGTGCGGCCTTTAAAGGAAGGTGTAATCGCCAACTATACAATTACCCAGAAGATGCTGGAATATATTGTGAACAAGGTGGCTGGCAAAAGTTTCTTCTTTAAACCCCGGGTCATGACCTGTATTCCGGTCCACATCACTTCCGTGGAAAAACGGGCCGTGCTGGAGGCTACGATCCAGGCCGGTGTATCCAAGACTTATCTTATCGAAGAACCGCTGGCTGCTGCATTGGGTGCAGGGCTGGATATCATGGTGCCTTCCGGAAAGATGGTAGTGGATATCGGCGGCGGCACCACGGACATCGGCATCCTGAGTCTGGGTGGCGTAGTAGACAGCGATTCCGTCCGTATTGGCGGTGATAAATTTGATGAAAGCATCGTCCGCTATGTCAAAAAAGAATATAATGTCCTGATTGGGGATACTACCGGGGAAGCTATCAAGAAAACCATCGGCAATGTGCATCCCGGGGCAGAGGTCAAAAGCATGGATGTCCGCGGGAGGGACGGAATCAACGGCCTGCCTACCACGGTAACGGTCACTTCCGAAGATGTAAGGAAAGCGTTGGAAGAACCGCTGGAGACGCTGATTGGCCGGATCCGTTCCGTGCTGGAAAAATGTCCTCCTGAATTATCGGCGGATATTGTGGATAACGGGATATACCTTACCGGTGGCGGCGCGTTGTTGGGCGGATTTGCCAAAGTACTGGAAGAGGACACGGGAATCCGTGTTTTTGTGGCGGATAACCCGTTGGACTGTGTGGCTATCGGTACCGGGAAGGCGCTGGATAACCTTGACAAACTGCGCCCCGGTACGGTATACAGTAATGCCATGTTTTAATCAGCGTCTTCTTAAAAATTAAATTGTTTCAGGACGGTTTTGGAAAACATAGGATATTTTTGGTTCCATACCGTCCTGCTGATTTTACAGGGATGTGGATCATGAAGAATATTTTCAGTTGGATTCAGACTGGGGCAAACAGGTTTATCCTGTTGCTCACAGTTCTTTTATTGCTGTTGCAGTCGTCTGCCTTTGCGCAGGTTACCGGCATACGGGAAGGCAGCGGCCCGGCCCGGATACGCATTGTGCTGGATTTGGACAGTCCTGCAAAATGGAAAGACCGAAGTACGCAGAATGAAATTTTGCTGGAACTTGATACGGCCGCGAAAAGCAAAATACAGAAACAGCTCCATGACGATGCCGTTACGGACGTTGTAATGGAAAAAACCGGGAAAAAGACGGCAAGGCTGCGGATCAGCCTGAAAAAACCGGCCCAGCACAAGGTGATTGTGCTGAAGAATCCGAACCGGATCGTGGTCGATGTGTACCGTATCCAGATTATTAAAGTCAGCAAGGACCTGGGAAATGGGCTGCAGTATACATTTTGGCAGGATGATATGGGCGGCCTGCCGGTACGGTTATATGTGCTGAGACTGGCTTCGGACAGCGGTTATTATCTGAAGCCGTTCCCTGGTACAGTGCCTTTCAACGGCAGAGGAAAGCTTTCCCGGGCGGTGGCGGCTGCAGGTGCCCGGGCTGCTGTAAACGCCTGTTATTTTGATACCGATGGCTGGGTAATAGGTAATTGTAAATGGAATGACAGTTTCTATGGGGTGGAACCTTCACCTCACAGTGCCTTTGTTGTAAACAAAGACGGGAAACCGTCTGTACAGAAAAATCTGGCGTATCAGGGGACTGCAACCTTGCCGGGAGGCCGGGCTTTGACCATCCGGGGCATGAACCGGCAGCGGATTACCAACGATCTGGTGTTGTATAACGGAAACTATGGCAGAGGTACCCGCACCAATGAACACGGCCGCGAGATCAGGATCCGTCAGGGACGTGTGGCAGAAGTCTCTTCCAGGGGAAATATGCCTCTGGACAGTGCTTCGCTGGTGTTATCCGGGCACGGTATCAATGCGGATGCGCTGGCAAATGTCAAGCGGGGCGACCGGGTGGCTGTGAATCAGACACTGGGCAGCCGTGAGGCGGACGAAGCCCGGTTGGTTGTAGGGGCAGGTCCCCTCCTGCTGGAAAACGGGCAGATTAATGTCCGGATTCGGGAAGAATCCATTGCGCCGGACATTGCGTTCGGACGGGCCCCCCGGACAGGGGCCGGTGTTACGGCGGACGGAACGGTATTGCTGATGGTCGTAGACGGTCGCAGCCGGTATTCCGCCGGTATGACGCTGAAGGAATTCGCGCAGTATCTGAAACGTTTCGGGGCAGTCTCTGCCGTAAATTTTGACGGCGGCGGTTCTTCCGAAATGGTTCTGGACGGCAGGGTTATGAACCGTCCTTCTGATGGATCGGAACGGCCGGTAGGAATCGGTCTTGGCATATTCCGGAAATAACAGGGGAACGGCAGGCACCGTTTTACGATATGCCGGATTATCAAACGGATGAAATTCGAGAAGACCTCTTTGCTAAATTTTCAAATTCGTTGTATAATTAAATATTATAATAGATGTATTATATGCAAAAGCGTACAATAGGTTTTAAACAGAAGGTCAAACCCTTACGATGTTTTCTGTAAAGGAACGTATTAATGAAAGTATTATTCCTGTTTATTTGTTTGTTTTTGTCTGTTGTGTCCCCGGTTTTGGCACGGACGCCGCTGATGCCTGTGGAAAACCTGAAAGCAGGGATGCAGGGCTATGCGAAAACGGTTATATCTGGTGATACCATAGAGACCTTTCCGGTGGAAGTGCTGGGGGTTACGGGCAGCGAATCCATGGGATACCAGATCCTGATCAGGGCCGGTGGGGACGTGATAGCACGCAGCGGCGGTATTTCCCAGGGAATGAGCGGGAGTCCGGTTTACATTGATGGCAGGCTGGCGGGCGCTATTGCTTACGGAACGGCTTTTACGGATCCGCATTACTGCCTGCTGACGCCGATTCATGATATGCTGGATATTTTGGACAAACCGGAGCCGCACCGGACTGCCGGGGATGTGTCCCTGTTGCCGAAAGGGACGCCGCTGCTGGCTGGCGGGTTTACGCCGGCCGGCATTTCCGTATTGCAGGAAGGACTGCAACCGTATGGACTGGCGGTTGCAGATACCGGTGTTTCCGGGGGCGTCTCTTCTGCTAAGGATCTGGAACCGGGGAGTTCCGTTGGAGCTGCCCTGGTGCAGGGGGATCTGACATTGGGCGCATTGGGTACGGTGACCTGGACGGATGAACAGGGCAGGATCCTGGCTTTTGGCCATCCGTTCATGAAGCGGGGCGACGCGGGTTTCTTCCTGACAAAGACCTGGGTGCTGGCGTCCCTTCCCAATCTGCAGGCAGCTTATAAGGTTGGCACGATCGGCGCGGCGGCAGGTATGTTTAACCAGGATCGTGCAGCCGGCGTTGCAGGACAAATCGGACGTCTGCCTGCATACATTCCTTTATATGTATCGGTTTCCGATTCCACCCGTTCCCGGAATGGGAGCGCCAGGGTAAAAATAATCAATGACGAGCAACTGGCCCCGACACTGACTGCTTCCGTCCTTGCGAGCCAGGCGGCGAAAATAGCAGATCACGGAACAGGGGGAAGCGCCCGTATTCTGTTCGATATTACGGCAACAGGCAGCAAGGAAGAATTGTTGCATGTTTCCCGTGAGAATATGTATTTTGACAAGTCTGCCCTGGTCAAACAGCTTCCTGCTGAACTGCAGGAAACGGTGCAGGTGTTGTTGCAGAACAAGCTGGAAAAGGTGCGGATCACAAATATCGATGTCAATGTGGATGTCAGTACGGAAACCCTGGTGGCAGAAATCAAAAAGGTCGCGGTGGAAGAAAAAGAGCCGAAGCCGGGAGATACAATCCATTTGAAGGTTACGCTGAAACCGTACCGGGGGGAAGAGTTCATCCGTAAGGTACCTTACAAGCTGCCCGGGGATGCGGCAGGCGAACTGCGGTTAAATGTGAGGGGCGGCGCTTCTACGGCCTGGATCCAGGAGATGCTCCGCAAGCAGAAAGAAGAGGGGGAAGCCCATCCGAAAAAAGAAGATAAGAAAAAGGACGTAAAGCTTTCCGACTATGTAAAAGAAGTTAACAATGCGGACCGCAATAATGATATTATTGTTGAGTACGCGCCGGATCAGAAACGGCAGGCTTCCCTCCGTGAAGAAGAGGAAGAAGCCTCGCTGGCTGCCCTGCTGGCAGGAGGTCGCAACAAGCAGTCTGTGGCGATTGATTATATTGTTGACGGTGAACAGAAAGTAACGGTCAGACTGCCTTAAATTTGTCATAAGTTTTTTGTATCATACTATAAGAATTACGGGTTTGTTATATTTATTACAGGAACAGCCTGCCGTCAGGTTTACGGATTCCGGAGAAAGGAGAGCGGCATATGATTCATGCTTTATGTAATGCGGTCGGCGCTTTTGTCATGAAATTCTGCCGGCTGACAGGACAGATGATGCTGCTCTTTTTGGATACGCTGTCCAGAATTAAAGAAGTCAATATTAAAGAAATGCTGCGGCAGATGTCCCTTTTGGGCGCGGATTCCCTTCCTATCGTTTTGCTGACCATGCTGTGTACAGGGATGGTTTTTTCCGTGCAAACGGCACGAGAGTTTGTGGAACTGGGGGCTTCCGGTACTGTTGGCGGAATCGTGGCCATTGCTATGGGACGGGAGCTGGTCCCTGTCCTGACAGGTGTCGTGGTAGCCGGCCGGATCGGTGCGGCGATTGCGGCTGAACTGGGAACGATGAAAGTTACGGAACAGATCGATGCGCTGCGGGTCATGGCGACCAGTCCGGTGCAGTATCTGGTAGTTCCCCGTTTTCTGGCCATCTCGCTGATGATGCCGGTGCTGATCGTCTTTGGTAATTTTATCGGGAATGCAGGGGGCTATTTTGTCGCCCACTATTATGCGGATATCGGATCCATGACGTACCTGAACTCCATCAAACAGTTCTGTGAGCCCTTTGACCTGTTCGGTGGCATGATCAAAGGCGTTGTTTTTGGCGCCATTATCAGTATCGTGGGTTGTTTTAAAGGCCTGAACGCGAAGCAGGGGGCTGAAGGTGTCGGGCTTGCCACTACGGCTTCGGTAGTCCTTTCCATTATATTGATTTTTATATTTGATTACTTTCTGACCGTACTGCTGTACGTCGGTGATTAAGTGAGGCATTATGTCTGAATCTGTAATATCCCTGCGGGGACTGGAACTTGCTTTTGGCGAAAAGAAAGTGCTGCAGGGCATTGATCTGGAAGTAAAAAAAGGTGAGACCCTGGCGGTCATCGGGCCGTCGGGAACCGGTAAAAGTACCATTCTGAAAGTACTGATCGGTCTGCTTGCTCCGACCGGAGGAGAAGTCTTGATTGAAGGACAGGATGTATCCCATCTGACGGAAGAGGAATGGAATGAAATCCGTAAACACATAGGGATGGTATTCCAGTACTCTGCGCTGTTCGATTTTCTGGATGTGGGAGAGAATGTGGCGTTTGGGTTACGGCAGCATTTCCGGCTTCCGGAAGAAGAAATAACGCAGAAGGTAGACGATTTACTGCAGGATGTGGGGATGCTGGATGCCAAAGCGATGTATCCGGTGGAACTGTCCGGCGGTATGAAGAAGCGGGTGAGTCTTGCACGGGCACTGGCTTTCGGTCCCCGGATCGTCCTTTACGACGAACCTACGGCAGGCCTTGACCCTATACGTATGATGAATATCAGCCGACTGATCCGGAAGACGCAGCGGAAGCATAAAGTAACATCGATCCTTGTTACCCATGATATGGATTCGGTGTATGTGGCTGCTGACAGGGTTGCCCTGATCAATAACGGGAAGATTGTGGCGGTAGGGACACCGGAAGAATTCAGGCACTCGGAAAATCCCCTGATCCGGGGCTTTATAACCGGGGAAGAGATTGCAGGAGCGACGGAGGCATTTCGATGAAATCAAGTGAAACAAAGGTTGGCGCACTGACACTGGGCGGAGCTGTCATCCTGGCAGGTATGATCAGCTTTTTAGGTGCCTTTAAATTATTTGACGGCGGGTATGATCTCCACGTGGCCTATCCTTCGGTGAACGGTCTCCAGGTTGGCAGCGCGGTGCGGTATGCAGGCGTTCCTATAGGTTCTGTCAAAGAGGCTAAAGTGGAACCGGATCAGGTCGTTATTACCATGCATGTCAACAAAGATGTACAGATTCCTCAGGAAGCGGAGTTTTCCATCGGTTCAGACGGCGTCATGGGGGAAAAGTTTGTGGATGTACGCCCTCCCAAAAAATACAGCGGCGTGTACCTGAAACCGGGCAGCAGTCTGACGGGTCAGCCCGGCGGGGATATCAATGACTTTATGGCCAATTCAGGAAAGGTACTGGAAAAGGTAGAAGGCATTGCGGATGCACTGAACAATGTGTTTGGCGATAAAGAAGTCCAGAAATCAATGCGGGACGGTTTTATCAATGCCCGGGAAATCAGCAATAATCTGAATAAATTTACGAAAGTTATGGCCGATTCTGCCAAGGAAAACCAGGCGGAAATGAAGAACATGGTAGCCCAGTTCAACCAGATGAGCATACGCCTTAACAAGGCGATGGGACATGTGGAAAGCCTGATGGAAGGTGTGGACGCCAACGGCCAGACCGGACGGAATGTCGCAATTATGGCGCAGAATCTGGCAGTTACCAGCAAAAACATGGAAGAGATTTCCAATACGCTGGCAGAAGTGGCCAGAGATCCCCGGACAAAAGAAGACCTGCAGGCGACCATTCATAATGCCCGCGGTGTAACAGAACGGGCCAATAAGATCCTGGGGATGGGCGACGGGATGAAGGTGAAGTCCCATGCGGATGTGTTTCACAACATAAAGGGAGGAACCTGGCGAAGCAATTTCGGCATGCAGTTCGATAAGCCGAAGAAAGATACCTTTGGCTATCTGGGTGCTTCCAGTATCGGGAACGATACCAAACTGGACCTGTATCTCGGGAAACGGTTCCACGGGCTGAGTGTAAGTGCAGGCGCTATGCAGGGTAAATTCGGTGTGGGTCTCGGATATGATATCAACCCCAAATTCCGTATCTATTCCCAGTTGTATGATTTTGATGACAGCAAACTCCGTTTCGGCGGCGAGTATATGATTAAGGATGATATATTCCTGGTGGGCGAAAGCCTGGATCTGCTCCACGGCGGCAAACGGGATGTATATGTGGGCATCCGGGCCTATTTCTGATTCCGGTTGGTATAAAGAACGTTTCCGCAAAAAAGCGGACGGCGGTGTGAACGTTGTTACTAGTTGACTTTTGTGTCAAAAACCATATATAATTATCTTACTGACTTATCAGTCAGAAAATTGGAGGTATGGAAATGAAGATGAAAAAAACGGCACGTACAGCTCTGTTAAGTGCACTGTTGACCGTGTTGCTGGTACCGGGCGCTTATGCGCAGGAAACCCTGTCGATTGATTTGCAGACGGCTATTGACAAGGCCTTTGCGACCCATGCGGATATAAAGAAAGCAGAATACAGTCTGGATGCGGCACGGGCCGATTATAATGCTGCCAGGGAAAGCTTCGGCCCCAGGGTAACCTTTTCCCATCAGTCAACCCGGGGCGGTTATTGGGATGAACAGATGATTACCGGGATTGGTTACAGTAAAAATCTCAGGACATCACACACGAACGGATTTAATCTTTCTGTACCCATTTTTAATGCCAGTTTGAACGCAACGGAAAAACAGGCAAAAGCGAGATACCAGAGCGGCGTGTTAGGTGAGGAACTGGCTTTTATCCAGTTAAAGCAGTCCGTTTCCAACGCGTATTATACCCTGCTGGCGACTATTGATGCCCAGGAGGTTTGCGAGCAGTCGGTAGCGGCTCTGCAGGACCATCTGAAGAATGTACAGGCTCAATATGATGTTGGCGTCGTGGCCAAGGTGGATCTGCTCCGCAGTGAGGTGGAGCTGACATCGGCCCAGCAGAATCTGCTCAAAGCGGAGAATCAGCACAATATTGCGGAAGCAAGACTGAACAATATGATGGGGATCGATCAGGATACCAGGCTGGCTCCCGTGGAAGAGCTGGGATATAAGAACTATTCGGGGACGCTTCCTCATTGTATTGATTATGCCATGCTCCACCGTCTTGATCTGCAACAGAGCCGCCTGCAGGTGAAAGCAGCAGAAGCCGCCCTGAACGGTGCAAAAGCCGGTTGGACGCCTTCGGTTTCCGGCTCCCTTTCCAACAGCTGGTCTGACGACAGATGGCCCGGTGATAAGGGCAGTAACTGGGGTGCCGGTGTAGGTGTCAGCTTGAACGTGTTTGACAGTGGTGTGACAAAATCCAATGTGACTAAAGCCAAGGCGAATCTGATGAGCGCCAAGGAGTCATACCGGCAGGATACGGATAACGTGGAGCTGGATGTAAGGAACTGCTACAATACCCTGCGGGAAGCGGAAAAGCGCATCTCTACTACCCAGGTGGCCGTTGCCAAGGCGGAGGAAGATTACCATATCGCCCAGGTACGCTATGAGGCGGGTGTTGGCACCAATACGGATGTGCTGGACGCCCAGGTGGCCTTGAATCAGGCGCGTAACAATTTTAATACGTCTTTGTACGATTATAATCTTGCCAAGGCTGCCCTGGATACCGCTATGGGCATCGAAGCGCGTCCTGCCGATTACGGATACGCGACTTACGGCGAACGGTATAAGGCAACCAAGGCCGTATACGACGCAGCTGTAGAAGCTACGGATTCCGATAAAGCGCTGAAAGAAACGGTAAAGGCGCTGGAAAAGGCCCGGGCGGAGCGGCGGAAAGCGGCGTCGGCAGCAAAGAAGACTGAATAATGGTGAAGCTTGTTTATTAATTAACGAAAAGTTATTCAAATTATAAAACAGACTGTTGGCCGGAACATCATGTACAGGTGATGGATCGGCCGACAGCTTTTTTTACGCCGGTCTGCCTAAATAAAGAATTGATTTCAGGTGCAAAAGTTCACAGATGAGATACAAAAAAATGCTGTATTTCTGCGGTTTTTCTGCTATAATAACGTTAACATGGGATAATATTGTTATTTAATAAGGTATAACATGATTATAATGGTTTTTAATTCGAAATCCTGACATGTATTTGAGTAAACAAAGAAGACCGGAAACTTGACGGGGGCGTGAACAGTAATATGAATCGGTGGGCAAAATGGCTTGCAGGCATTGCAGCGGTTTTTTGCGCCCTTTTTTGGGGCGTTACACAGATTGTGCTGCCGGATCTTCTGAAACAGGTGGGACCGTATGCTGAAAAGCTGGCGGCGGATTATGTCAATGGTTCGGTGCAGGTCGGTTCTGTGGCCTGGCCCGGGAGTAACAGGATCCTGATACAGGATGTTACGGTTAAAGACCAAAAGCAGCAGGTGGTTGCAACGGTGCCCGCAGCATCTGTCACAGTAAATCCTTTCAAGGGTTTTTCCGGACTGGAAAAAGCGGTTTCCGTAATCGATTTGGAGAAACCGACAGTATACATAAAACAGGATAAGGACGAAAAATGGAACTATGAAAACCTCCTGAAACCCTCCCAGTCCGATACCACTCCTTTCTACGGGAAAGTCAACGTGCAGCAGGGAACTGCCGTGGTGCAGCTGCCGGAAGGGACTTGGCAATATCAGATTGACGGTTCGATGGACGGTAGTTATAATCCGGCTTTCGACCTGGACTTTAAAGTCAGTGCGCCCGGCATGGCGACAGCGACCGTATTGGGCAGCATTGACAATAAGGGCGTGGGCAGGATCGTCATGAAATCAGACCGGGTGGATCTGGCGCCTTATCATGCTCTGGCACTCCGTTATGGCCAGGTCACGGGAGTGGCCGGCCAGGTCACGGACATTGACGGCGAATGGAGTAATGACGGCAGGGATACCGTATTACGGGGCAAATGCAGACTGCAGGATGTGCGTGGCAGCTATCAGGCGAAGGAACAGGAACTGCCGTTCCGGATTACCGGTGATGTATCTTCGACGGATCATGTCATTACCTCGGACCGGCTGCTGGTAAGTCTGAATGAGCAGGTTGCGGTTCTTTCCGGCGCATTGGATATCCATGATCCGGATAATCCGGAAGGACATCTTTCCATTCAGTCTGATAAAGTTTCCTATAATGGTGAGACGCTCACTAATGTAGAGGCAGAAGCAGTATTGTCCGGAAATAAAGCGGCAGTGAATTATTTCTCGGCTGCGTACCGGAATGGCAGGATCGGCGGACAGGGCGTATATGAACTGGATTCCGGCAAGCTGACAGGAACGGCGGATATCCGCAATGTGGTCATTGAAGGTGAAAAAGTCCATGGAGAACGGTTTCTGCTTAACGCCATGCTGGCTGGCCATGGGACCTATAACCGGGAAGACGGGAGCTTAAACATGAATGTGGCCGCCAATACGATGAACATGCAATGGCGGGACACTGTTCTCAATGTGGCGGATTTCGATATGGATCTGACCAATGCCGGCGCTGACATCCATACCTTTTCGGCTTTGACCGGGAACGGTGCGCTGCAGGCTGCCGGTCATGTATCTTTTGATGGCAGCTACAATCTTTCCGGACGGATGGCAAATATGCCGTTGGATCCGGTTCTGGCGGCGGCAGGCCAGAATGGCAGCGGGTATATTTCTTCCCCATCTTATCATGTGTCCGGTTTGGGAAGCCGCATCAATTTTGAAGGCCCTGTACAGCTTCAGCAGGTTTCCTTCCGGGACATGTTCCTGCAGGACGGCCAGGGTCAGGTTACCGTTCGTGACAATGTGGCGGAGTTGAAAGATTATCAGCTCGTCATGGACCGGGGGAGCCATACGGCCAATGGAACGATCGACCTGCGGGGCGAGGAACCGCGGTTTGATTTGGCGGTGGAAACCGAAAAAGTACGTATAGAGCCACTCATGGCAGCAGCAGGACTGCAGGAAACGCTTAAAGTGACCGGAAATCTGAACCATCTGATGCATATTACAGGCCCATTGTCTGACCCTGCCGTACAGGGGGATGTGGATATGTCTGACGGCAGTGTGAAAGGGTATCTGGTGGATTCCGTAACCGGAAGGTATTTTTATCACAAAGGAGCCCTGAGGCTGGATAATATTGTAGTCAGGGCATTGTCATCCACGTTAAAACTGCATGGAGTTATGGATCCGGATCATCATCTGGATTTTCAGGCGGAAGCGACGGATGTGGATCTGAGCCGGCTTCCGGTCCGTGAAGAAGATGTCGCCCTGAAAGGCTATGCTTCTGCAACAGGACATTTGTCCGGAACAGCAGAGAAACCATTGTTCTCCGGTAATGTTATCAGCGAAGAATTCTTTGTCAATGAAGTTTCGGTGAAAAACCTGGAAGGGGTACTGGTCAGCAATGGACAGGATATTAATTCTTTAAAAGGTACCTGCGAACAGACGAATACGGACGGACTGACATCTGCCTATATGATCGATCTTGCATTAAATATCCCGAAACGGGATTTGCGGGGGAAAATGGGGATCATGTACGGCGATCTGCAAAATATCCTGAAAATGGCCAGGGTTGACTTCCCTGTTAAGGGGCTGGTTGCCGGGACGTTGGAATTTAACGGCCCGGATGCGGATACAATCGCAGATCTCTGGGGTTATAATCTGGATATTAATAGCGTAAAATACGATCAGATGGCCCTGAAGGCCCGGATGAAAAAGGGCGTTCTGACGGTTGAGAACATAAAACTTCAGGAAGACAGGACATTTTTCAGGGAGGGCACCATTTCTGCAGGCGGTACCGTTGACTTTCGTAACAGGGTAATGAATATACAGGCACAGGCGGTAGATGCGAACCCTGCCATCCTGACTGCATTTATGTATGAACCGGTAACATTGACCGGTTCACTGAACATGACAGCACAGATGGAAGGACCCTGGGATAAACTGAAAGGGAGCGGTTCTGCACAGTTGGCTCAGGGCAGTCTGGAAGAGATGTCCTTTGACCGCGCAGACCTTGTGTTCAGCCTGGAAAACGATATGATTACACTGCGTCAGTTCTCCGCCGAACAGGATATGTATAAACTGACAGCTGATGGCAAAATTCCGGTAGATATATTACGTGCTAAAGAAAAGAGAAAAAATCCGGATGCACAGATGAATATCCAGGTTGATTTCAACCAGGCAAGCCTTGCAGTTTTCGGAACACATCCCAGGATAGACTGGGGCGTAGGAAGCACCAAAGGTCTGGTGAAGATAACAGGTTCTTTGGAAGAACCGCAAATGTATGGGGATATTGAAGTAGAAGAGGGTTGTCTGAAACTGAAAGATGTCCGGACATTGATAGACAAAGTTGCGCTGCGTGTTGTATTCCGCGGCAGCAACATGACTGTTGAAAAGTTCGCGGCAGAACTGGGAAAGGGTTCTGTGGAAGCAAGCGGAAGTTATGACTTCAGGGCCCCGGATGAAAAGGCTTATCTGTTTAACGTTGCGGCGAAAAACGCAGAGGTGGAATCGGCAGTTTTTAAAGGCCGTATTAATGGGACTTTGTCAATGTCTCCGGAGCATTTCCGGATTCCTAAACGCCTTTTGCAAAAACAGGAAGCCGGAGAACCGGATAAGAAGGCAATGCCGGTACAGGGTATGGAAGAAGGCTGGCGTCCCAAAATAACAGCGGATGTATTGCTGGATGATGTAATGATCGATATGCCAACCATTCCCTCCCTGGGAGAAGGAGACAGTAATCTGGGAATGGATGTATCAGTAAAGCTTGGCCCGAAGGTTCATCTGTATAATAAATATTTATATGACCTGTGGCTGAAGGGTGCGGTAAAGGCCGAAGGCAGTACCGTCTTTCCGCGGATCAGCGGCGGTATCGACACGGATAAAGGGACTGTGACATATCTCCGGACCCGCTTTAAAGTTGACAATGGTTCTGTCAGGTGGCAGAATCCGGGATCCTTCCTGCCTTATGTGAAGCTGAACGCGAATACAAAATTCAGCCGGTACAGGATCGCTCTCCAGATTGACGGGTCGTTACGAAAAGATACCCTGGATATGAAACTGACGTCGAATCCGTATCTGTCGCAGAATGCGCTGGTCCGCATGCTGACATTGCAACGCTCGTCGGCCGGCAGTGATGATATAACGAATGAAGATATGCATAATCTGCTGATTGCCGGCTTGGAAACAGGGCTGCTGGGAGATGTGGAACGGACGATTCGAAAGGCGCTGGGAATTGATGAGTTCCGTGTTTATGTCGGTAAGGTTGAAAACGGTGTTGATTTTGATAACCGGATCATTCGTGAACTGACAGAGGAAGAAAAAGAGCAGTATAATTTCCTGGTCGCGAAAAATCTGACAGACCGCTGGAAAATCGGTTATACCAGCAGTTTTGACGGGAAATATGATAATATTTATACACAGTATCAGATTACCGAACATATGAATTTCACGCTTTCCCAGGATCAGGATCATGACAGACGGTACAGTGTGGAATATCGGATCACATTCTGAGCAGAGGTGGATCATTGTGCTGC
Source organism: Succiniclasticum sp. (assembly GCF_056977735.1). Lineage (NCBI taxonomy): Bacteria > Bacillati > Bacillota > Negativicutes > Acidaminococcales > Acidaminococcaceae > Succiniclasticum > Succiniclasticum sp. The sequence continues at coordinate 59,879 of NZ_DBMCWA010000010.1, forward strand.
AGAAATATCTGGAAGAACTGAAAAAAATAAAACTTCTTTCCCCGGAGGAAGAGAAAGAACTCTGGATTCGCGAAGCGGAAGGAAATGAAGATGCCCACCAGAAACTGATTACATCCTACCAGCCGCTGGTTTTTAAAACAGCGGCGCAATTCCATGTACCGGAAGAAACCATGATGGAACTGATTCAGGAAGGTACGGTGGGACTTTTGGAAGCTGCCGAAAACTATGATTATACAAAAGGCGTTGCATTCAGTCTCTATGCAATCCATCGCATCCGGGGCAGGATGCGTGATTTCCTGCACAGGGAGTTTTCCCACGTGGAACTTTCTTTGGACAGGGAAACGGAAGAAGGCTGGAGACTTGCGGAAGTGTTGCCGTCCTTCCAGCTGCTTCCGGAAGAGGTGGCGGAACGCCACGCGGTTTCCGACAGAGTATCCAGGGCCGTGGATCGGCTCCCGCAAAAGGAGAAACAGGTTCTGATGGGTATCTTTATAGAAAACAAGACACCCACCGTTCTGGCTGCGGATATCCGGGTTACGACGAATCATATATACCGCCTGGAAAAACAGGGGGTTCGCAGGATACGTGGGATGCTATCCCGCTTTATGAGCGACTTAAAAAAATAATTTTGCGTTTCGGTATATGAATTATGTTCGCTATGAACGGGTTTAAAAGAAAAGTGGTCTTATCGGGCTATAAAGAAGAGATAGTGGGAGAAAAACTGAGAAAACACAAAAAAATAAGTTTTTTTTGCAGGTTAATTTGCCAAGTTTGTTCAGATTATATATAATCATATGTAAGTTTGGAGGGAAACTCTATGACTCAGAGCCGATCTGTGTGCAGTCGTATCCGGAATGCGAAGGCCAGCCTTGACAATGCGGAACGTAGTTTTCGCAGTAATCAGGAGGTTCGTGGTGAACTGGATCTGATGCTGGCAGAAGCGGAACTGGATAATATACGACAGAAACGGCCGGGAATTTCCTGGACACGCCGCATGCTGGCTGCATGTGCTGCTGTTCTGTTGCTGGCTTCAGGAGGTTTGGGCTGGTGGTGGGCCTCTGCATATGGGAGAAATACGACAAATGCGGCAGGTATTCAGGGAATGGTGATCACTCCAGAAAAAGGGAAGCCCGTTGCAGACAGGGATAAAAACGTGCCTGTTTCCCGACAAAACGATACGCCTTCCGATGCTGTATCTGAAAAGAAAGCAATCATGAAAGAAAAACCGGATACACCGGTGCAGGCCGCTGTACCGCAACTGCAGCAGATGAGGAACCGGGACGTGGGTGTCCGGCTTTCTGCCGATCAGATGCGTCGGCTGATTCGTTCCGGAAAACAGGAACTGGAAAGCATACGATAAATTACAAAGACTTATTGTTATAATCACCGTAAGGTGTATAATATAATAGTTAGGCTATTGACAGAACCTTTGATTCTAAATTTCCGACTTTAAGGGGAGGTTTACTGGTATTATGAAACATGCTTTGGAAAAACAGATTACAGTTGGTTTGCTGGCAACACTGCTTGTTGCCAGTCCTGTGTTTGCAGAAACGACAACGACTGTGTCCGATTCGATTGGACTCAAAAAGAAACCTGTTTCAACAACGAGTGAAAAAGAAAGCACTGCGCAGACACAGGGAAACGGGACCGCAGGATCAACAACTGCCAGGACAAGCCGGTTAAATCTCCCTCCTGCGCAAAGTCCTGTTCCGGGGCAGGATATCGGGGTGCAGGAAGAAGAGAATGAACTGGCTCCTTATCTCAATAAAACCGTGACCAAAATTAGTGTTGAAGGAAACGAGGAAATCCCTTCGGAAGATATTCTGAAAGCAGTTTACAGTAAACCGGGTCTGCCTCTGGCAGAAGAGGATATTACCAGAGACATGCAGGCCATTTACGGTCTGGGCTGGTTTTATGAATTACGACCGTCCTTCCAGATTGTACCGGAAGGCGTCCAGGTAACCTATCATGTTCAGGAGAATCCCAAATTTGATCATTTGGAAGTAACGGGGAATACCAAAGTTTCTACTGAGCAGATTCGTCAGATTGTGAATCTTCCGAAAGGAAAAATTGTAAATATCCGGGAATCCAACAGGAAATTGGGCTTTGTGGAGGAACAATATAAAAGAGACGGTTATATCCTTGCCCGTATTACAGACGTAAGTTTCCAACCGGGAGGGGTTCTGGCGATAAAAATCAATGAAGGTATTGTAGAGGATTTCAAGGTTAAAGGGAATGTAAAGACAAAAGACAAAGTTATTTTACGTGAAATCCGAATGAAAAAAGGTGATCCCTTTAATGCAACACTGGCACGTCGTTCTATGAACCGTATTCAGAATCTGGGATTCTTTGAAGATGTTAATATGAAACTGAATCCCGGCCGTCAGCCTAATGCAGTAGAAATGGAAATCAATGTGGTTGAAATGAATACCGGTACCTTTGGCATTGGCGCAGGTTACAGTGATGCGGACGGCTTTGTCGGTATGATTTCAGTCGGTGACAAGAATTTCCGGGGAACCGGCGACAGTATCATGCTTCGCTGGGAATTTGGCGGGGAAGATAATAAAAACTACGAGCTTACGTACCGAAAACCGTGGCTGGATAAAAAAGAAACCTCATTGGGAATTTCCCTTTATGATTTTACCAACGAATATGCGGATTATGACCGTAACGGCGATGAAATTGCCCGGTATGACAAAAAACGTGTAGGCCAGGAGATTACGCTTGGCCGTCCCCAGGGTGAATTCGTCCGGCATTATATTACGCTGAAACACCGTGATGATAAATATAAAAAACCAATAAATGGATATAATGTTCAGTATTATGAACCGAGTTATGATACGGAATATGAAAAAATATTTCATAAAAAGACTACCGCACAGGAACGCCGTGATCAGAACTTTGGCACAACGAACAGTATAACTTATTCCCGTGTATATGATTCCCGTGACAATATCTATGATCCCCATGCCGGAAAGCGTAATTCCTATACGTTGGAACTTGCCGGTCTGGGCGGTGATTTCACTTATGAGAAGCTCAGCGTAAACTATCGTTATTATCTGCCTTTGCAGAGACAACGGGTGCTGGCGTTTGATCTGGCGGCCGGTTACGCCTGGGGCGACATGCCTTTGTCCCAGCGTTTTGCAGTAGGCGGTGCGGACACGCTGCGCGGTTACAAAGATGACCAGTTCAAAGGAAACAGTATGCTGCGGGGTACGGCGGAATACCGCTTCCCCATCAGGAACAAGGTACAGGGAGTAGTATTCTACGATATCGGCTATGCCTGGGATAAACGCGATCAGGATGCCTTTGATTTCAGCCTGATGGAATCCGGTTACGGTCTTGGCCTGCGGATCAATTCGCCGCTGGGTCCGATCAAGCTTGACTGGGGTAAAGGAAAGCAGCGCAGCCGGTTCCATTTCAGCTTTGGCGGACAGTTCTGATCACCATGTTGCAAAGGGTTGTTTTGTTACTGCTGGCTCTCTTCTGGACAGGAAGTGTGCTGGCGTCACCGGTGACAAAGGTAAATGTGCGTATCGTTGATGAGGGAGGGAACACCAGTCATGTCCTGCTTCACAAAATGGAAGACAGTATGCAGGTGGTGGCTTCCCAGTTATTTAACGGAAGGGATTCGGCATTTATTGCAGCTGATGTGCCAGGTTATGAGAGTCTTCTGTCGGAAATTGCCGACCGCGTCATTACCGGATACCAGACGAACCGGGTTTCTCTTTCCATGGTACAGGAAGACGAGGGAACTGCGGCGAATCTGGTCTTCAGGGTCGGTCCCTGGGCCAGGACGGTGCAGACGGTTGATGTGGATATACAGTTTTCCGGTGTCAGTCCTTTTGCCGCTGGCGTTTTACAGGAAAAATTACCGTCTTTAAAGGAACAGCTTCAGCAAACGCTGCAGGGGGCTTCTCTGGATGCAGCTGATTGGGCCGGCGGGGTTTTGCGGGGCCTGGTCAAAAGCAATGTCGAGTCTGAGTTACCGGATTTTAAGGCGGCGGTGGATCTGACGACCCGGGATGATCATGTGGCAGTACAGGTGATCATTTATCCGATAGGGGAACTGGTGCGCAGTGTGCAATACAGCATGATTTCCAGATCCATACCGAATATACTGCTGATGCAGCTGAAATATAAATATGCAGATAAGGCGAAGTCTCTGCAGGGACTTCCTGTTTCCTATATAGAAAAAAATCAGGAATCGCTGTCTCAGAAACTGTTGCGGGAACTGTCGGAAGAGCCGCAGGTCAGGCGGTACCATCTCAATCCGAAGGTGGCCATTCATTCCGGGGCTGAAACGCTGGTAGACATTTCGCTGGAGTCTGATGAATACAAAATCTGGTTTGAAGGATATGGCGATATTGACAGAAAAGACCATAATCTGTCCGGACGTGCCCATATCGGCAAATTCATCTCCCGCAGGGATGAAATCTTCGGTGAGGCGGGCGTGGATCTGAAGGATGTAAAGTGGGATTTCAGCGCAGGTTATGCGTACCATTGCGGAAAGGCAACTGTTTCGTATATGCGGCGTGTTCCGGCGGATGCCGATATCTACCGCCTGGAATATGATTTCACACCGAAATGGCGGTTCCGTTTTGAACATTTCGGTGACAGGAAAGAAAATGAGTATGCAGTCCGTTACAGGATTCATGAATTTTTAAGTGGTGAATATGTGTATTCTACAGAAAAGTCTTATTTTCGGATCGTGGGCAATCTGTAAAAAATTGATGAAAAATACGGTGAAATGTTGAAAGTACCCGTGATGATTGGTATAATAAATGAGTAAACTATTTTTAAAGAAAGCAGGTAATTTCTATTATGATGGAAAAATTGAGAAACCCTAAAAATGTTAAAACCATTTCATTGATTGTAGCGGCGATATTTGTCATCGGCTGTTTCACGCTGGCTATGAGCGCCGGTGGATTTGGAAACAGTGTGGCTTCCGCTGCGGCAAGCGAATCTGCAATTGGCGTAGTTGATTATCAGGTGCTGGTTTCCCAGCATCCCCAACTGGAGCAGGTCCGTTCGGATATGCAGCAGGCAATTTCTGAGACCCGTAAAGAATTTGATAAGAACAGCCAGAACATGAATGATGAAGAAAAAGAACGCTATTACCGGCAAATGCAGGAACGCCTGGCTAACAAAGAAAAAGATTTAATGGATCCGATACTGAAAGGAATCAACGATACCATAAAAACAATTGCAGATAAAAAGGGCCTGAAGGTTGTAGTTGATAAATCTACAGTGGTATATGGCGGTACGAACATTACTGATGAAGTTGCCAAAGCACTGCAGAATCCGAAGAAATGACAAAGCTTAAAATGAGGCTCTGTACGAGCCTCATTTTCCATTGCAGAAGGAGGAAACGCGATGCGCTGGCTTTTGATTGTTTTCACAGGTCTGGCGCTGATGCTTTCGGCCTGTAACAGAATGGGAAGCGGGGAAAAGATAGCGGTTGTAAACTGGGATAAAGCGTTGCAGGAGCATCCGCAGTATTCCCGTTTGCAAAAGATGAGAGATGAGTATAATCTGCTTTTGGATAAGCGTAAGGAGCAGGAAGTCATCGGAAAAACCCGTATAAGCGGTTTGGCAAAATTGCAACAGCTGAAGAGGAACAGCAAACAGAATTTCCTGTCTGCTGATTTTTTAGCCCGTCTGACAGAAAAGCAGATGGCTGAACAGCAAAAACTAAAGCAACTGAGTGGTCAAATAGCCGATCAGGTAGACAAGGAACTGGCGGAAGAAGAAAAGAAGCTGGAAGAGCATTACCGGTTGCAGCTGTTTAATTTGCGGCTTAAGCTGGATACGGTCCGCATGGTTCCGGAAGAACGTAAAAAGCTGGAGGCGGAACTGAAAGCGGTGAGGGCGGCCAGAGACCGTGACCGGATGCTGTTGATGCAACACAAAATAGGAATTGTAAACGAGCGGATGCAACCGCATATCAACGCCATGCGGCAACGGTTGGATGCCTATGCCGGTCAGCTGCGGCAGCAGATGATGGCAGATATGATTAAGGGTTCGGACCGGGATAATCCGTTATTGAAAAAGGCGCCAGAGGCTCTGAAAGAACTGCTTGGCACAATGGATCAGGAGCTGGACAGGCATCAGCAGGGGATTGAAACATTGGAAATCTCGATAAAAAAAGAGATGGAGAGCCAGGTTGTAAAGATTGCGAAAGAACGAGGTTATTCCGTGGTTTTTCATAAGTATCGAACCAATGTTTCGGCGGATGATATAACCGGTGACGTGATTGCCGGTTTGAAAAAACTGGAGACCCGTACGAAAGCAGCGGAAGCTTTAAACAAAAAAGCGGCTGGCACTACTGCGGGGAAGCAGGGTATTTCGGGAAATGCGAGCATTAAATAATTCGGGAGGATGATGATAGAAAATGAAAAAAGTATTAGCTTGTCTTATGATAGTCTGTGCATTGCTGGCAGTTGGCTGCAGCGGACGTAATGCTGCCTTTGGGGTAGTAGATATTAAAAAAGTGGAAGCCGAGGCGCCGGCCGTAAAGACAATCAAAGAAGACCTGGAGAAGAAAGCCAAAGAGCTACAGGAACAGATGCAGAAAGAGACCGAGGGGAAGAGCAGGGAAGAAGCAGAAAAAATCGTTCAGGATAAAAGGGCCCAGATGCAGGTGGCATCCTCTGAAGCACAGAACAAGCTGAAGGCAAGCCTGGACACTGCTTTGACTGAAGTTTCCAAAGAAAAGAACCTCAGCGCTGTCCTGGTCAAGGATGCAGTTCCTTCCGGCGGTGTGGATGTGACTGATGAAGTTATTAAAAAGATGAAGTAATGCAGGTGCGGAACATGTATCATGTATAACCTGCCAAACTATGCGAGAAGTATTTTGTATCACCCGTAGCGGGCGGAGTCACGTCCGTCCGCTTTTTTCCTTTATGAGAATAATGTCTGTTAAATAAAAACAAGGGGTTGTAATAACTATGGAAAAATCATTACAGGAGCTGGCTGCTTTCTTGCACGGTAAGCTGGAGAATGATGACCCTGCGATGCGTATTACCGGTGTAAACGGGCTGGTAGAAGCGGGACCGACAGAAATCTCGTTTGCTATACCGCCATATGTGGAATTCTGCCATAAAAGCCGAGCTGGCGCTATGATACTGGCCCCGGAAGACCGTAAATTGGAACGCCCAGTAATCAGGGTTAATAATCCCAAGCAGGCTTTTGCCGAATTGCTGGAACTGTTCCGGCCCAGGGAAGAGGTAGTCCGGGTGATCAGCCCACAGGCGTATGTGGCAGAGGATGCAAAAGTTGGTAACAATGTTGCGATTCAGCCTTTTGCTGTCGTGGAAACCGGTGCGGAAATCGGGGATAATACGGTGATTTATGCCCATGCATATATTGGGCGGCATGTAAAAGTTGGCAGCGACTGCGTGATTTATCCTAACGTAACCGTACGGGAAGACTGCATCATCGGCAACCGGAATATCCTGCAGCCCGGCTGCGTGATTGGCGGCGACGGTTTTGGCTTTGTAACAAATAACGGAAAACATAATAAGGTGCAGCAGACAGGGAACGTTGTGTTGGGCAACGATGTGGAAATTGGATGTAATTCCTGCATTGACCGGGCAACTGTTGGCAGTACGATTGTAGGCAATGGGACCAAACTGGATAATCTGGTACATCTGGGACATAACGACGTGGTCGGGGAAAATAACCTGTTCGTGGCACTCGTGGGTATTCCCGGCAGTGTGACCATCGGTAACAATAATACGTTTGGCGGGCAGTCTGCTACTGTCGGGCATATTACTATTGGCAATAATAATACTATGGCAGGAAGATGCGGCGTTATCGGAAATGTAGGGGACAATCAGGTACTGGCCGGGTTCCCTCATATGTCTCATGTAGAATGGCTGCGGCAGCAGTCAAAACTGCGCAAAATCGGCGAACTTATGAAAACTGTCAGAGATCTTCAAAAAGAAATTGCCGAACTGAAAAAAAGGAAGTGATCTGGAGTCTCTATGCTGGCATATTATGTAATGAAACTGCTTAGCAAAATTTTCTGCCTGCTTCCCCGGAGGGTGGGAATGGCCTTTGGCAGTGTGCTGGGGAGGATGGCGCTGTTGTTTGTGCCGGAATGGCGTATGAAAATGGCAGCGGCCAATGTGCAGGAATGTCTCCACGTACCGCCGGAAGAAGCCGAAAAGATTGCTGTTGAGAGCGTGGTCAAGTTTGGGCGTATGGTTATTGAAGTATTGCGTTTTCCGTTACTGAAACCGGACACAATTCAAGATGTTGTAAAAACGGACGGACTGGAATATCTGGAAGAAGCTTACGCAAAGGGAAAAGGTGCCCTGATGTGTACCGGCCATTTTGGCAACTGGGAATTACTGGGGGCCAACGTGGCCTTGCACGGTTATCCTATGTTGAGCATAGCCCGAAAGCAAAACAACAGTGCAATGGATCGCTTTATTAACGAATACAGGGAAATTGTCGGGCAGAAAGTTGCCTATAACCGTGGCAAGGAAGGGGTGCTGGCCATGGGCCGGTATCTTAAGGAAAAGCACCTGCTTGGGATCCTGTTTGATCAGGATTCTAACAATACCGGTATAAAAATCAGCCTTTTCGGCAAAGAATCTATCACACCGGCAGGACCTGCCGTATTCAGTCGTACCTTTGGCTGCCCGATTCTGCCGATTTTTATGCATTATGATGCAGATGGCAGCTGCCGGGCCAAAATCTATCCGCCGCTGTATGCGGAAAAGACAGCAGATAAAGACGAGGATCTTTATCAGGTAACAAAAAAATTAACGAAAATTTTGGAACAGGAAATCCGCAACAATCCACCCATGTGGTTTTGGGTGCATGACCGGTGGAAAGACGGCAAGAAGCGGTTTAAAGTGAAAAAATAGAATGTTGAGGGTATTTATATGGAAAAACAGGTAACATTGGCGGCCGGAGTGAGTTATTCCGGAGCAGGGCTGCATTCCGGGGAAGACGTGATTATGACGTTAAAACCCGGAAACCCGGATACAGGTATCGTGTTTGTCCGGACAGATCTGCCGGGGCAGCCGGAAATTCATGCGCGGGCGGAGCTGGTGACTTCCACATTGAAGGCTACGACCCTGAGCGAAAACGACGCCCAGGTCTTTACGGTAGAGCACCTGCTGGGAGCATTATTTGCCATGGGGATCGATAACTGCCGGATCGAGATGGATGCGCCGGAGCCACCTGTGACGGACGGCAGTGGTCTTGTGTTTGCGCAGCTGGTAAAAAAAGCCGGACGAAAGGAACAGGATGCAGAGAAAAAGGTATACGCGGTGGATAAATCGTTCTCTGTGTATGACGGAGACAAATTTATCGCCATGCTTCCCTATGACGGGATGCGCATCTCCTTCACCTCTGTCAATGCCCATCCGCTGCTGGGAACCCAGTACTATGACGTGCTGTTGGAGGAAGAGACTTTTTTAAAGGAAATTGCGCCGGCCCGTACCATCGGTTTTATGCGGGAAGTGGAACAGATGCGGAAGATGGGCCTGGGGCTGGGCGGCAATCTGGAAAACGCGTTGGTATACGATGATACCAAATGTCTGTCTGTGCCTCGTTTTCCTGACGAACTGGTGCGTCATAAAATTTTGGACGTATTAGGGGACCTGTCTCTGATCGGGCCATGGAAAGGGCACATTATTGCAGTTAAATCAGGACATTCTTATAATTCGCAGTTAGCAAAACAAATTATCGCTTACAGGGAGGGTAAATAATGGCAATTACACTGGATATTATTGAAATCAAAAAAATTCTGCCGCACCGTTTTCCCATGTTGCTGGTAGACAGGATCCTGGATCTGGAACCCATGAAATGGGCTGTCGGTGTTAAAAATATTACGGCTAATGAGTTACAGTTTCTGGGACATTTCCCGGACGAACCCATTATGCCAGGGGTGCTTCTGATTGAAGCGATGGCCCAGGTGGGTGGTGTGGCCATGTTGTATCCGCCGGAAAACAGGGGAAAGATTGCTGTATTTGCCAAAATCGACAAAGTCCGTTTCCATAAACAGGTGGTGCCTGGGGATCAGGTGGTGACCCGGGCGGAAGTAGTGAAGATCCACGGTAACATGGGCGTGATCCATTGCGAAGGAAAAGTTGACGGGGAACCGGCCTGCGAATGTGATTGTTTCTTTGCTCTTCAGGATAAAATCGAGAAAAATTAAGAAAAAGAGTAAAAGTACAGATTAATTCTTAGATAATCGTAAATATATGCGAAATATCATCAAATACGAAAAATAATCAAATGTTGAAAAACGTCGTATTTGAAGAGTATATTTGTTAAAGTAATACTTCTTGATGCTTGAGCAAATATCAGAGGGAGTGAGAAGATGGCGGCGATTGTTACACCATTACAGAAGATACATGAGACAGCGATTATTGAAAAGGGCGCGGAAATCGGTAAAAATGTAGTAATTGGCCCGTATGCGGTTATCAAACACGATGTTGTACTGGGGGATGGCTGCATTGTTGGTCCGCATGTAGTGATTCACCCGTATACGACAATTGGCAAAGACTGCCAGTTTTTCCCGGGCGCTTCTATCGGCAGTGTTCCGCAGGATTTGAAATTTAAGGGAGAACGCAGCTATACGGTCATCGGCGACCGCGGTGTTTTCCGTGAATGCGTAACTGTAAGCCGTGCCTGCGGGGAAGGTAATGAGACCCGTATCGGTAACGACATTCTGATGATGGCTTATACCCACATTGCCCATAACTGCATCGTAGGAAACAATGTAATCATGTCTAATGTGGCTACTCTCGCGGGACATGTGGTGGTGGAAGACCGGGCGGTTATCGGCGGCCTGGCTGCTGTGCATCAGTTCTGCCGTATCGGACGGAATGCCATGGCTGGCGGTATGAGCCGGATATCCCAGGATATTCCACCGTTTATGCTGGTAGCAGGCGATCCTGCGTTTGTGGCAGGGCTGAACAGTGTGGGACTGGCCCGTGCCGGGATGCCGCTGGAAATCCGCACTCAGTTGAAAAAGGCGTTCCGTATTCTGTATCGCAGCGGGCTTTCATTAGAAGAAGCTGTTGCTACCATGGAACAGGAATTGGACAGCAGCGAACCGGTTGAACATCTGATGCGCTTCCTGCGTAATGCAGAACGGGGCATTATCCATACGCGGAAATAAGATCAGAAATGAATGACAAAAAATAATAACAGAGGCAGCGGATTGTTTCGCTGCCTTTCGTTTATGAAACAGGCGGTGTATCAATGGAAACTTTGGGCTTGCTGGCCGGCATTGGCCATCTTCCGGTAGATGTGGCGCAGTCTGCAAAAAAACTGGGCTATCGGGTTGTAGCGATAGCGGTGGTAGCAGATACGGATCCGGAACTGCCGGAAAATGCGGATGTATTCTATACGATTAACGTCGGCAAAGTGGGAAAAATTTTGCAGACACTGAAACAGCATGATGTAAAAAATGTAACCATGATTGGCAAGGTTACGAAAGAGGTTTTATATAAAAACGGGGTTATGATTCCGGACTTGACTACAATACGTGTGCTGGCATCCCTTCCGGACCGGAAGGACGATACCATTATGAATGCAATCGTGAAGCTGATTGAAGACGCAGGCATGCAGGTGATGGATCAGACGGCGCTGATCCAACCGCTTCTGCCTGAACCGGGGGTGCTGACAAAGCGAAAGCCCACGGAACAGGAATGGAAGGACATGCAGTTCGGCTTCCGTATGGCCAAGGAACTGGGGCGGCTGGATATCGGTCAGACCGTGGTGGTAAAAAACCAGGCGGTCATGGCCCTGGAAGCCATTGAAGGGACGGACGCCTGTATTTTACGGGGCGGTTTTCTCGGCAAGGGTGGCGTAGTGGTTGCTAAAACAGCCAAACCGGCCCAGGATAACCGTTTTGATATGCCCAGCGTAGGAACTACCACGCTGACATCCATGATCCATGCGGGAGCTACCGGAATTATCGTGGAAGCGGGGCGGACCTTACTGGTTGACCGCAAACGCACACTGGCTATGGCTGAAGAAAAAGGGATTACTATTGTGTCTGTGAGTGAATCTGAATTAGTCTGATAAAAGGCGGGATCATAAAAGAAGCTGAAGCAGATAATAAAAAATGAAATATTTATGGAATCGGCAGCTGAAAGGTTTATTCAGCTGCCTTTTTGTGCTATAATAAGATGATTTAATATGTACAAAAATGGATAATTGTTGGCTGCGACAGGAAATGTTCCCAACTGCGGAACAGATAATGTATCATTCGTTTTTCCTCGCTGCCTGTATTATTGAGGTATTATGACCAAAATATTAATTTCTGCGGGAGAAGCTTCCGGTGATCTGCATGCCGGAGCTGTGGCCCGTGCTGTAAAACAACTGGATCCGGCAGCGGAAATCTTTGGAATGGGCGGCGACTGCCTGCGCGATGCGGGCGGTGAGGTGCTGTTTGATATCAAGGATCATAGTGTGATGGGTTTTGTAGAGGTATTGCGGAAACTGCCGGATATCTGGAAGCTGCGCAGCGCGTTTATTGAACTTATGGAACGGCGCAGGCCGGATGTATTGCTGACCATTGATTATCCCGGTTTCAACATGCGTCTGGCAAAACTGGCTAAGGAGCGGGGAATTAAAGTGGTTTCTTTCATCGCGCCTTCAGCCTGGGCGTGGCGGCCCAGCCGGGCGGCCGGTGTAGTGAAGGTTGTAGATAAAATTGCATCCATTTTCCCGTTTGAGTATGATCTGTATAAATCTTATGGGGCTGATATTGAATTTGTCGGGCATCCTCTGGTAGATACGGTCAAACCAACTCTGCCGAAGGCAGAAGCAGAAGCGCTGGCCGGCAAGCGACAGGGTCATCCGCTGGTGTTGCTGATGCCCGGGAGCCGTGTTATGGAAATTCAGCGGTTGCTGCCAGATATGCTGGCGGCGGCGAAGATTCTGAAACAGAAACGCCCGGATATTGATTTTGCCATGCCCCGGGCTGTAACCATTGACCGGGATATGCTGGAAACGCCAATCCAGGAAGCCGGTCTGGAAATCAGGCTGACCGAAGGACATAATTACGACGTGATGAGCTCAGCGGATTTTGCCGTTGCTACCAGCGGGACGGTGACCCTGGAAGCGGCCTTGTGCGGTTTGGGCTGCGAAATATTGTATAAATCTTCCCCTCTCAGCTTCTGGATTGCCAAGCGGGTGGTGGAAATTCCTCACATCGGTCTTCCCAATATTGTGGCGGGGCGGCTGATTGAGCCGGAACTGTTGCAGGATGACTGCACGCCGGAAAAGATTGCGTCTACAGCGATGGAGCTGCTGGAGCCGGAACGGTATGCCCAACTGCAGCGGGACCTGCAGGAAGTAAAGAAAAAGTTAGGGGAACCCGGAGCCGTAAAGCGGGTGGCCGAACTGGTGCTCCGCATGGCCAGGCAAAACCGGGAATAGGATTTTCTAAAAATTGAAATTTTAAAATCTGCAAGGAGTTCAGATGGACTTATATAAGCGCGTTTTAAGTTATATCAAACCATATCTTCACGTATTGGCAGCTGCCCTTGTCTGCACGATGCTGGCAGCAGGCGGGAATCTGTATCTGCCCTGGATTTTCCGGGATATGATCGATAAGGTGCTTAACGCAAAAGATTATTATATGCTGAACGTGATATCTGCCAGTATCGTGGTGATTTTTTTACTGCGAGGAATCTTTCTGTACGGGCAGAATTATCTCATGAGCTGGGTGGGACAGCACGTAATTATTGATATCCGCGGTGAAGTGTTCCGCAAATTGCAGCGCCTGTCCATGTCTTTTTATGATAAAAACAAGACTGGTACCATCATGAGTTATGTGACTAATGACGTGAATGCCCTGCAGGGCGCCATGGTTGATAATACCATTGAACTGGTTACGGAAAGTATCATTCTGATCGGCTCTGTCTGTGCCATGGTTTATCTGGACTGGAAACTGACGCTGTTTACGGTTCTGACATTTCCGGTAGTCCTGTATTTTATGAACTTTTTCGGGAAAAAGATACGCCGTTCCGGCGGACAGATCCAGGAAGCAACGGCAGATATTACATCGGTTTTGCAGGAATCCGTTTCTTCGGCCCGGGTAGTTAAGTCTTTTGTCAGGGAACAATATGAAATCGACCGCTTTGAAAAGGAAAATGAAGCGAACCTGAGGGCTAATCTGAAAAATTCGAAATACATGGCCACCCTTACACCGACAATCGAGTTTGTGGCGGCTCTTGGCGTGACTTTGATCTTGTGGTATGGCGGTAATAACGTAATTGAAGGAGAAACAACGGCCGGCTCCCTGGTTGCATTTCTTGCGTATGCTGTTAATATTTCCAATCCGATTAAACGGATTACCCGGGTGAGCGGCAATATCCAGCGGGCGCTGGCTGCGGCACAGCGTGTCTTTGATGTGCTTGATCTTCCGGAAGAAGTACGGAATCTCCCGGATGCTCAAGTGCTTCCTGCCGTGAATGGGAGCGTCAGCTTTGAAAATGTAACATTCTCATATAATAAAGGGGATGAAATCCTCCATAATCTATCTTTTGTGGCCAAACCCGGGCAGGCGATTGGCCTGGTAGGTCCCTCCGGCGCCGGCAAGTCAACGGTTGCCAGTTTATTGCCACGCTTTTATGACTGTGATTCTGGAACGATTCGGATTGATGGAACGGATATCAAACATGTGACGCTGGACTCCCTTCGGCAACAGGTGGGAATCGTGCCTCAGGAGACCATTCTTTTCAACGGATCTGTGTACGATAATATATTATACGGGCGGCTTGACGCCACAAAAGAAGAGGTTGAAGCGGCGGCAAAAGCGGCTAATGCCCATGACTTTATCATGGAATTGCCGGAGGGTTACAATACCATGCTGGGCGACCGGGGCGTGAATATTTCCGGCGGTCAGCGGCAACGGATCGCGATTGCCAGAGCGATTTTAAAAGATCCGCGTATATTGATCCTGGATGAGGCTACGTCTGCTCTGGATACAGAGAGTGAACGGATCGTTCAGGAAGCCCTCAACCGTTTGATGGTAGGGCGTACTTCCATCATTATTGCCCACCGTCTTTCTACAATAAAAAATGCTGACCGGATCCTGGTACTGGATAAAGGGAAGCTGGCAGAGGACGGCACGCATGACGAACTGATGCAAAAGAACGGTTTATATGCGCACCTGTACCAGATACAGTATCGGAACAACAAGGAAGAGAGCTGATCATAACCTATGATGTATATTCTTTATAATATTTTAGGCCTGCTGATTTTTTTCATCCTGATACTGCCGTTTTATATTTACCGTCTGATTACGGAAAAAGGGTTTAGCAGCCGGTTTCGGCAGAGTATGGGACTGATTCGCCGGGAAGAGATTGCGAACGTGGTCAATACTAACTGCGTCTGGATTCATGGCGCATCAGTAGGCGAAATTGTTGCGACCAGCCCGATGGTAAAGGAACTCAAAAGAATCATGCCGGAGCGGAAAGTTCTGGTATCTGCTTTTACCGTGGCCGGTTACAATATGGCGAAGCAGATCATTCCGGAAGCAGATGCCTATATTTTTTTCCCGCTTGATCTGCCCTGGGTAGCGGAATCCATTGTACGCCGTGTGCATCCAGGCATTTTCCTTCCGGTAGAAACGGAACTGTGGCCCAACTTCCTGCGGGCAATCCGGGAGCGGAACATTCCTGTGATGATGGTCAATGGCCGGATTTCCGAAAGGTCTGTAAAGACGTATCAATATCTGTTCAGCATCTGGCGTGACATGCTGCGTACTGTAAGCCGTTTCTGCATGCAGTCCAGCATTGACGCCAATTACATTACCCATCTGGGCGCGGATCCCAAAAAGATCTTTGTCACCGGTAACACAAAATTCGATCAGACCTATGCTGAAGTAACGCCGGAGGATCTGGAAACCTATAAAATTGAACTGGGGTTGGGAGATGACGCATTTCCGGTTATCGTGGCAGGTTCCACCCATGCACCGGAAGAAGACACCTTGCTGACTGCTTTTACTGAACTTCGAAAACAATATCCAAAAGCAAGGCTTATCATAGCTCCCCGTAAGACTGACCGGGTAGACGAAATCAGACGTCTGAGCAGCAAGTTTGGTTATGAGGCCGGATTGCGTTCCAAATTGAAGAACTACAGCGGTCCCCGCCCTGAATATCCGGTGGTCCTCATCGATACAATAGGTGAACTGGGCCGTATTTACGCAGTAGGCGATATTGTATTTGTGGGCGGCAGTCTGATGAACAGGAGTTATGGCGGTCATAATGTGCTGGAACCGGCAGCCCATGCCAAACCTATCCTGGTGGGCCCGAGTATGGAAAATTTTAAGGATTCCTACTCTTTGTTGACCAAAGCGGGTGCCTTACATACGGTACAGGATGCCCGTGACCTGATTAAAGAATTGCTGACAATTTCGGGAGACGATTCCCTGCGCAAAAAGATGGGGGATGCCTCCATGCAGGTCATCCGGGAAAACCGGGGCGCGGCCCTGAATACTATGCATTATCTGACAGATCTGTTGGAGAAAGCCGCGGTTCCCCGTGCTTATACGAAAGAATATCCTGTCAATACCCGTAACTTTAACGACGCGGGCGGCGGGGGTCTGAAACATGGAGCGGCTATCATCCAGTACATCTTCCATATAGCCCATGCCCCGGAACGTCCCTGGTATGCGTTTATCCTGCTGGGTCTTCTGCGGTGCCTGTCCTATATTTACGGTTTTGGCGCCCGGGTGAACCTGTGGCTTTATGAAGCAGGTATCCTGTCAAGACGGAAGCTGGACTGCTGCGTTATCTCTATCGGCAACATTACCGTAGGCGGTACCGGTAAAACGCCTACAGCCCAGCGGGTTGCCATGATGGTTAAAGACATGGGTTACCGCGTGGTGATCCTAAACCGCGGTTACCGTTCTCATTGGGATAAGCCTCTGGGCGTGGTATCCGACGGAAAGAAAATTTTCATGACCAGTTACGAGGCCGGCGACGAGGCCTACCTGATGGCCAAGATGATGCCCGGGATCCCGGTAGTCATCGGCAAGAACCGTGACGTGACCGGCAGTTATGCGGTGGATAAACTCCACGCCGAAGTCATCATTATGGATGACGGGTACCAGCACTGGCAGTTAAAACGGGATCTGGATATCGTGCTGGTGGACACACTGAACCTGTTTGGTAACGGTAACCTTCTGCCCCGTGGTATTTTGCGTGAACCGCTGAGCCATTTGAACCGGGCAGATATGTTTCTGTTTACCAAGTCCGATCAGAGTTCCCAGCTGACCAGAAGCATCCTGACCGAAAATATCCGGCAGTACAATACGAAAGCTCCCATTGTGGAAAGTATCCATCACCCAAAAGAGTTTGTAGAGATTGCGGACTGGTACAAGGGCATTCAGCAGAACCCACTGCCCCTGAAAGAATTAAAAGGTAAGAAGGTCATGGTGTTCTCAGCCATTGGAAACCCTTCATCCTTTGAGCAGAATGTTTCAGGCTGCGGTCTGGATATTGTGGAAGCGGTCCGATATCCTGACCATCATGATTACGGCATGCTGGAAATGCAGTATATCGCTGAGCGTGCCAGTGAGCTGAAAGCAGATGCCCTGATTACCACCGGGAAGGACGCGGTTAAGATTCCTACGGAATTTATTTACTTCAACCGGGATATTCCCTTGTATGTAATGAACATGGATATTATGATTACCCGGAATGAAGAGACATTTGACAAAAAGCTGGAAGATACGGTGAAGGCCGTGCTGCAGAAAATGAAAGATAAAACACAGGATTCTAAAAGTTCAGTACCAGTAAAGGAGATGCTTTCATGAGAGTGATTTGTGTGATTCCGGCCCGGTATGCATCCACCAGGCTGCCGGGAAAGCCACTGAAGCTGATTGCAGGGAAGCCCATGATCCAGCGTGTGTACGAGCAGGCGAAAAAGGCGGCGATGCCGGCAGAAGTGATTGTGGCAACAGACGACAAACGAGTCTATGATACGGTGCTTGCTTTCGGCGGCAACGCCTGTATGACACGGGAGAACCATCCCAACGGAACCAGCCGCCTGGCGGAAGTGGCGGAAAAATACCCTGATGCAGATGTTATCGTCAATGTACAGGGTGACGAGCCCATGATACCGCCGGAAATCATCGATCGTCTGGCGGAAGCCTTTGTCGAAGAACCGGATTTGAAGATGGCTACCATGAAAACACGGATGGAAGAAACAGAATTTGGCGATCCTTCTGCGGTGAAGGTGGTTGCGGACAAAAACGGGTTTGCCCTGTACTTTACCCGCAGCCTGATTCCGTATCCCCGCAATAAATCGGATTTGTTCAGGGTGTACAAACATGTAGGCATTTATGCATATACTCGTACATTCCTCATGCAGTACGCAGCCATGGATCCAACCCCGTTAGAACAGGTGGAAAGCCTGGAACAGCTGCGGGTTTTGGAAAATGGCTACAAGATCAAAGTACTGGAAAGCGATTTCCGGGGTATCGGGGTAGATACCCAGGAAGATCTGGATGCAGTGAACAAATTGCTGGCCGGGAAATAAAGAAGTCCTTACGGTGTTTTCTTGCGGAAATAATATTGATAATTGGAGGCAACTGATGCATATTGTTAATGTTGGACCCTATAAAGTGGGACCGGGGCAGCCCCTGCTGCTCCTGGCAGGTCCCTGCGTGCTGGAAGGCTATGAGCACAGTCTGGCCATCGGACAGGAAGTAAAACGGATCTGTGAAAAGCTGGGTATGCCTTACGTATTCAAGGCATCCTATGATAAAGCCAACCGCTCTTCCTATGATTCCTTCCGGGGACCCGGACTGGAGGAAGGGTTAAAGCAACTGGCAGCGATTAAAAAGGAACTGGGTGTTCCCGTAGTCAGCGACATCCATGAAACATGTCAGGTGGAAAAAGCGGCGGACGTGCTGGATGTACTTCAGATTCCTGCGTTCCTCTGCCGACAGACAGACCTTGTGTACGCAGCCGGAAAAACCGGTAAATGTGTTAATGTAAAAAAAGGGCAGTTCCTGGCGCCCTGGGATATGAAAAATGTCATTTCCAAACTGGAAGCGTCCGGAAATCAAAACATTCTTCTGACAGAGCGCGGCTCCAGTTTCGGTTACAATACGCTGGTCACCGATATGCGGGGGCTGGCTATCATGCGGGAACTGGGTTATCCGGTGGTGATGGACGCAACCCACAGTGTACAGATTCCCGGCGGCAAAGGTACCAGCAGCGGAGGACAGAGCCAGTACGTGCCCCATATGGCGCGGGCAGCAGCGGCAGTAGGTGTGGACGCTTTATTCCTGGAAGTCCATGATGACCCGTCCAAAGCGCTGAGCGACGGACCAAACATGGTGCGGCTGGATCAATTGGAAGCATTATTGACCGATGTGCTGGCCATTGACAGGATTGCACGCAAAGCGTAAAACGTACAGATAGTGCCGGGGAAAATGTGTCAGTATTCCCGGAAAACATGCAAATGAATTAAGCAGCGATTCTCTAAACCAGATGAAAGGATACGATAGACCATGAACGAAATGGAGACCGATGCCCAAAAGGTTTTGCAGATGGAAGCAGAAGCCATTTTGGACCTAATTCCCCGTATAGACAATCATTTTGACGCAGCGGTGGAAATGATTCTGGCCTGTCAGGGACGTGTAGCCATGACAGGTATGGGTAAGTCTGGCATCATTGCCCATAAAATTTCCGCCACGCTGGCCAGTACGGGTACTCCGTCTTTCTATCTGCATCCTGCGGAAGGGATCCACGGAGATCTTGGAATGGTGACTTCAGACGATGTGGTAATTGCCATGTCTAACAGTGGGGAGACCGGGGAAGTGTTGAATATTTTACCATCCCTGCGACGAATCGGGGCCAAACTGATTGCCATGGTAGGGAATTCTGATTCTACCCTGGCAAAAAACGCTGATGTGGTATTGAATGTAGGCGTAAAGAAGGAGGCCTGTCCTCTAGGGCTGGCTCCAACCTCCAGTACTACAGCGGCACTGGCCTTTGGCGATGCGCTGGCTATGGCTCTCATGGGGAAACATCATTTTACTTCTAAGCAGTTTGCTGTATTTCATCCCGGTGGCAGTCTGGGTCGGAAACTGTTGCTGACAGTAGGGGACATTATGCACAGCGGCAGTGAAAACCCGGTAGTAAAAGGAAGCGCTACTGTAACGGAGGCTTTGTTTATCATTACCGATAAAGGGTTGGGTGCTGTTTCTGTTGTAGATGAAAACGGGTTCATGATCGGTCTTCTGACGGACGGCGATATCCGCCGTGGTCTTTCCCAGGGGATGGATTTTCTTAAGCGGCCGGTCACGGAACTGATGACGAAGGAACCGAAGTATATTACGCAGGAAAAATTAGCTGCACAGGCTTTGCATATCATGGAAAGCCACAAACCAAAGCCCATTACCGTCCTTCCGGTCATTGATGAAGAGCGGCACGTAATCGGACTGCTGCACATGACAGATTTGGTACGGCAGGGTGTAGTTTAGTCGACGTCCAAAAAGTTTTATAACATATTTTTTTTCGGAGTTTGTAAATGGCATCACAAAATCTTTCACAGAAAGCATTGCGGCAAAAAGCGGAAAAGATAAAACTCGTTGCTCTGGATATGGACGGTACTCTCACGGACGGAAGTATCAATATCAGTGGAGAAGGCGAGCTGTTTAAACGGTTTAACGCCAAAGATGGTCTGGGGATTACTGCTGCCAGACGGCACGGGTTGCGCATTTCCGTTATTACCGGCCGAAAGGGGCCTATTATTGAACGGCGCACGGAAGAGCTGGGCATAGCGGAAGATGCCATGAGCGGGATTTCCGCGAAGAAGCAGGCGTTGCTGTTGCTGGCAGAAAAATATAATTTATCTCTGGAAGAGATTGCCTTCATGGGCGACGATCTTAATGATCTCCCGGCCCTTTTGGCAGCGGGACTGTCGGCTGCACCGGCAGATGCAGCAGATGATGTGAGGCAGAGAGTGGAATTCATTTCACCCCATAAGGGAGGACAGGGCGCTGTGCGGGATCTGCTGGAGCTGATCCTGAAATCCAGGGGCATCTGGGATGCCATTGTGAAAGAATTTATAGAAGAAGGAAAAGGGGAACGACAATAATGTTATATGCAGTTCTGAAGACCCTGAGCTGGCTGGCTTCTCATACGCCTTACAAGCTGCTGGTGAAGGTTGGCACTGGTCTGGGTCACCTGTATTGGCATATTGCAAAAAAACAGCGTATCCGCGCAGAGGAGACGATTCGGGAACGGTTGGGATACAGCAGGCTGGAAGCCAAAGCGACAATAAAACGCTTATTTATAAACCTGGGTATTTCCGTCATGGAAATGTTGTATATGCCTGCATTGAACAAAGATAATATCCGGGGACTGGTTACGTTTGACCATCCGGAAGTTTTGTGGGAGGCCCTGCAGAAGAAAAAAGGTGTTGTTATGCTGGCCTGTCATATAGATAACTGGGAATGGCTGGGGGCTGCTCTGGCACTGAACGGGTTTCCTCTCAGTGCCGTGGAAAAACCGCAGCCTAACAGAGTCTATTCCGATTTTATGAATGAGTTGCGAAGAGGTGTGGGACAGGAAATTTTCGCAAGGGGGAGCAGTGAAATTTTAGGCTGTGCCCGGGCCATGAAAAAAGGCCGTATGTTAGGGCTGATTGCCGACCAGGACGGCGGCTATGATGGCATTTTTGTCCCGTTTCTCGGGAAAATGGCCTCAACCCCTACCGGTCCGGCTTACTTTGCCCGTAAGTTCAAGGCGCCCTGCATTCCGATTTATATTGTGCGAAAACCGGATGGGCATGGACATCAGGTGATTGTAGAAGAACCATTTTACTATGAAGATACCGGCGACAGGAAAGCCGATGACTATAACCTGACCCTGAAAATGACACAATCCGTGGAACGGATCATAAAAACGTATCCGGACAACTGGCTGTGGTTCCAGCACCGTTGGAATACACCGTATGAAGAAGTGAAAGCAAAGGAGCAGGATGGCAGTGAAAAATAAAAACACAATACTGATGACTGCAACTGGCATCATTGTCCTGTTCCTCGTATTTGCCTGGCTGTTCTGGGGCAGTACGGTCCCGGAACCGACAGACAAGACAAAAAAGTCGGAAGCGCCCGTTACGAATGCCGCAGTTTATAATACAACTCTGAACAGGGAAACGGAAGGAAAGCGTCTCTGGGAACTGAAAGTAGGGGAAGCCCGCCAGATGAACGATGATGTGATCCAGGCAAAAGATTTGGAAGGAACCGTTTATCTCAGTAACGGTGATGAGATTCATATAAAATCATCAGCAGCAGAGGTTAAGATTAAAAGTAACCAATTTTCACTGAATCAGGGCGTAACGGCCCGTTGGAAAAATGGCGGCTTTATCAAAGCAGATAAAATTGAATGGAACCAGCAGAAAGATATTCTGACGGCGACTGGTGCTGTCAGGATTATCAAGGACGATATGCTGGCTACAGCAGAAAAAATCACAACATCCAGTAAACTGGAACATTTTAAACTGCAGGATAAAGCGCATATGGAAAGAGGCGGTCATTATGAAGAAGAATAAAGTGATACATGTTGCACTGGCGGGCTGTCTTACGGTGTTGTTGCAATATAATATGGTTCTGGCTGCTCCGGCGGCAGATGCAAAGTACAGCGTGGATGCAACTGAAATTGAATATGACCTGGCCAGCGGAGACGGAACCGCTGCCGGAAAGACTACAATCCGTTATGACGGCGGCACGGCTGTAGCGGAAGGCGGCGCAACTTTTAACAGTAAAAACCGTACCGGCCATCTCTACGGCGGTGTAACCGCAGACAAAGAAGATAACCACCTGCGCAGCCGGGAACTGGTTTTATATACCCCTGAGTTCATTTCTGCCGTGGGAGATGCAGTTCTCACCAGAGGTGACAAGGTATTGCAGGCGCCCCGTGTTGATTACCATAGTGACAGAAAATTTGCGGAGACACTTGGCGGAGCGGCCAGGATTTCCGCTACAGACGGCAGTTGGTTGTCAGCCGGCAAGATTGTATACGATTTCAAAACCGGGCGGGCTGATGCTACTGGCGGGGTGGATATGATGAACAGCGGGAAGAAGATGACAGGATCTGCTGACAGGGCTGTCTACGACGGTCATGAAACCGGTTACATCGAACTGATCGGTAACGCCAGGCTGACCCAGGACGGCAACACTGTCACTGGTGATAAACTGCGCGTTACCAACCTGTCCGGTCCGGACAGCAGGACGCGTGCCAGTGGCAATGTGCGCATGGTGTACTATCCAAAACCCGCAGCAGATAAGGATGCGCCCGGCGACGAAAGGCTCCATGCCGGAGTACAGGGCAAAGACAGGGAACAAAAAGCAACGTCCCACACGGAGGATAAAACAGCTTGATTATTGAAACTAAGAATCTGGTAAAGATTTACGGACAACGGAAAGTGGTGAACAACGTAAGCCTGCAGGTTGAGCAGGGGACTATCGTCGGGTTACTGGGTCCCAATGGAGCCGGAAAGACAACGACCTTTTATATGGTCGTAGGAATTGCAAAGCCAGACTCCGGTACCGTGACCCTGGACGGGAAGGATATCAGTCAGCTTTCCATGTATCAGCGGGCCCGCCTGGGTATTGGCTATCTTCCGCAGGAAGCGTCTATCTTCCGGAAAATGACAGTAGAAGAGAACCTTCTTTCAATTCTGGAAACAACTTCTTTATCCCATGAAGAGCGACTAAAGAAAATGGAGGACCTTCTTGACGAGTTCGACATTGGTCATGTAAGGAACAGTGTGGGGACCGCGCTCTCCGGCGGCGAACGGAGGCGTGTGGAGATTGCCCGTTCCCTGGCTACAGATCCGGCTTTTATACTGTTGGACGAACCCTTTGCGGGAATTGATCCCATCGCAGTGGCAGATATTCAGAGCATGATCGCCCATCTGGCAAAGCGGGGGATCGGGATATTGATTACCGACCATAATGTACGGGAAACGCTCAGTATCGTGGACAAAGCCTATATCCTGGCAAGCGGCGAGGTACTGTTGCATGGCGACAGCGAAAGCATTGCCAACGATCCGGTGGCAAGAAAATATTACCTGGGCGAAAACTTTAAGATGTAGGGGGATAGCAATGCATTTACGGTTATTGGACAAATATGTACTGAAAGAATTGCTGTATCCTTTTGTCTTTGGTGTAGCATCGTTTTCCAGTATCTTCATTGCCAGCAGCTTGCTGTTTAAAATTGTGCAGTACATCACGACGTATGGGGCGCCAGTTTCGACAGTGGGCCGGCTGTTTCTTTACAGTCTCCCGGAAATCGTCAATTATACATTTCCCATGGCGGTGTTACTGGCGACGCTGATGGCTTTCGGCAAACTCTCCGGCAACAGTGAGATTGTGGCCATGAAATCCGGCGGTGTCAGTTATTACCGGATTGTAGCGCCGGTCATTGTTGTCGGCTTTGTAGTCAGTATTTTTTCGGTCATCTGGGCGGAAAAAGTGGTACCGCCTTCCAAACATGAAGCCAAACGGATCCTGGCTGTGGAAATACGCGGTAATGTGAAACCGAAAACGCAGGATCACGTAGTTATCAAGACTCTCAGCGGGAACACGCAACGCATCACGTATGCCCGGTCTTTTGACGAGAGTACGGGGGTCATGAGCAATGTTACCATTGAAGAATTTCAGAAAGAGAAGCTGTTCCGTGTGCAGACTGCAAAAATGGCTACCTGGAAAGACGACTCCTGGGTATTGGAGGATGGAACCATTTTTACCATAAATGACCAGGATGATGTTACTGACAAAGCAACTTTCAGCAAACAGGTGATCCCGCTGAATATAACACCAAGGGAAATCAACTGGGAACAGAAGAGTATAAACGAAATGACATTGGGGGAACTGCGGGGCTACATTAAGGTCTTGGAACGACAGAAACTGCCTACCTCTGATTTGTGGACAGAAATATATATGCGTTTTGCCATCCCTCTTGCCAGCTTTGTGTTCGCATTACTGGGAGCGCCCCTTGGAACACAGCGGCAGCGCAGCGGTTCTTCGATTGGTATGGGTATCAGCGTAATCGTCATCTTTATGTATTACGGAATTATGGCTTTTGCTACCGGCCTGGGAAAAGGAGGGGTCATTCCCCCTCTGTTGGCGGCTATGCTGCCTAATATTATATGCTTTATCGTCGGTATCTTTATGCTGAAGAGGGCGGATTATTGATACAGGATCCCTGAAATTGAATCTCACTTTGCTATTGATATAAAAATCTGGCTGCCCTCTTTATGCAAAGGAAGTTTGCATAAAGAAAGTTTGTTAAATAATTATTAAAGAAGGGAATAGTCCATGTTTGGTATACGGCTGATGTTTTTGTTAGCAGTAATGGGCGGACTCATCGCCTATATTGCAGACAAGTTGGGAAGTAAAATCGGGAAAAAGAAACTGAGTGTGTTCGGTTTGCGCCCTCATGATACCTCTGTGTTGCTGACTGTTCTTTCCGGCGTGCTGATTTCGTTGCTTTCTATCGGTATTCTGGCGATTTCTTCGGAAAGTGCGCGTACGGCGTTATTCGGGATGGAAAAGCTTCAGAATGAACTGCTCCGGCTTAATACGGAAAAAAGTACTGCAGAAGAAGAATACAACAAGGCCATGACTTCCTTGAAGGAAAAAAATGCAGCCATTACTGAGCTGGACGGAAAAATAAAAGATGCCAATGCAGCCAGAACCGAGGCAGAAAAGAATCTGCTTGCAGCTAATAACAGTCTGAATGAAGTACGGGGTCAGTATGAAGTTACCCGGGGCGCGCTGATTAATGCAAAAAATGAAGTACAGTCTCTGGCCGAAGCCAAAGATAAGCTGAATGAAGAAATAAAAGACCTTAAGCAGGAGACTGATAATCTGCAGAAAGGCCTTGCGTTCATGCGCGGCGGACAGATGATGTATCGAAGCGGCGAAGTAGTGTTTGCAGGGGTTTTGCATACTGGTTCAGAAGAAGAAAACCGTAACCAGATGAACTGGCTGATGGAAGGTGCCAATACAGCGGCAATGAACCGGATCGGACTCGATCCGAGCTCTAAGGCGGAAATCATTTGGGCGCAGCGCGATGAATTTGAGAGATTACTGAACCTGTTAGGGAAAGCAAAAGGCAACAACGTATTGATAAGGGTTCGTTCTCTTGCAAATACAGTTGTAGGACAACCAGTTCTGTGTGGGCTGGAGGTTATTCCCAACAAACTGATATTTAAAGACGGGACTAAAATCCACCAGAAGGTAATTGATACGACTGATAAACAACAGAGTCTGGATCATACATTTATGGGATTTTTACAGGAAGTGAATGAACGTTCCGTAAAAGAAGGAGTCATGCCGGATCCATTGACAGGCAAAGTGGGAAATTTGAGTGCAGTTACTATGGTAGATACGGTTACCAGAATGCAGCGTATGGGAGGAAAAGTCCGGCTAACGGCTTATGCCGACGGTAACATTACTACGGCGGGTCCTGTGGAATTGAAGCTTAAGTTAGAAAAAATTTCTGAATGACCTTAACAATCCTATGGATAAGTTAAAGAATACATATATTGCAAGTAAAAATGAGCAGATAACATGTTATTATCTGGGCATTGATCCGGGACGGGAAAAAACCGGTCTGGCATTGGTCAGCGGGGCTGGGGAGATTCTTGCCGTGCAGATTATCAGAACCCGGAATTTTTTGGAGGCCTTGCCGGAGTTTCTATATGATAAACTGAGAGTAGCGAATTTCTGGGCTTTACGCAATCAATTGCAGGGAATTGTATTAGGGGACGGAACAAACAGCGAAGAACACCGGCAGTGGATTGAAAAGGTACTGCCTGGATTTCCTCTTCATATAGTTGATGAAAAATATTCAACGGAAGAGGCCAGAGCTCTGTATTGGAAACTATTTCCTCCCAAAGGCTGGCGCAGTCTGATTCCGCTGGGGCTGCTCACACCGCCCGAACCCCTGGATGGATATGCCGCTGTGGTGCAGGTCAGGCGCTTTTTGCAACAGGAGCAGCCGGAAGAATAAATAAAACTCTTGGTAAGTAGAAAACACAGGCATAAAGTAATCACGCGGAAGCAGTATCGAGTTAAAATACAGGGGGCCAAACGGAAATGCGTTTTGCGAATCAGCCGGTAGAATCATTTATACAGGACCTTAATTCCACGATGCCTATGCCAGGCGGTGGCAGTGCCGCTGCCATCTGCGGAGCTATGGCAGCGGCTCTGGCGGGCATGTCGGCCCATATGACGACGGGCAAGAAAAAATTTGCAGCAGTAGAAGACAAGATGCAGGGGATTATTGCCGCGACGAAGGTCCTGCAGGAAGAGATGCTGGATATGGCCCAGGAAGATGCGGATATGTACACTCTGGTATTGCATGCTTACAAACTTCCAAAAAACACGGAAGAAGAAGCGGCCCGGCGGGAAAACGCCATTGAAGAAGCCAGCAAAGCTGCAGTTGTTGCGTCTTTAAAGGTGACAGGCGCCTGCGTGCGGATCATGAAACTGGCCTATACTACCGTAACGGAAGGAAATCCGATGATGGTAACAGACGGCTCGGCATCCGCCTTTCTGGCACGGGCCTGCCAGCAGGTGGCGGCCTATAATGTGCGGATCAACCTGCGGGGCGTGCAAGATAAAACGGTTGTGAAAGAGGCGGAGCAGTTGCTGGAACGTCATCTGTCTGAAGGAGAAAAGCTGCAGAAGGAAATATTGATGGAAGTAGAAAAGAGGTTATAATTCTCAGCCTTTGTATGGTCGGGACCGGAGGCATTTGAATAAATACAGCGTGTGTACCCAAAAGGTGCGGGAAACTGTTTGTTAAAGAAGGTTTAACAGGCGGGATAACATTATTTTGCACATGATAATGCGGATCAGGTTTGGAATGAAGTGTTAGTAGGTCGTTCTGAAAATGGTATTGGTCCGGGCCCTGTTGACAGAAACTTAAAATTTTATTATAATCCATATTGTACTTTCGGAGAGGTGGTCGAGTGGTTTAAGGCTCTGGTCTTGAAAACCAGCGAGGCTAATCACCTCCGTGGGTTCGAATCCCACCCTCTCCGCCACAGAAAAAAAGCAGACCAAAACGGTCTGCTTAATTTTTTTATCCCTACTTTGTTATATGCAGTTCCTGACTCTTGATACTGACGTTTGTTTCCGGAGGAATGGAACGGGTGATGAAGGTGTTGCCGCCAATCACAGAGTCGTGACCGAT
The DNA here is from genome assembly GCF_056977735.1 of Succiniclasticum sp. Classification (NCBI taxonomy): domain Bacteria; kingdom Bacillati; phylum Bacillota; class Negativicutes; order Acidaminococcales; family Acidaminococcaceae; genus Succiniclasticum; species Succiniclasticum sp. The sequence continues at coordinate 88,093 of NZ_DBMCWA010000010.1, forward strand.
GACGGTTTCGCCGCCTAAGATGGAAGCACCGGAGTAGATGGTCACGTTGTCCTCGATGGTGGGGTGGCGCTTTTTACTGCGAAGGGTCTGACCGCCCCGGGTAGAAAGCGCGCCGATGGTGACGCCCTGGTAAATTTTAACATTGTCGCCGATGATGGTCGTTTCGCCCACTACGATGCCGGTGCCGTGGTCAATAAAAAAATAGCGGCCGATGGTTGCACCGGGATGGATGTCGATGCCTGTCTTGCTGTGCGCGTATTCAGACATGATGCGGGGCAACATAGGAACTTTCAAATCGTAAAATTCGTGTGCCAACCGGAACACCATGATAGCATACATGCCCGGATAACAAAAAATAATCTCATCTTTATTGAACGCCGCCGGGTCGCCGTCAAATTCAGCCTGCACGGACGTTTCCACCAGATCCCGTATCTTGGGAATGCGGGACAGGAATTCCATGGCGATTTCCTGCGCCTTGTCCATGGAGGTATGGTAATCGGCGTTACTGAACTCCGGAAGATACCGCAGGTACATGGAGATTTGCTTCGTCAGGTTAAACAGCACATCTTCAATCAGGGTCTGAAGATTATTTTCTGCTGTATAAAAATGAAAATTTTTGTTACGATAATATCCGGGGAACAGGATTTTCTGCAGTTTGTCCAAAATATCAACGACCACATCCATATCCGGGCTGGTGAAAGTGTTCATCTTGTCGATGGTGCGGCCCTGGCTATAGTCTTTTAAAATATCTGCAGTAAGTTTTTTGATTTTTGTTTCAATATTTTTCATTGATGCCTCCGTTAAAATCAACAATGCACCGGTTGCGTATTGTTTTTCTTACATTATAGCAGAGGTTTCGGCAATTTGCTATAAATTAATAAGAAAACTGAACTAGTGCTGTTTTCATAAATATTTATAAAAAATTTGACACAATTCGCGCTTTGTGATATCATATCTCAGTCTGGACGATTATGTCCGGCCCCAACCGCACAAGAAGGTTCCGTAAACCGCCACAGCGCAAAGCGAAACGTTCAGCTGCGTCGCTTCTGGCAACGCAACAGACACGCAGCATTGCGAAAGGCGTGGCGTACCGTAATTGGCGAGTCCAAGAAGAGGGAGGTGCAATGCATGTACGCAATTATCAAAACCGGCGGCAAACAGTACAAAGTAGCAGAAGGCGACGTTTTGAACGTAGAAAAGCTGGACGCTGAAAAAGGTGCTGAAGTCGTATTTGATGAAGTTCTGGCTATCGTCAACGATGGCGAAGTAACCGTTGGCAAACCGTTCATTGACGGCGCTAAGGTTACTGCTACCGTAGAAGAACAGGGCAAAGGCGAAAAGATTCTGGTTTTCAAATACAGAGCCAAAGTCAACTATCGCAAGCGTGCTGGTCATCGTCAGCCGTTTACTGCCGTTAAGATCAGCGGCATTCAGGCTTAACAGCAGGGAAAATTCCCGGCTTACCAGCGATGATTACAGTAGATTTATACAAGAACCGTAAAGGAGAGATTACAGGATTCCGGTCCCAGGGTCACGCCGGTGACGCACCGGCCGGGGAAAGCGTAATCTGTGCCTGGGTCTCTGCGGCAACGCAGATGGCTCTTGTAGGTTTGGAACAGCAACTGAAGTATCCCGTGGACTATCAGGTGGATACGGAAAAGGGTATGTTGCAGGTAATATTGCAGCGTACGCCTGACATAAAAAGCCAGTCCCTGCTGGGCAGTATGGAAATCGTGCTGTACCAGCTTGCTGAGCAATGTCCGCAAGATGTTCGAATTCGCGAACATGGAGGTGAAATGAATGTTTAAACTTATTCTGCAGTTACATGCACATAAAAAAGGTACCGGTTCTTCCCACAACGGTCGTGACTCCAATTCCCAGCGTCTGGGTACCAAAGCACACGACGGTAAGGTCGTAACCGCCGGCAGCATCATCGTGCGCCAGCATGGTACTCGTTTCCATGTGGGAAAAAATGTTGGCATGGGCCGAGATTATACTATCTATGCCAAGATTGCCGGTGTGGTTCGTTTCGGTCGTCATGGCCGTACCGAACGCATCATCAGCGTAGAGCCCCTGGAAGAAGCAAAAGAAGCGTAATATCGAAAAAGAAAACCCCGTTCCGTCATGGAGCGGGGTTTTTGTTATTTCGGTTGTCTTCCTAAAAGCGCTAAACCAACCGGTTTGCAGTTCTTAGCTAATTTATGTATTAAAACACCGGCCAGCAATGAAGTCAATAACACCAGTACATAAAACAACAGAACCGGTACCTGCGTCATGGAAAAGCCCAGCATACCGAACCACTGGTACCAGTAGTACAGGATCAGGGGATGGATCAGGTAGATGATCATGGAATATTCAGAGAGGACATCTAATGCCATGCAGGGTAAAGAGCGTTTGGCTTCCGGGCTGCTTTCTGCTGCTCCTGCTGCATCAGTACAGCATGTTTTTCTGTCCGTAGTATCTTCCTCCAGCTTTTCCAGCGCAGCGCTGAAGAACAGCAGCCAGCACACGGTATAAAGCAAACCTTCCGGAGTGAGTTGGGTCATGTATTTGCCGGGGATATCTTCCAGAGGGACACCTGACAACACATATTCCCTGAACTTCCAAACCAGCAGGGCGCAGGCTAACAGAAAAATGCCCAGGCTGGAAGTGAAGTGGCTTTGCAGGAAGGCACGGATCTGTTTCTGGTGGGCAGCGCACACACCGCCCAATACGAAAATAAAACCGTAAAACAAAGGCAGGTAGTTCATACGTTCATTCAGGAGACGGATGATCATGGCATGGCCCTGGGTCCAGAGGGGGTAGTTCCAGTAGGTTGCGCTCCAGTTATAGAGGGTGATCTGCAGTGCGGCCAGCACACCAAGGCTTAAAGCAATGCCGGAAGCGGATTTATTGCTGATCAATCGTACCATCCAGCGCCAAAAGGGCATGGAAAGATAAAAATACAGCAGGATCACCATAAAATAAATATGGTAACAGCCTTCCCCCAGTAAAAATTTTACAATAAGCACGGAAATTGAAAAGGAACGGTCTGGCCGGTACATGTCTTCCCACTGCCACAGGGCGATGTAAAAGAACGACCAGACGAAATAGGGCAGGCCTACCGTGATCAAGTGCTTTTTTATGAAACTGAGGTAATGGAAGGGCTTGTGCAGCGCATCATTACAGAACAGCCCAAACCCCGAAATAAAAAAGAAAACGGGGACAGCGAAGCGGGTGAATACCTGGAACAGCAGAAACAAATCCAGGCGCGGCGTGGAAGAAGCAAATACAAAAGGCCCGATGTGAATGCCGATAACTCCCAGCATGGCCAGTGCCCGCAGTCGGTCTACGACGATGTTGCGGTTTGACATAAAGATCCTCGATAATCAAAAACTACTTGATTAATGTCAATAGCTTATGACATACCATAGTTTATCACGCGTAATTGAAGATACATTTTTGATAATCAACGAATACTATTATATCAGACTTTACCGGGCAATACAAAAAAATCCGGTTATGGATATACCACAACCGGATTTAATGATTTAAGGGGGATTAACAAAAAGTTATTGGTCCGTTATCCTTCAATCGCGATGTACTTCTTGCCTTCCACAGCTTTCGGATCCTTCTTGGGGATGTTCAGCCGCAGGGTGCCGTCTTCGAATTTGGCTTTGATATCCTCCACCGTGATGGCATTGCCTACATAGAAGCTGCGGGTGCAGGAGCCGCTGTACCGTTCCTGACGGATGTACTTGCCTTCCTCATTCTTTTCGTCCTTGTCCAGAGACTTGGCCGCGGTGATGGTAAGGTAACCTTCATCCAGCTGTACCTGGATACCTTCCTTCTTGAAGCCGGGCAGGTCTACGATTACATCATAGCTGTCCTTGTTTTCCCGGATATCGGTCTTCATAATATTGGAAGCGTGTTTGCCATACAACGGGGAATGGCCTTTCCCAAAGAAGGCGTTGGCGTTCATCAGGCCGCTGTCGTTCATCCAGTCATCAAATAAGTTTTCTCCAAAAATGCTCGGTAACATCATAACTCATTCCTCCATTCGTTAAGGAAGCGGCTGTGCCGCAACCTTACTATAATAATTTAAAATTTGGTAACGTTGGGAAACACCGGGAACGGTATTGACTTTTTGACTTTTGTTTTTTAAATAAAAGGCCCTGAGGCCGGATTATTTCAAAAGCACTAGTCTGAAAGAAGCCATTCAATGGCTTTTCTCAATACTGCTTTCCTTGTTTCTGAACATACTATAACACATTTTGTTAGCACTGTCAATAGTTGAGTGCTAATTAATTTAAATTTCTTGTAAGATCGACAGGGAAGTGATATGATAGACGCATTATAAGTATACCTTCTTTTCCCCCTTTGTGGACTGTATTATAAGCAAAAATCCCTGGAAATCGGGGAAATATAACGGTTCATTACAACGAATGAATGAAAATATTATATTTTAATAGGAATAGAGTATGGCTTTTATTTAAATTTGGTATATAATATAATATTATACAGTAGGGGTTCCATTTGCCTGTTACTGTTCGATGTATATGGGGCAAAACTTTCATTTGGCGGCGCTCCTGATGTAAACGCATTCTGAAAAATGACGGAAGAAGCTCTCATCTGGCGGAGGCCGGCTGCTTTTCGGAATTGGACAACGCAGCTTTCATCTGGTTGCGGGCTGTCTTTTATTATATATACGAGGTGTTCTTATGACTGACAATTTCAAACCGCAGGATTTCGCTGGTGCGGCCCGGACAAAACGGGGTAATGCACCGGGAGAAAGATATGTGTCCTTCAAAGTGGGGATCGACATCGGGTCCACTACGATAAAAGTAGTGGTACTGGATGCTGAGGAACGTATTGTCTATAAGCACTATGCCCGGCATTTTTCCGACATCCCCAGTGCTCTGGTGACGAACCTGACCGCCCTGAAAAATGTAGTAGGTCCGTCCCGTTTCCGTTTCGCCCTCACCGGTTCTGCCGGCATGGGTATCGCCCAGCGGCTGCAGCTGCCTTTTGTACAGGAAGTTATCGCGGCGGCCACGGCAGTGAAAAAGCTGATCCCCCAGACTGACACCATGGTGGAGCTGGGAGGTGAAGACGCCAAGATCATGTATTTCGGCAGCGCGCCGGAAGAACGCATGAACGGTGTGTGCGCAGGAGGGACCGGCGCCTTTATCGACCATATGGCGGCCCTTCTGAATACGGATGCCAAAGGCCTTAACGAACTGGCGGCCAATGCCAAACGCATCTATACGATTGCATCCCGCTGCGGCGTATTTGCCAAAACGGACATCCAGGCGCTGATGAATGACGGCGCTTCCAAAGAAGACATTGCCAAATCTATTTTTCAGGCGGTGGTGAACCAGACTATCGGCAATCTGGCCCAGGGCCGGGAAATTAACGGCAATGTAGCTTTCCTGGGCGGACCTCTTTACTTCCTTCCGGAACTGAAGAAACGCTTCATCGAAACGCTGAAGATGGATCCGGAAAAAGTGGTCAGTGTGGAAGACGGCGCCTACTTTGTGGCGGTGGGTGCGGCCCTTTCCGAAGAGACCAAAGAGCTGGAGTTTAAAGATCTGACTGCCAACCTGGACAAAGCGGAAGCTGGTCACGGCATTACCCGGGACGAGCGGCTGGCCTTGTTCCGCAACACGGAAGAATACGATGCGTTCATCGAACGCCACAATAAAGATAAAGTGAAACGAGGCGATCTGGCTGCTTATGCCGGCCCTGTTTATGTAGGCATTGACGCCGGTTCCACCACTACCAAAATTGTGGCCATTGGCCGGAATAAGGAAATCTTATATACGGATTACGGCAGCAACCAGGGCTCGCCCCTGAAGATTGTCATCAAGGAACTGACAGGTCTTTATAAAGCCATGCCAGAAAAGGCATACATTGCTGGCTGTCTCACCACAGGCTACGGGGAGAAAATCGTTAAAGCAGCCCTCCATGCTGACGCAGGGGAAGTGGAGACATTTGCCCACTACAGGGCAGCTTACGAGTTCTGCCCGGAAGTCACCTGCGTGCTGGACATCGGCGGTCAGGATATGAAGTGTTTCCTCATCAACAACGGAAACATCGGCAAGATCACCCTCAATGAAGCCTGTTCCGCAGGCTGCGGTTCTTTCATTGAAAACTTCGCCCAGGGGTTGGGCATGACTGCCGCGGAATTCGCAGACAAGGCCATGGACAGTAAGACTCCGGTAGATTTGGGGACCCGTTGCACCGTGTTCATGAATTCCCGTGTGAAGCAGGCCCAGAAAGAAGGTGCGCCCTTGGCGGACATCTCTGCCGGTATCGGATTGTCCGTCATTAAAAACGCCCTGTTCAAGGTAATGCAGTTGAAAGATACCCGGGAGCTGGGAGACCACATTGTGGTGCAGGGCGGTACCTTCTATAACAATGCCGTGCTCCGCAATATGGAAAAACTGCTAGGCAGGGACGTGATCCGTCCTGACATCGCCGGCCTGATGGGTGCGTACGGTGCCGCCATCCTGTCTCTGGAACAGACGGAAAAGGAAACGGAAGAACAGCTTAATGCAGCGAAGGAAAAAGCTGCTGCTTCCCACCGTTCCACGTTGCTTCCCCTGGAAGCCCTGCAGAACTTCACCGTCACTACCAAGTCCTACCGTTGTAATGGTTGCGGCAACCATTGCCTTGTGACCATGCAGACGTTCCCCGACGGAGGCCGTTACTTTACCGGCAACCGCTGCGAACGGGGGGAGGGCAAACCAAAAAATAAGAACAAAGCGCCTAATATCTACGAATATAAATACCAGCGGCTGTTCAATTATCCCAATGTAATCGACCCGGCTGCCCAGGTAGCCTCTGCTGCCAGAAACGCGCAGCGCAGCCAGAAAGTGAACCAGCCCCGGGGCCGCATCGGTATCCCCCGGGTACTGAATATGTATGAGGATTTCCCATTCTGGGCCACCTTCTTCAACAAGTTAGGCTATGAAGTGGTGCTCAGCGGCAAATCCACCCCCATGATGTACTACAAAGGCATGTCCACCATTCCCTCGGATTCCCTGTGCTATCCCGCTAAACTGGTTCACGGTCATGTGATGGATCTGGTGGAAAAAGGGCTGAAGAAAATCTTCTACCCCTGTATGCCATACAATATGGAAGATGACGTGAATCACACCGGCAACCACTATAATTGCCCGGTGGTAGCTTCCTATGCGGAAAACATCCGTAACAACATGGATGTGCTCCGGAAGGAAGAAATCAAGTTCATGGAACCGTTCCTGCCTATCAACGACCCGAAGAAAATGCTGCAGCGCCTGACCGAAGCCTTCAGGGACGAAGGCATTAAGCAGGGCGAACTGAAAGAAGCCATGGAAGCAGGCTACAGGGAACTGGAGCAGTATCGGGAAGACGTGCGCCAAAAAGGTGCGGAGATACTGAAAGAAGCCAAAGAAAAGAACCTTCCTGTCATCCTGCTGGTGGGAAGGCCTTACCATCTGGATCCGGAAATCAACCACGGTATTCCGGAGATGATCCAGTCCTACAATCTGGCCATCGTATCGGAAGATTCCGTGTACCATATGGACACGCCCAAAGACGAGCTGTCCATCGTGAACCAGTGGAGCTACCACGCCCGGCTGTACCATGCGGCCAGCTTTGCTGCGTCTCATCCGGAAATCAATCTGATACAGCTCAGTTCCTTCGGCTGCGGCCTGGATGCCATCACTACCAATCAGGTGCGGGAGATTATGGAAGGCCATCAGCGCCTGTACACCATGATCAAGCTGGACGAAGTCAGCAACCTGGGGGCGGCGCGGATCCGCCTGCGTTCCCTGCTGGCAGTACTCAGCCGGCGGCATGTGCCCGGCTACCAGCCCATTGTAATGCCGGAACGGCCGTACTTTACTCACGAATGCAAGGAGACCCACACCATTCTGGTACCTCAGATGGCGCCTATCCATTTTGACCTCATAACCCATGTGCTGGGAAGATACGGTTACCGGGTCGTGATCCCGGAAACCCCGAAAGAGGATTCCATTAACCTGGGGCTGCAGTATGTGCAGAATGATATGTGTTACCCGGCTATCGTGGTCATCGGCCAGATGCTGCAGGCCATCAAGAGCGGTCAATGCGACCCGGACCACACCAGCATCATGATGTTCCAGACCTGCGGCGCCTGTCGGGCTACCAACTATATGAACCTGCTGCGGCGGGCTTTGCGGAATGCGGGCTATCCCCAGGTACCGGTGTTTGCCTGCTGGGGCCTGGAGCAGGATGCCTTCAAACTGAACCCCTCCGGGTTCAAGGATGTGGCCAAGGCAGTGGTCTACGGGGACCTGTTGCAGAACGTTACCAACAGGATGCGTCCCTATGAACTGATTCCCGGTTCCACGGATAAACTGTTTGCCAAATGGATGAAACAATGCAAGGAAGAATTGGATCACGGCAACTTCCTGCAATTCAGACAGACCATACAGGCACTGGTGAAAGAATTCGATGCCATCCCCCTGGTGCCTAATCTATGGAAACCCAGAGTGGGCGTGGTGGGCGAAATTTTAGTAGAATACCATCCGGTGGCCAACAACCATCTGGAAGAAGTGCTGGCCCGGGAAGGGGCGGAAGTGGTGATGCCGGAGTTGGCCAACTTCCTGCTCTATATGGCCTTTGACGGCATCACCCGCCATGACATATTGGACGGCAGCTGGCTGAACAAGGTGGGAGCCCAGATGTTTATCAAGGTAGCGGATTTCTTCATGAACCCCATGCGGAAGGCACTGGCCAAATCGAAACACTTCACCGCTCCGATTTCCATTTATAAAGTGGCTGAACTGGCGGCGCAGCATGTATCTCTGGGTAATATGGCCGGGGAAGGCTGGCTGCTGCCCGGCGAAATGACCAAGCTGATGGAAGAGGGAGTGCGGAACGTGGTCTGCCTGCAGCCCTGGGCCTGCCTGCCCAACCATATCCTGGGCAAGGGCGTGTTCCGGGAAATCCGGCGGAGCTATGAGGATGCCAACCTGGTGGCCATGGACTGTGACCCCGGAGCCAGTGAAGTGAACCAGCTGAACCGGTTGAAGCTGATGCTCTCCGTGGCGAAGGAAAAATGCCCGGAAGGAATGACGCTGGCAGCGCCGGCAGAAACGGCGGAGAATCATTTAGCATAATAAATGATTTCACACAATAAAACACCTGATAACAGAAAACCTGCTTTTCCCGGAAAGGGTTAGGCAGGTTTTTTGCGGTTTGGTGAAACATTTTCCGGTATTTCGTGATGTAAGCAGAACAATTTTCTCCCTGCCACAGGAAAGCCATAATTATCTGGTAACCTGTATAAAACATGTAATACATACACAGATATGTGTTCAGATATTATTCTTAAATTGGAATAGAAGCGGAGGGATCACTATGAAGAAGGCGGCAGGATTTAGCGTGAAAAGAGCAGCATCAGTTACTTTGGCGTTGTTTCTCCTGAGTACATCGATTAGTTCAACGGCCCTGGCCGCCTCCATGGTTCCTCAGACGGGCATAAGTTATCGGATTCATGTTTCCCCCGGATCAGGCGGGCATGGATCTGGTTTGCATACACCTACGGGAAACCGGGTGCGGATGACACCGCAGCATGGCGCCTCTGTGCATGTGGGCGGGCGTATGTCCTCCATGCGTTCCCCGATATCCGGAGGCAGCGGCTATGTGCGGCCTTCTATAAGGCCGAGGCATTATTACCATCCGGTGGTACCGCTGCCGCTATCCCGCTGGCACCGGAGCGGCTACTACAGCGGGCATTACTGGCGCCCTTACGGCTATACTTCCCTCAGCGTAGTCTATCCTTCGGGGTATTACGGTTACCCTGTAGCCTATTACGGATATCCTGTTTGGGGCTATGGGCCGGGTGTGCGGATCAGCGTAAGATTGTAAAAAACAGTAAAATTACAGTGAACTGACAGTACGATGTTGAAATGTAAAATCTTTTATGCAAAGCGGAAGGATATTAAAACGCCTGTTGTTTTTTCCATGAAATTGACAACTTTTGATTATAAATATTCGTTCAAAAGTAGCAGATTATTGTTTCTTTTTGCCTGAAACGATTTAGTCGGCTGCGTTATACCGGAAATGGTATGATGCAACCGGTATTTTTATGGTATAATAGCTTTCGATAGAATGGTTTAAAAAGGTTTTATCTGATGATGTAAAGGAGACACGACTATGCGGATTGGTATTATCGGAGCAGGGACATGGGGCATGGCTTTGGCCCGGATGCTTTCCATCAGCGGGCACCAGGTACAGGCCTGGTCTGCATTTCCGGCGGAAGTCGACCGGCTGGCTGCTACCCGTATACAGAAGAACCTTCCGAATATGATCATTCCGGAAGCGGTTAAGTTTACAAAAGCAATGGAAGAGGTCTGCAGGGATAAGGATGTATTGGTCTTTGCAGTTCCTTCTGTATACGTCAGGAATACGGCAAGACAGGCGAACCCCTTTGTGAAGGAAGGTCAGATTGTGGTGGATGTGGCCAAGGGTATTGAGGCGGAATCGCTGATGACCATGTCCGAGGTAATCCGGGATGAACTGAAGGCGGATGTACAGATCGTAGCCCTTTCCGGTCCGACCCACGCGGAAGAAGTGGCCCAGGATTTGCCTTCCTGTATTGTGTCTGCCTGCAGGGATATCACTGTTGCTGAAAAGATACAGGACGTGTTCATGAATTCCTGTATGCGTGTTTATACCAATACGGATGTGAAGGGTGTGGAGCTTTGCGGCGCCCTGAAGAATATCATCGCCCTGGCCTCCGGCATGTCGGCGGGACTCGGATACGGGGATAATGCCAAAGCGGCCCTGATTACCCGGGGCCTGGCGGAGATTATGAGGTTAGGCGAGAAGCTGGGCTGTGCCAGGGATACCTTTTCCGGGCTGGCCGGTATGGGAGATCTGATCGTTACAGCTACCAGTATGCACAGCCGGAACAACCGGTGCGGTTATCTGATTGGGCAGGGGTATGAAACGGCTGATGCGGTAAACCGGGTAGGCATGGTAGTAGAAGGCATTAACGCCATCCCCGCAGCCATTGCTTTTGCGGACAAATATGAGGTGGATATGCCCATCGTCCGGGCAGTGGACGCTATTGTAAATCATAATGCGAACCCCAAAACTGTGGTAGCAGGGCTTATGGGACGTACGAAGACTACTGAGTTAATGTAAATGGATGGGTATCAGAATGGACTTGAATACATTTATGAAACATCTGAGGGTATACTGTGCTCCGCAAGTGTTCAACCCCTGGAACGACTATGAACCGGGGTTGGACATCAGCCCGGAAGCACCGGAGATTCGATATCGGAACCTACAGCGCTATCTGGAGTTGCGGTTACAGGCCCACTATCTGTTTATTGCGGAAGGGCTGGGGTATCAGGGGGGGCGTTTTTCCGGAATGGCTATGACCAGTGAGCGGATTCTTCTGGGACATCATCCAGAGGTGCGGCCGGAAGAGGTACTGGCGACGTGGAACTATCAACGCACCAGTAATCCGGAATCGCCGTTACTGAAAGGAACCCAGAAGACGTTGGGCTTTAATGAGCCTACGGCTACGGTGATGTGGGGAAGCCTGCACCGTCATCATTTGGGGACGTTTGATGCGGTACTTTGGAATATTTTTCCTTTTCATCCCCATAAGGGAAAGGGATTGCTTACCAATCGGACCCCGGATAGTAATGAATTGAATGTGGGTATTGTGTATGCCAAACAGTTGTTGGAATTGCTTCCAAACGCGCAGGTGGTGGCTATCGGGCAAAAATCTGCCGGTACCCTGCAGAAGTTCGGCGTTCCCTGCAGCTGCGTTCCGCATCCAAGTATGGGCGGAGCCAATAAATTTAAAGCAGCGGTTGCAGAATTGTTTGGAGAAAAATGAAAGGCAGACTGGTTCTGCGGACAGCGCACATATGAGTTAATCGGTGTTTCCTTAAATAAGCGGAGCGTATACCCGCAGGGCAAATAACAGGAGTTTGTATGTCAGAAGAAAAAGAAATCCGCGGCGCAAAACAAAATATGGGCGTGCCGGCTGCTCTTCCAGGTCTTTCCCCTATGACAAAGAACCAGGTCATGGATCTGGCTATGGATATGGGCAAAATTCTGCTGAAAAGTGGTGCTGAGACCAGCCGGGTAGAAGATACGATGATGCGTTTTTGCCGCAGTTACGGATATTACGAACTGAACGTGTTCTGTACCCCTACCGTAATTATTCTGGGGGACGAGAGCCCCAGGGGGAAAAGCCGTGTGTTCCGGGTGCGCTGGCGTTCGACGGATTTGGGGCTGATTATGGATGTGAACCAGCTTTCCTACAACTTTCGCAATTGGAAGATGAACTATGCGGAGATAAAGCATTGGCTGCAAGACCGGCTGACACAATCTCATCCCTATAATAACAAGGTGATATGTCTGGCTTCCGGTATCGGCAGTGCCTGCTTTGCTCTGATGCTTGGGGGAGACTTTTATGATTTTGCCGGAGCTTTTCTGGCAGGTTTCATCGCTATGTTCCTGTTAAAGGCTGTCAATAATTTTCACCCAACGCCTTTCTGGGAAAACTTTTTGGCCGGTTTTGCCATTGGGATTGTGACGCAGACATGCAGTTGGGTTGAAGCGGAGTGTACTCTGGAGAGCATGACAGTTGGCGCCCTGATGCCATTTTTGCCGGGACTGGCCTTTACCAATGGGGTTCGGGATTATATGGCCGGTGATTTGCTGAGTGGGAACAGCAGGATTGCGGAAGCGGTGCTGTTTGCGTTGTCCATCGCCATCGGACTGGCCTTTTCAATGAAGGCCTGGGTCTGGGGAGGTCTGCCATGATGATGTATATCGAAGCTTTCTTTTTTGCTTTTTTGGCAACCATAGCCTTTGGAGTGCTGTTTCAGGGACCTAAACGGATTTTATGGTTAAGCGGTATCATTGGTGCTGTTGGCTGGGTCGTTTTTATTGCGCTGAAGAAGATGTTTCTCATCCATTCTTTTTCTGCTAATTTCCTGGCAACGGTCGTGATTGCCCTGCTCAGCGAAATCTTTGCCCGCGTATGGAGGGCGCCTGCAACTGTTTTTGAGATTCCGGCCATTATACCATTAGTGCCGGGGCTGGGTATGTATACTGGCATGCGGTATATTTTGCTTGATTATAGCAATTTCGGCAGTGAGGTGCTGATGGGGGCTGCCATGGATTCCTGTGCCATCGCTTTAGGTATCATGATGGTATCTGGCGCTTTCCGTGCTCTGAAGACCAGCAGCGAACTGGCCCGCCAGCACCGTCAGGACCTGTTGGGAACGGCTGTTTCGCCAGAACTGTATGTAACGGATCCGGAAGACGAAGAGTAGTAAACAACACAGCGCCAGGGTTACCCTGTAAGGGTGACTCTGGCGCTTGTCATTTTAACAAAGCAAACCGATTACTTACCCGTCTTCAATTC
>NZ_DBMCWA010000011.1:0-5900 GCF_056977735.1 Succiniclasticum sp.
AAGCTCTCACGCGTCGAAAGTACTTGGCTGGAAGCGGCCCGGGAGGATAGATTGTTGCCGGTTAAGACGAAGCCCCCGCACAACACGTGCGGGGGCTTTTTTGTTGTAGGGCTATAGCACAATAGCTTTAAATGAAAATAATAGCAGATTAAGGAAGTAATAGTAACGAACGGCGCATCCCAGAATCATAACGGTTCCGGAGGGGTGTTTTTGTTAAAATTCATAGATAATTCACTACAAGTTTGATATAATATATATGATACCCAATGCTTTTCTCTGAACCGCACTGTAGTGATTGGTATTTTGGCATATGAACTATTCAAGCCCAATATCTGGCCGGATTACCACAGTAGTTTTGCGGTGCTGAACACGAAAGATTTGAACCACAAACTGACGGAGGATTTGGAGATTCATTTTGTGTAGCTGCCTAAGTGGGAGAAGCACAAAAGTGGAAGGCTTAGTTGTCCTAACCCTGCACGCCAGCGGTATGCCTGCAGAAGAAATTGCCATGCGTCTGAAAAAAGATATTGCGGAGGTCAAAACAATGCTTCGGAGTGAAAGCGCCGAACAATGATTTAATTGAATATAAACGAACGATTGTCTTCGCAACAATTAATCCGCACACCGGCGCAGTCTGTCAAACATGGCAGGCTGCGTTGTTTTGGTGCACCCGACATGGGCAGTCTTAAAGGTGAAACCGGTGGATCAGATATGGACAGGGAAATGCCAAATAATCTGATTTAATTTGAGATTAGTTTTCTGTTTAATTGAAATCAATTATTGCAGGAATGTGAGCATTCCGGGAATAAAGTCCAAAATAAGATTCTGAAATTTATTTCTAAACTGTTAATTGTCACAGGATTGTCATAAAAAGATAATATAATCAATAAAGAGTTATTAACAACTATTAAGTAATTTAACGATAGAGCAGATTTGACATGTAAATGGTGAGAGAGTATAATAAAAGGTAGCATGTTGTGCATATTGAGAATAACGTATATTCATATTATTTAATAATATTTAATAATATTTAATAATATCTAACTATTTAAATTTTACTCATGGCGCAATTGCGTATTGAAAGGAGAAAGCCGCATGAATAAGATTTACAGAATTATATGGAGTAAGACTAAGAATTGCTATATCGTCGTTTCTGAAATGGCAAAACGTAACGGCAAATGCAGCTCCTGTACCTTAAAGAAAATAACCGCATTAACTGTGTTGGCTTCCAGTTTAAGTATGCCTGCATTTGCAAGTACTTATGAGGTAGACAGCATATCAGAAGATGATTTTAAAAGTGCTGTCGCGGTGACTCATAATAACTATACCACAGGGGTTAACACTAAAACTGGTGCAGTTTCGTTGGGCGTGATAACTAAATCTGCCAGCGGTTTACAGACAGTGACAGTTGGCATTAATGCTACAAATGCATATCTGCCTGATGGTAAACTTGTTCTGGTGCAGGAATCTTCAGTTCCAAGCAATGAGAATTACAACACATATATCGGTCGGTTCCATACTTTATCGAAAACAGAATCAACTCGAATTGCCAATATCCGAACATATACTTATAGAGGAAATCCGGCAGGATCGCTTACTGCGATTAATATAAACGGAACTTTATCTGAAAATAGCGGATTCAGTGATGACGGAAAAAGTTATACTGGTTCGTATACGACAGAAGCGGGGGATGTATATTATATTTCAGCATATACCGATTCTGACAAACCGAACACATCTTCTGCAAAATGGATTACGACGTTAACAGATTCTCATGGAAATGTTTGGACATCAAATCCCCAAGGTTATATACAGTTGATGACGCCTCCCGCTGATGTTACAAATGTTTATACGGTAACAGCTAAATATGAAGATGGTGCGTGGACAACTAATATTGTTGATCAGAATGGAAATGCGCCGCAAGATCCCAAGATGACTACTATAACTGGACCGGTAGAAAACAAGGATCTGGATATGATGGTGGGGCAAGTCAATAAAAAATCGAATGGTTATTTTATGACTAACCGAATCAAGATGAAAGATCAGATTTCCGGTAAAGAGACTTTATATGAAGCAACAGTTCAGACAGGCGATGTTGTAACTGCAACTGTCAATGCGAATGGTACCAAACATGCAAATGACGATTCACTTACTATTAAAGTTAACGGAGAGGAAGTAGCAAATTATACTGGCGTTCATTATTACAGTGTCAATGATGGCGGTACCCATGGGAGTAACTATAACAATACCGGTGCAACCGGCCTCAATGCTATAGCTGCAGGTGTGGCAGCCAGTGCAACCGGTGCAAGTAGCATCGCTATCGGCAACGGTGCAAAAGCCACGGGTGATGGTGCGATTGCGATTGGCGAAGGATCTACCGGACAGCTGGTCGCCAGTGGTGAACACTCCTATGTACATGGTTTTTCTGCTTCCGCCAAGGGGCCGGATGCAACAGCTTGGGGAGAGTTGACGCAAGCAGGGGATGATGACGAAACAAGAGAAGCCCACTGGAACTGGATGGAAGAGCGGTATGAAGGCAGCGCAGGTGAACACAATGATTTCGGAAAACAGGCAACTGCTTGGGGTAAGTATACATATGCAGTTGGTGCGCGAGCTACTGCATTTGGATCTGAAACTGAAGCCTGGGGTGTTGATTCAACGGCATTTGGTACACAGACCGTTGCTTATGGTCGCGCTGCAACGGCATTTGGTGAATCAACCGTTGCCAGCGGTTATGACTCTACAGCATTCGGACAGAATACAGAAGCTTCCGGTTATCAGTCGACGGCCTTTGGTGTGGGTACAGTAGCCAGTGGCGAAAACACTGCGACAGCATTTGGTAATAATACGACGGCGAGTGGTTTTTTTGCATCCACGGCCTTTGGTATGGGTTCTACAGCCAGTAATACAGCGGCTACAGCGTTTGGATCAGGCACATTAGCAAGTGGCATGTATTCTACAGCCTTCGGCTCAAATACAAATGCTACCAATAATTATGCTACGGCATGGGGTGCATCCAATACAGCCAGTGGCCAGGCGGCTACCGCATTTGGTAATGCAACAAAGGCTACCGGCAACATGTCAACGGCATTTGGCTCGGGAACTACCGCCAGCGCTGGTCGTGCAACGGCTTTTGGTGTCTCTACTACTGCTAGCGAACAGGCGGCTACAGCTTTCGGTAATTTATCAACCGCATCCGGATTAATGTCCACCGCATTTGGCCAATACACAGAAGCCAGTGGCAAAGGCGCTACGTCGTTTGGAATTGGTACTGCAGATGAAAAAGTTACAGCTTCTGGCGAAGGGGCAACAGCTTTTGGCAGCAAAACAGATGCTTCCGGTGATTATGCAACCGCGTTTGGCGTGGAATCTAAAGCGTACGGTGAAAACTCACTGGCAGCTTTGGGCGGAACAGTAGGTGAGAAAGCGGCAGAAAGTACTGACGAAACTGGAACCACAGCAGCAACAGTCAGCGCAGGCAAAGCTGCCGTAGCCATCGGTGAGGGAGCACAGGTTCTTACAGATTATACCTATGCAATCGGTCAAAATGCAAAGGCTACAGAAGAGGCTGCAGGCGCCATTGTGTTTGGCAACGGCTCCACCGTATCCGGTGAAAACAGTATTGCTATTGGTACAGGGCATACCGTTTCCGGTAAAAACGCCGGAGCATTTGGTGATCCCAGCACTGTTTCAGGCGACGGTTCTTATGCGATTGGTAACGATAATACAATTGAAGTGGCTGACGGCTTTATCCTGGGTAGCAACGCATCTGTTACAAAAGCCGGCGGTGTTGCGCTGGGCAAAGATACGGTTGCTTCTGTAGCTGCAGGCGCCTCTGGATATGATCCCTTAACAGATAAGGCATCTACGGATACAACAGCTACTTGGAAATCCACGACTGCAGCGGTATCTGTCGGTGATGCAGAACATGATATTACCCGTCAGATTACTGGCGTGGCAGCTGGTACACAGGACACAGATGCGGTCAACGTGGCCCAGTTGAAAGCTGCAAAAAGCAATTACTACAGTGTAAATGACGAAGTACCTGTATTAGGTAAAGTGCATAAATCAAACTATAATAATGATGGTGCAACTGGAACAGATTCCCTCGCTGCAGGTGTAGCGGCAGGAACGAACGGAATGTTCTCGGCGGTAGCCGGTTCTTATTCTTCCATTGCAGGTACAACTACCTATCAGGGTACGGGTGCGTCCGTTTATGGCAGTTTCAATGAAGTGGGCGCAGCAGAAGGCGTTGCTTATGATGGGGTTGGCAATAGCGTAGTAGGTCTGGCTAATACAACTAACAATGCCAACGGTGCCCTGGTCTTTGGTACGGGCAATAAAATTACCAATTCGTACGGCGCTTTGAAAGATGCTCAGGTTAAAGAACTACGTACAATGTACGGTGTATATGCATCGGCTGTTAAATTATGGGGTGCGGATTCTGATGCAGCAAAAACTGCGTATACGTTGTTAAAAGCCAGAATGGATGCATTTGGCGTATCGGCTCCGGAAGATGGTGGCGATGTATTGGCCATCGGCGGCGGCAATACGGCGGATTATGCGAAGAAGTCTTCCATGATTGGCGTGAGCAACAAAATTACCGGAACTGCGGCAAGTGGCGAAGGAACCGAAGTTGCGGAGGCGAAATTTGCTGAATATAACAGCGCTATCGGATATAAGAATACGATTTCCAACGGCAGCAATAACAGTATTATCGGTACCAACCGTACCGTTTCCAACGCAGATGGTGTAGTGGTCATCGGTTCTGCGGACAGAGAAATAGCAACTTCGGCTGTTGATGCAGTCGTGATTGGTACGAATGCCAATGCTACTGTTAAGGGTGGCGTAGCTTTGGGCAGCAACAGCATTGCGGATACGGATAAGGAAGTTGTCGGGTATGATCCGGTTACAGGGAAGGCCTCAACTTTGGAAACTGCTACCTGGAAATCTACGGCGGCAGCAGTATCTGTCGGCGATAGCAGGAACACACGCCAGATTACTAACGTGGCGGCAGGATTTGAAGATACGGATGCAGTGAATGTAGCACAGCTGAAGACATCCCGGGTGGAACTTAACCAGGGTACAAACACGAAGCTGGATACAGAATTCGACCGAACCGACGGCCATGCAATCTATACTGTCAATGCCTATGATACCAAACTGAAATCCGGTACAGGTGTAACAGTAGAAGGTGGGGACCTGGACCAGAGTACCAATGTTCGCACCTATACTGTAAAAGCCAATATGGAAGAGATTCAGGACTCAATGGCTCCATTGAAATTTGGTGGAGACAACACAACACCTGATACGTACATCATTTCCAGAAAACCGGGTCAGCAACTGGATATCATCGGTGGCGCGAATACGAAGCCGGAGAATCTGACTGATGATAATATCGCGGTCATTTCGAATGGGATTGATACACTTGAAGTTAAGCTTTCCGATAAAATTCAGTTGAGTGATAAAGGGTCTCTTACGATAGGCAATGTAGCTGAAGGAGCAACGGTTGTTTCTCAGAAGGGAATCAAGATTATTACAGATTCGCCTGTCAACACCCAGTTCACATCGGCAGGAATCAGTGCCGGCAATCAGAAAATTGAGTTTGTGGCAGCCGGAGAAATTGATACGGACGCGGTGAACGTAAGTCAGTTGAAGAAAGCGCGTACAACAGTTACAGCAGGCGCCAATGTAACAAGTGTTAATGAGGTTACACCCACAGATATTGACGGAAATTATTCATATAAGATTGACGTAGACAACCTGACGTATAAAGCGAACGGCGAAAACGCCCAGAGCGTGAAACTGTCTGACGGTCTGAACTTTACGGATGGTAAGAACACGACGGCAGAAGTAGCAGCTAATGGCGTAGTGAAAATCAACACCGGGAAATCTGTTGT
>NZ_DBMCWA010000011.1:6000-12816 GCF_056977735.1 Succiniclasticum sp.
CTAACGGTTCCAATGCGCAGAGTGTGAAACTGTCTGACGGTCTGAACTTTACGGACGGTACAAACACGACGGCAGAAGTAGCAGCGGACGGCGTAGTGAAGATTAATGCTACCCATAACAAGGTAACAGGTGGAACCGCAACGGAAGCAACGGAAAAGAGTGATGCGGTAAGTCTGAAACTGACGGATGAAGACGGGAACGATATCCCGGCAATCGCATTGAAGAACACGTATACCACGGTGACCAAAGAAGGAAACACGGTAACGTTCAGCCGTAACGACGGTGTGACAGAAACCATCAGCCTGAGCGACCTGGGGGCTTCCGATTATCGGCTGGTACCGGCAGATGACGGCAAATACAAAGCAGACAGTGAAGGCATTGTTACCCTGAAGGTGAAAGACGCCATGAACGAGGATGCGGATCCCGTCGAAGTGATGATTGAGGACGTGGCAAGCAAGACCCAGCAGGACATCAATACGGAAAATATCAGCACCAACACTGCCAATATCACCAAGAACCGTGAAGACTTAGACGCCGGCTGGAATGCAAAGGCTGGGGGAAGCACGATCAACGTGAACCCGCAACACAAAGACCTGACCTTTGCAGGAGCGGATGAGCACGTAACGGTAACTGCAGACGACACCACTCGCACTGTCAAAGTAGGTGTGACCGGTCTGGCTAATGAAGACCTGAGCAACATTACTGAAGAGGGCGAGACCGTTATCACCAACATTGCCCGTGATGCCGTTACGGTGAAAGGCGAAGGTGGTATTGAAGTAACACAAAGTGAAGATAAGAGCACTTATACTGCCAAAGCAAAGCTGGCAGAGAACCTGACGTTGCGTGAAGGCAACATTGATCTGGCCAATGTAGTGAAGATTGGCAATGGGACCGACGTACACACCGTGACCATTGACGGGACGAAAGGCGAAGTGACGGGCCTGACCAACACTACCTGGAGCAAGGACGGTGTCTATGATGCTGGCCGGGCAGCAACAGAAGAACAGTTGCAGGATCTGTATGATGCAGCTACGAAAGACGCCGTAGATTCCGTGAAACTGAAGTTCCAGGGTGAAAATACGGATACTACTCTGGAGCGAGGCAACAACGAAGTACTTCAGGTTGTAGGTGACGGCGAAAATATCACTGTAAAAGGAGAAAATGATAAACTGAACGTAGTCCTGTCCAAAGACCTGAATGTTGACAGCGTCACTGCAGGCGATACGGTCATCAACACCGACGGTGTAACGGCCAACAAGGTCACCGTAGGCGACACGGTCATCGAAGACAAGAAGATCACCATGGGCGATACGGAGATTACCGACAGCTCGGTAACCACCAAAGAAGTTAAGGCTGGCAATACTACCATTAATGATAGTGGCGTAACTACAAATAATGTGACTGTGGGTGACACCACCATTGATAACAGCGGTGTAACGACTAACAAAGTCACCGTAGGCGATACCACCATCGGCAACGACGGTCTCACCATTGTAGACGGTCCGTCCGTTACAAAAGACGGCATTGACGCCGGAAGCAAGAAGATTACCAACGTGGCAGACGGCACGGAAGATTCGGACGCTGTGAACCTGAGCCAGCTGAAACAGGCTACATCTGCTTCGAAGACAGAAGTGGAAGGCGGTACCAACATTGCTTCGGTTGAGGAAAGCACTGGAAAAGACGGTCAGAGCATCTATACTGTCAACGCGGACGGAGCTTCTGTCAGTGCTGGCTCGGATGCGGTCAAAGTAACGAAGGGAGCAAAAGATAAAGATACAAACATTACAGATTATGAAGTCGACCTGAGCGACAAAACAAAAGCTGCTCTGGACAAAGCCGAAAATGAAGGCCTGACTTTTGCAGGTGATACGGGAACCAGCGACAAGATTAAGCTGGGCGATACCCTGAACCTGAAGGGCGGAGCAACAGGCGACCTCAGCGATGGAAACATCGGCGTGGAAGCTGACGGCAGCACCCTGAACATCAAGTTGGCGAAAGATATTAAGGATGTGGACAGTATCCAGGTGAACAAGTCTGTCAAGGTGGGTGACAATATTACCATGGATGGTGACGCCGGTACCGTTACGGTCGGTGGCACTACAATAACGGGTGATAAGGTAACAACCACGACAGTGCAGGCCGGTGACACGACACTTAACGGTGAGGGGCTGACAATTGCTGGCGGACCTTCCGTGACGAAGGACGGAGTTGACGCCGGAGGCAAGAAGATTACCAACGTGGCTAACGGAGAGGCAGATACCGATGCCGTTAATGTGAGTCAGTTGAATGATTTGGCAGAAAATGCCGGCAACGCAATCAATAATGTAAGTAACCAGGTTAATAATCTGGATAGTCGCATGAAGAAAGGCCTGGCCGGTGCGGCAGCCCTGGCGGCCCTGCACCCGATGGACTTCGACCCGGATTCCAAGCTGACCTTTGCGGCAGGCGTTGGCAATTATCGAAGCGCCAATGCAGCGGCAGTCGGCGCATTCTATCGTCCTGATGAACGAGTGATGTTCTCCATGGGCGGAACCTTCGGCAACGGCGAGAACATGGTGAATGCCGGCGTAAGCTTTGCACTGGATCGGGTAAACCGGATCTCCAATACCCGGACGGCTATGGCGCATGAAATTGTGGAACTGAAAGGCCATATCGCCAAACAGGATGAACAGATCGCGAAACTGACAGCACTGGTCAACAAGCTGGTAGGGCCTGAAAATGCAATCAGCGATGCTTCCATGTTCCCGGATGTTCCGGAGAACCACTGGGCATATGAGTATGTGGCTGACCTGCAGAGACAGGGCGCGCTGGAAGGCTACCCGGACGGACTGTTCAAGGGTGACCGTGCGATGACCCGCTATGAATTCGCGGCGATGCTTGACAGGGCTCTCCAGAACGGTATCAAACTGAATGAAAGAGCAGCCAAAGAATTTGAAGCGGAACTGGGCCGCATCTATGTACAGCGTATTTCCGGACAGGACAACGACCGCAACAAGATTGAACGGGTGCGCGTGAACAATATGGACAAGGCAACTCGTGACATGTACGGAAGCAAGATTGCAACAGCGGTTCCGGCGAAAGCAGCATCTAAGTAACCATACGGCATGACAAAAAAGCCCGGGTGTTTTTACACCCGGGTTTTGCTTTATGGCTTATACATTTCTTCTAACGTAACCAGCGCTGCTTCCCCTCTGGCCTGATACAACAACATGTCGATTCAACAAAATTCATTGCATTCTACAGAAAATGGCGGTATAATATAACAGGACTTTGGATTACCGCCATTTTGGAGGTGTGACATGGAATATATTCATCGCGAGCTGGAAAGAAAATTTTTGGAAGCAGACCGCTTTTTTAAGGCGGTTCTCGTGATAGGCGCCCGTCAGGTCGGAAAGTCTACCATGCTCAGGCATTTGGCGGAAGAACATGAGCGGACCATTGTGACGATGGACGATGATTTTGCCAGGGAGCTTGCATTACATGACCCGCGACTTTTCTTCCAGACATATAAACCGCCCATTTTGATAGATGAGATTCAAAAAGCCCCAAACCTTTTAGAACATATAAAGATTATGTGCGATGAAAGTGAGGAACGGGGCCGTTTCTGGCTTACCGGTTCCCAACGCCGGAAAATTATGGAGCGTTCACAGGAATCGCTGGCAGGGCGGCTTGGAATTTTACGCCTGTATGGGCTTTCCCAACGCGAAAAAATGGGAATCCTTGATGCAGCTCCATTGGATTTTTCCATGGAATGTTTGCTGAATCGAAAGGCCGGCATTCCGGATAATGATATTGCGGATGTGTTCGTGCACATCTGGAAAGGCGGATTTGCGGATGTGCAGAATGCTGCAGATGAGATGCTGCAGACTTACTATCAGTCGTATATTGATAACTATCTGATTGCCGATGCTGTGAATGATGAGGGGATTAAGGATGTTGCTGGCTTTAAACGTTTCATCCGGGCTTGTGCAGCGCTGACTGGCAATCTTGTCAATTACCGAACACTGGGCGAGGCTGCCGGGATATCTGAGGTCACAGCAAAAAAATGGCTTGCAGTATTGCAGGATATGGATGTGCTCTATCTCCTGGAACCGTATTCTAATAATGAGCTGCAGCGGCTTGTAAAGACGCCAAAGCTTTATTTCTGCGATACGGGGCTTTGTGCATATCTGACACGGTGGCTCACGCCGGAATCGTTACGTGAAGGGGCTGCCAGCGGTCACTTCTACGAAAACTATGTGATCATGGAACTGGTGAAGAACTACGCTTATGCCAGAAACGGAGCCCTGCTCAGCTTTTATCGGGATGATAAGGCAAAGGAGATAGATGTTTTTGTTGAGGAAAACGGCAGGATTCATCCGCTGGAGATCAAAAAAAGCGCCAATCCTGAGAAGAAAGAAATCAGGAAGTTTTCGGTTGTCGAAAAGACAACACTGCTGAGGGGCTACGGAGGGATCGTGTGTATGTTTCCCAGGCCCTTTCCCATTGATGCAGACAACAGTCTGATACCAAGTAACCTGATTTAGGTGGTGAATTCCAAACGACAAAGTGGGAGAAATGGGCGTAAAACCCCATGACCCCTTCTCAGACAGATTGAATTGCCTGTCTGACGGTTATGCCTTACTGATGCATAACCGCCTGTCTGTCATATATTAATGAGTGCGTAGGGTCAAAACCAAGTAACCATGCGGTATGACGAAGAAAAACCGGGTGTTTTTACACCCATTTTGGTAAAATTACATGGCACTGCGTTCGCCGGAATACATCCGGACATTAAACCTGTTACAGAAAAGACATTGCTAATATTAAAGGTGCTGGGGATTTATTAAGCGCAGGGAAGTAAAGGGAGAAACATACGCAAACAGTTTTTGAAATAGAATTTTAAACAAAATAAGTTGGATGTCAGTAAAGTTGGCTGGAAGCAGAAGTAATAATAAATTAAAGTATACAAAATATTGTACAGATGTATTCTACAATTATAAAAAAACCGGGGTATATACCCGGTTTTTTATAATTAGAAGGCAAAAATATAGTAAAATATCGTGTGTAAAATGTATATAATTGTCTACTTGACAAGAACAAAACGGGGGGGGTTATAATATATAAGATAATGGGTGAGTGCATCCTTTTAAATGTTGCGTGTTTAATTAACTATTTGTAGATCAAGGAGGAACTATCTACATGAATAAAATTTACAGAGTTATATGGTCTAAAGCAAGAAACTGCTACGTGGTTGCTAGTGAGTTGGCAAAACGGAATGCAAAAGCTCCCCAATGCGACGGTATCGTTAAAGCTGGGAAACTGGCGGTAACGACGGCGGTTATTGCTGCGGGACTGGTGACAGGTGTTGGAATATCAACGGTAAATGCAGCCCCGGAACCGACATTTGCGCCGGTTGAGGATAAGCAATATGTGGCACTATATGATAAAAATCCAGGAGGTTATACACAAACAACAATTAATGTAACCGGAGACTCTGGTAACCCTTATACTTATTATGTTGCAAATGGTTATAATGTTATTGGCGGTAACTATACTAAATATACAGACTTAAGTGCTAACGGACGTGTTTTTGTTATTGTTCCGCATAAAGATTTGTCGGAAGAAATGAATTCTACCAGTTCCATTATCTATTCGACAGGCAAGAAGACGAATTTAGATGAAAGTATTAACTCAGTGGATCCGGGTGTTTTTGTGGCAGCAACGAACTCCGGCAGCACTTTGGCTAATCATTCTTTCAGATACATTATCTATGACCCGGGATACAATGGAAAAGTTGCAAGTCAGTGGTATAAAAACGGTTGGGTTGATTTGAGCGCAATAACTGATGGCGGAATCAATTCCGGATTTAAGCCGGTTACCTGGAATTCTGATTTGGGAACATATATGTATAATGGTGAAGTAGTAGACTTCTCTAATGTTTACTGCCTGACAAAAGGAAGTACAGATATAGTAGGCGTATTTCTTAAATCAGACGGAACGGTTTATACAGGATCGGTATACGGGTATAATAATGAAATCCTTAAAACTGCACGCATAACAGATTATAATTACGCTGCTGACAACACTGGCAGTTATGTTTATAATACCGCTAATAACACTTATGAGCATTTTTATTCCGATGTAACATATGATCGTCAACATTATCGGTTCAGTGGTAATAGTGTTCAAAGATATACCAGGGATGTTTCTTACAGCTATAGAACGTTCTGGGCAACGGAAGCTACCGATGTGAATGCTACTTTGGAAGACTATACAATTGCCCAATATCAAGCGGATATGGAAGCTTTGGTACGGAATGATGAAGCGTTAATGCACAATGACGTGAAAGAAGGAAAGCTGGAGAATATTTCCAGCAGCGGTGAAACTGGCGCTACCGGTACATACACTCTTTACAGAAACGGAATTGACGGACCTGTTGCCATAGATGGTTCTCTGACCTTTACCAGTGAGGGAGGAACTGGAGGAACTGATACAAGCATATCGGTTTCTGATGGAACAAATAGTGTAAAATTACCCACCGGTTCAGTCGTAAAAGGAGACAGCAAAACTGCACTCACGACATTAACCATTAATGGTGAAGATTACACGTTGAAGGACGAAGACACGCACGCGAACATATCCAAAGCGACGCTGAACGGGACGACGCTGACGATCACGGACACGGATGACAAGTCTGCGACGGTAGACCTGTCCACGATCGACACGGATACCCACGCGAACATATCCAAAGCGACGCTGAACGGGACGACGCTGACGATCACGGACACGGACGACAAGTCTGCGACGGTGGACCTGAAGTCCATCGACACGGAC
>NZ_DBMCWA010000011.1:12916-13416 GCF_056977735.1 Succiniclasticum sp.
ACGCATGCGAACATTTCCACTGCGACGCTGGACGGTACGACGCTGACGATCACGGACACGGACGACAAGTCTGCGACGGTGGACCTGAAGTCCATCGACACGGACACGCATGCGAACATTTCCACTGCGACGCTGGACGGTACGACGCTGACGATCACGGACACGGACGACAAGTCTGCGACGGTGGACCTGAAGTCCATCGACACAGATACCACATATTCTATATCTCTTGATAAATCTAAGAATCAACTAACTTTGTTAGGATCTGATGACAGTAAGTCTACGGTCGACTTAAGTGCATATGTTGGTGAAGATTCAATCAGTATTGTTGAAGCTGGCAATAAATATACAAGAGTTTCTTCTAAAACCGACGGTAATACCACTACATATACAGTATCTGGTGCAGAAGTAGCGGGCAGTGACCATGTAGATGTGACCTATGATGAAGCGTCCAACAAGTTCACGGTAGCGGCGAAGGACCTGGCGGATACGAGCCTGAC